>NZ_JBEOWF010000011.1:0-249618 GCF_040295925.1 Streptomyces sp. NPDC002588
GGGGCGAGCCCGACAACGCGGCTGGGGGTCCCCCCTCTGGGGGAGTGCGTGCCAGGCGTCGCCAGGCAGGCGGGACTTTCGAAACACGCCCTAGGGTGTGTTTTCCTCCTGGCGCAGGGCTCGCTCCCCTTCGGGGCTGGGCTCCGGTGCCGGGGCGCGGCGGGGCTTCGAACGTGACACCGCCACCCCCGCCAGGCACAGGGCCCCGCCCGCCAGGGTGAGCGCCCCGGGCACCTCGTCCAGGAACAGCCAGGACATCAGCACGACCAGCGCGGGCACGGCGTAGGTCGTCGCGCCCATGCGCCCGGCGGTGGTCCGGGCCAGGGCGTACGCCCAGGTGGTGAAGGCGAGAGCGGTCGGCACGACCCCCAGGTAGACCATGTCGAGGGTGGCCGACAGCGGGGCGTCGGCCGCGTCGGAGACGAGCTGTCCGGCGAACGGCAGGCACCCCACCGCCCCGATCAGACACCCGAACGCCGTCACCTGCAGCGCACTCCCGTGCCCGAGCGCCGGCTTCTGCGCCACCACCCCGCCCGCGTACGCCACGGCGGCCAACAGGCACAGCACCACCCCGAGCAGCGAGGACCCGCCGCCGCCCGACATCGACAGGCCCACGACCACCGCCCCCGCGAACGAGACCGCCATCCCCGCCAGCAGCCTGCGCGGCAGCCCGTCCCCGAGCAGCCGCGCGCTCAGCAGGGCGATCAGCAGTGGCCCGATGTTCACCACCAGGGCCGCGGTACCGGCGTCCACCTGCTGCTCGCCCCAGTTCAGGGCGACCATGTAGAACCCGAACCACAGCACCCCCGACACCGCGATCCCGGGCCAGGCGGCTTGTGGCGGCCACCCCTCCCGCCGTATGACGCAGATGATCCCCAGCATCGCCGCGCCGGTCAGCAGCCGCCCGAGCGCCAGGGCGCCCGGATGGTACGCGTCCCCGGCGCTGCGGATGGCGACGAAGGCGGACGCCCAGGCCACGACGGTGAAGGCGGCGGCGCAGGCGGCGGGCACAGAGGTCCGGGGGCTGTTCATCATGCTCCAGAGACTAGGAAGGGGAGAGGGGCGGAGGCTCGCGGATTTCGGACGGGGTCCCGCCGGGGCCCTGAGTGAGAGTCGCCGCCTCGATGCCCAGCAGCTCGCCGAGCGCCCGTTCGCCCGCCGCCGTCACCCGCACCGCCCGCTCCGAGCCGATCCGTACGCACCACCGCGCGTCCAGGGCGTGCCGGCACAGGGCCGCCCCCGCGACGCCCGCGAGGTGCGGACGGCGTTCGGTCCAGTCGAGGCAGGCCCGGGCCAGCGGACGGCGGGTCGACCGGTCGAGCGGGATGCCGGCGTCCTCGAACCAGCCGAGGCCCCGGTCCGTCAGCGCGAACCCGGTGTCCTGGCGCAGCAGCCCGTGCGCGGTGAGCGCGTCGGTGACGGCGATGCCCAGGCGGCCCGCGAGATGGTCGTAACAGGTGCGGCCGCGGGCCATCGCGGAACCGGCGCTCGCGGCCCGCAGGGTGCGCGGACCGGCGGCCGGGCCGGGGGCGACCTGGGCGGCGAGATCCTCCACGAGCTGGGCGACCCGGGCGTCGGCGAGGCGGACGTACCGGTGTCGCCCCTGCCGTTCCTCGGCGAGGAGACCGCCCGCCACCAGCCTGCCGAGGTGCTCGCTCAGCGTCGATGCGGCCACGCCCGCGTGCCGGGCCAGCTCACCGGCGGTCCAGGCCCGTCCGTCGAGCAGCGCCAGCAGGCACGCGGCCCGCGTCTCGTCGGCCAGCAGCCCGGCCAGCGCGGCCAGCCCCGGCGTCCGTGCGTCCCTGGTGGTCATGGATCCCAGCATGCGCCCCGGACACTTCGGCGCCGGCCGAAAGGTGCCGGCTATCGCACCTGCGCGTACTGCTGTGCCAGTCCGTCCAGCAGGGCCGTGAGCCCCGTCTCGAACGCCCGCTCGTCGATCTTCTCCTGCCGCTCGGCGAGGAGGTGCGCCTGCCCGAGGTGGGGGTAGTCGGCGGGGTCGTAGGCGCCGGCGTCGTCGACGAAGCCGCCGGCGAACGAGCCGAGCGCGGAGCCCATGACGAAGTACCGCATCAGCGCGCCGATGGAGGTGGCCTGTGCGGGCGGCCAGCCCGCCGCGACCATCGCGCCGTAGACGGCGTCGGCGACGCGCAGTCCGGCCGGGCGGCGGCCGGGGCCCTGGGCGAGGACGGGCACGATGTTCGGGTGGTCGCGCAGGGCGGCCCGGTAGGAGACCGCCCAGTCGTGCAGCGCGGTCCGCCACTCCCGGCCGTCCTCGAACATCGACAGGTCGACCTGGGCGCTCACCGAGTCGGCGACGGCCTCCAGGATCTCGCCCTTCGTGCGGAAGTGGTTGTAGAGCGAGGGCCCGCTGACGCCCAGCTCGGCGGCGAGCCGGCGGGTGGAGAGGGCCGCCAGCCCCTCCGCGTCCACGAGCGTCCGTGCGGTCTCGACGATCCGGTCGGTGCTCAGCAGGGGCTTGCGCGGTCGGGCCATGGCGCACATAGTAGGGCTGCGCCGAAGAAACTAGCAGTGCTAATTTAAAGGTCCGGCTTTCAAGAGCTTGAAGGCGTGCGCGAGCCGTGAAGGGGTGAGGTCGTGGTGAATCTGGGGCTCGGCGAGGAGCAGGAGGCCGTCCGGCGGCTCGCCCGGGACTTCGTGGAACACGAGATCGCCCCGCACGTCGTCGCCTGGGACCGGGCCGAGGAGGTCGACCGCGGCATCGTGAAGAAGCTCGGCGAGGTCGGCTTCCTGGGGCTGACGATCGACGAGGAGTACGGCGGCTCGGGCGGCGACCATCTCGCGTACTGCCTGGTCACGGAGGAGCTGGGGCGCGGCGACTCGTCCGTGCGGGGGATCGTCTCCGTGTCGCTGGGGCTGGTCGCCAAGACGATCGCGGCCTGGGGCAGCGAGGAGCAGAAGCGGCGGTGGCTGCCCGGCCTCACCTCCGGGGCATACGTCGGCTGCTTCGGCCTCACCGAGCCCGGTACCGGCTCCGACGCGGGCAACCTCGCCACCCGCGCGGTCCGCGACGGCGACGACTACGTCCTCGACGGCACCAAGATGTTCATCACGAACGGCACCTGGGCCGACGTCGTCCTCCTCTTCGCCCGCTCCACGGACGCCCCCGGCCACAAGGGCGTCTCCGCCTTCCTGGTCCCCGCCGACACCCCGGGTCTCACCCGCCGCACCATCCACGGCAAGCTCGGTCTGCGCGGCCAGGCGACCGCCGAACTGGTCCTCGACGGCGTCCGGGTGCCCGCTTCTGCGCTGCTGGGGGAGGAAGGGAAGGGCTTCTCGGTCGCCATGTCCGCGCTGGCCAAGGGCCGGATGTCGGTCGCGGCGGGCTGTGTCGGCATAGCCCAGGCCGCACTGGACGCGGCGGTGCGGTACGCGGGGGAGCGGGAGCAGTTCGGCAAGCCCATCGCCCGCCACCAGCTCGTCCAGGAACTGATCAGCGACATCGCCGTCGACGTGGACGCGGCCCGGCTGCTGACCTGGCGGGTCGCCGATCTGATCGACCGCGGCCTGCCCTTCGCGGTGGAGTCCTCCAAGGCCAAGCTCTTCGCCTCCGAGGCCGCCGTCCGCGCCGCGAACAACGCCCTGCAGGTCTTCGGCGGCTACGGCTACATCGACGAGTACCCGGTGGGCAAGCTGCTGCGCGACGCCCGTGTGATGACCCTCTACGAGGGCACGAGCCAGATCCAGAAACTGGTCATCGGGCGCGCGCTGACGGGGGTTTCGGCGTTCTGAGAGCCGGGTCTGAGTACCCGTCTGAGTACCCCGACGGATGTGGCGGCGGTCTCGTCCGGCGATGCTTCTGCCCATGAGTGAGACTCCGGTCAAGCAGAACACCGCCGCCTTCCACGGCCAGGCGGTCGCGTCCTTCGCCGTGGCCATGGCGGCCACCGCCATCGGCATCTTCAAGCTGGACGCCGACGCCTGGGTGCGGGCCTTCCTCGGCATCGCCGTGCTCTACCTCGTCACGTCCGCCTTCACCCTGGCCAAGGTGATCAGGGACAAGCAGGACGCGGCCGCCCCCGTGTACCACCCGTTCGAGAAGCTCTGACGGCGGCTTCGGCCGAGGGTTTTCCCTGGCTGAGCGGCCACTCTAAGCGGCCGCTCAGCTTCGGCGGTATGGTGTAGCTCCTGTACCGAGAGGGGCGAGCGAGCGATGAGTACGGCTCAGGAGACGGCCGGCGGCGAGATCGAGCCGTGGGAAGAGGTCACCCCTGACGCGGCCCGGCGACTGCTCGTCGCCGCCGTGGAGGCCTTCGCCGAGCGCGGCTACCACGCGACGACCACCCGCGACATCGCCGGCCGGGCGGGCATGAGCCCCGCCGCTCTCTACATCCACTACAAGACCAAGGAAGAGCTGCTCCACCGCATCAGCCGGATCGGCCACGACCGTGCGCTGGACATCCTGCGCACGGCGGCGGCCGCCGACGGCAGTGCCACCGAGCGCCTCACGGAGGCCGTGAGCTCCTTCGTCCGCTGGCACGCCGGGCGGCGCACCACCGCGCGGGTCGTGCAGTACGAACTCGACGCCCTCGGCCCGGCCGCCCGCGCCGAGATCCTCGCGCTGCGCCGGCAGGTCGACGCGGAGGTGCGCGGGATCATCGAGGACGGCGTGGAGTCGGGCGAGTTCCAGGTCCTGGACGTGCGCGGCACCACCCTCGCCGTGCTCTCCCTGTGCATCGACGTGGCCCGCTGGTTCAACGTCGACGGCCCGCGCACACCGGAGGAGGTCGGCGCACTGTACGCCGACCTCGTGCTGCGGATGGTGGGCGCGTCGAAGTAGCGCCCACCGCGTGGTCAGAGGTAGTAGCGGGACACGGACTCCGCCACGCACACGGGCTTGTCCCCGCCCTCGCGCTCCACGCTGAAGGCGACGGCGACCTGGACGCCGCCGGTCACGTCCTCGACGCCGGTGATCGTCGCGGTCGCGCGCAGCCGGGAGCCGACCGGGACGGGGGAGGGGAAACGCACCTTGTTCGTCCCGTAGTTGACGCCCATCTTCACGCCCTCGACCTTGATCAGCTGGGGTCCGAAGAGCGGCAGCAGGGAGAGGGTCAGATACCCGTGCGCGATGGTCGTCCCGAACGGGCCCGACGCGGCGCGCTCCGGGTCGACATGGATCCACTGGTGGTCCCCGGTGGCCTCCGCGAACAGGTCGATCCGCTTCTGGTCGACCTCCAGCCAGTCCGTGTGTCCCAGCTGCTCGCCCACCGCCGACCTGAGTTCCTCGGCGGACGTGAAGATCCTCGGCTCTGCCATGTCTCTGTGGCCCTCTCGCGCGACGTCATGCTAAGCAACTGCTTAGCATGGTCGGGTGCGGGTTCCCTGTCAACGGAGCCGGGCAGGACACCAGGAGCGACTGGGTAGGGTTCGAGGGGTGCCCCAGATTCCCGAGACGATCCACGAGCTCACTGTCGGCCAGCTCGCCGCCCGCAGCGGCGCCGCCGTCTCCGCCCTGCACTTCTACGAGTCCAAGGGGCTGATCAGCAGCCGTCGCACCGCGGGCAACCAGCGCCGCTACCACCGCGACACGCTCCGCAGGGTCGCCTTCGTCCGGGCCGCCCAACGGGTCGGCATCCCCCTGGTGACGATCCGTGAGGCCCTGGCCGAACTCCCCGAGGAACGCACCCCGACCCGCGAGGACTGGGCCCGCCTCTCCGAGGCCTGGCGCGCCGAGCTGGACAAGCGCATCCAGCAGCTCAACCGCCTCCGCGACCACCTCACCGACTGCATCGGCTGCGGCTGCCTCTCCCTCGACACCTGCGTCCTGTCCAACCCGGACGACGTCTTCGGAGACCGGCTCACCGGTTCCCGGCTGCTGGTGGAACGGGGCAGGCGTACCTAGTGCCCCGGCAGGCAACGTTCGCCCCGTCGCGACGCCCGGCACGCACTCTCGCGCAAACGTTACCTCCCGGGGCACTAGGACGTGTGCCGCCCCGGCGGTCCGCGTTCACTCGTACTCCGTCCCGCCCTTCCGCGTCGGATACGCCCCGCTCACCGCCTTGGCGATGGCCCTCCCTCCGGTGACCCCGCTGTACCGCTCCGCCACGGGCCGGATCCACTCCCTCCCGCAGACACCGTCTCCCGCCCGGTCGCGATCCCCAGCACCCGCTCACTGCCGTACGGTCCCTCGAACAGCCTTGGCGCCGGCGGCAGTTCGCCGCCCAGCAGCTCCGCCGCGCCGTCGGCGGCCCCGCGTGTGCCGTTCGGACAGACCTGCGGCATGCCTCGATGGTGCCACCGGCGGAAACAGGGGGTGCGGCATCCCCGGCGCACCCCCGCCGAACGCGTGGGCCGTGCCCGCCGTGCTCTCAGTGGGGCATCGGTGAGAGGGACATCGGCGGGAGGGGTATCACGCCGACACCAGCAGCCGTCCGCGCCGCAGGTACGCCAGCGCCTCGGGGGTGAGCACGGGCCGCGGCACCAGGATCCCGCAGTCCGAGCAGACCGGACCCGCCGAAGGCTCGTGGTCCAGGTCGTACCGCCAGTGCAGCCGCTCGCCGCCGCAGACCGGGCAGGAACAGCCCGGTTCGCGCTCCAGCGCGCTGATCAGTCTGCGCAGTACCTCGGCCAGCGGCTCACGGGGGTGGACCCGCGGGTCGTCGCACCACGCCACGCCGAAGCCGCCCCAGGTCAGCCGGTGCCAGTCGTCGACACTGCCCGGCCTGCGCAGCCCGTCGTACTTCTCCTTCTTGCGCCGCTCGGCGAACTCGACCTCATAGGCCAGCCACACCGCGCGCGCCTCCTCCAGCTCGTCCAACGCGGCCACGAGCCGCGCAGGATCGGGGGAGCGGTCCTCGGGTCCGAACCCGGCCCGGGAGCAGAGATGGTCCCAGGTCGCCCTGTGCCCGTAGGGGGCGAACCGCTCAAGGCACTTGCGGAGCGAGTAACGCCGCAGTGCCAGATCGCACCGAGGATCTCGCACCTGTCTCGCCAGACTCCGGAAACCCGCCATCGCCTTGCACCTCCGTCACATCTGCACCTGTACTTCGGTCACTTCGGCGTCGTCGTACGGACGTCGTCGAATAGACGTATCGACATGCGATTCGGCTCCCTCCGATCTCCGGTGACCTCCACCTGCCGAAAACTTGACGCATGTTCATCTTCAATCCCGGGGATACCGCCGGTAACCTTCCGCCGATTCCCCCGCGTCGCTAGGAGCAGCCGATGCCACGGCGAACCCCCCGCTTCACTCTCGACAGACTGAGAACTCCCGGCAGATTCCCCGGGTTCCTGAAGACCGCATCCATATGCGCCCTCATTGCCGGTCTTTTGTCGCCCCTTGCCCAGACGACGGCCGCCGCGGCCGACGTCACGGCGGCGAACGACTACTGCGGCGGCCAGTGTTCCGACATCCTGCCGCCGGGCGAGAACGGCAACGCCACCCTCGCCCAGATCCTTCTCAACCAGGCCTTCGGCACCCAGCCCGACCACGCCGAGGACCAGCTCGGCCCCTACGCCAACCTGGCGAAGGGCTACTCGACCCTCACCAACGCCACGATCAACACGTTCTTCAACGACGCGTCGTTCGGTGTCGCCTCCGATCAAGTCGCCTCCACCCTGAGTCCCGCCGGCCGCACCGATGTGACGATCGTCCGCGACAAGAAGACGGGCGTTCCGCACATCACCGGTACCACCAGATACGGCACGGAGTTCGGTGCGGGATATGCCGCGGCCCAGGACCGGCTGTGGCTCATGGACGTGTTCCGCCACGTCGGCCGCGGCCAGCTGACGGCCTTCGCCGGCGGCGTGGCCTCCAACCAGGGTCTTGAGCAGCAGTTCTGGCGCAACGCTCCGTACACCGAGGCAGACCTCCAGGCCCAGATCGACAACGCCGTCGCGAACAACGGCACCCGGGGCCAGCAGGCCCTCGCCGACGCGAACGCCTATCTCGACGGCATCAACTCCTATATCGACGCCTCGGACAGCGGCCGCTACTTCCCCGGTGAATACGTCCTGACCGGCCACAAGGACTCAGTCACCAACGCGGGAACCATCGACCACTTCAAGATCACCGACCTGGTGGCGCTGGCCTCGGTCATCGGCGCCCTCTTCGGCTCCGGCGGCGGAGGCGAGGTCAACAACGCCGTCTCCCTGCTCGCCGCACAGGAGAAGTACGGCGTCACGGAAGGCACCAAGGTCTGGGAGGCGTTGCGCGAACGCAACGACCCCGAGGCCGTCCTCACCGTCCACAACGGTGAGAGCTTCCCGTACGCCGCCAAGCCCGACACCCCGCAGGGCGAGGCGCTGCCCGACGCCGGCACCGTCAGCACCGAGCCGCTGATCTACGACGCCACCGGCACCGGCGGCGACCAGAGCGCCTCCGCCACCGCCGCGGCGGCCACCGCGACCGCCCTCAGCTCGGCGAAGCGCGGCATGTCCAACGCCCTCGTCGTCAGCGGCAAGGCCACCGCCAGCGGCCACCCGATCGCCGTCTTCGGCCCGCAGACCGGCTACTTCGCCCCGCAGCTGCTCATGCTCCAGGAGATCCAGGGGCCGGGCATCAGCGCCCGCGGCGCGTCCTTCGCGGGCCTGAGCATGTACGTCGAACTGGGCCGCGGCCAGGACTACTCGTGGAGCGCCACGACCTCCGGCCAGGACATCATCGACAGCTACGCGGTCGAACTGTGCCAGGACGACTACCACTACCTGTTCCACGGCACCTGCACGGCCATGGACAAGGTCGAGCAGAAGAACTCCTGGAAGCCGACCACGGCCGACGGCACCGCCGCCGGTTCGTACACCATGCGGGTCTGGCGCACCAAGTACGGCCCTGTCGCGTACCGGGCGACCGTCGGCGGCAAGAAGGTCGCCTACACGACGTTGCGGTCGTCCTTCATGCACGAGGCCGACTCGATCATCGGCTTCCAGATGCTGAACGACCCGGACTACGTCAAGAGTCCGCAGACCTTCCAGAGCGCGGTGCAGCACATCAACTACACCTTCAACTGGTTCTACGCCGACTCCTCGCACACCGCGTACTACAACAGCGGTGACAACCCGGTGCGCGCGGCCGGCGTCGACGCCGAGTTCCCGGTGTGGGCGCAGGCGGCGTACGAGTGGAAGAACTGGGTGCCGGCCACCAACACGGCCGCCTACACCCCGGCCTCGGAGCACCCCAACTCCATCGACCAGGACTACTACATCTCCTGGAACAACAAACAGGCCCTCAACTACACCACGGCCTCCTGGGGCGACGGCTCGGTGCATCGCGGGAACCTGCTCGAGGACCGGGTGAAGAAGCTGGTCGCGGCCGGCGGAGTGACGCGCGCGTCACTGGTGAAGGCGATGGCGGACGCGGCGCTCGCGGACCTGCGTGCCGAGGACGTCCTGCCGGACCTGTTGCGGGTGATCAACAGCTCCACGGTCACCGACTCCACGGCCGCGGCCGCGGTGACCAAGCTGCAGACCTGGCTCACGGCCGGCGGCAAGCGCACGGAGACCTCGGCGGGATCGAAGGCGTACGCCAACGCCGACGCGATCCGCATCCTCGACGGCTGGTGGCCGCTGCTGGTCAAGGCCGAGTTCGAACCCGGTCTCGGCACCGACCTCTACACCGCCGTCACCGCCAACCTGCCGATCGACGAGTCTCCGTCGGCCGCCCACGGCCCGACCGGGTCGCACGCCGGAAGCTCCTTCCAGTACGGCTGGTGGAGCTATGTCGACAAGGACATCCGGTCCGTGCTCGGTGACTCGGTACAGGGCGCACTGCCCCAGAAGTACTGCGGCGACGGCACCGTGAGCGGCTGCCGCACCGTCCTCCTCGACACCCTGAAGACGGCGGCCGGCCTGACCGCGGCCCAGGTCTACCCGGGCGACGACCTGTGCTCGGCGGGCGACCAGTGGTGCGCCGACTCGATCGTCCAGCGCACCCTGGGCGGCATCAAGCACTACAACATCAGCTGGCAGAACCGCCCCACCTTCCAGCAGGTGGTCGAGTACACGTCCCATCGGTGAGTCGCACGGCGGCGGGCCGCGGGCCCTACGTGATGCGGCCCGCCGCCAGTACGACTCGCGCCAGTTCGGGGTGCACGATGTCACTGTGCGCCCCGGCCGGCGCCCCGCCGCGTCTGACCACCGCGGCCGCGTCGACGTTCACACACCCCGACGTCGGCAGCGGCCCGGACAGCGCCTCGGCGAGCACGCACGCACGTGTGCCCGGCACCGCCTGCACCCCGTCGTGCCCCATGGCACCCCATTTGGCGCCCAGCACCTCCCCGACGACCCCCTGAGCGTCGCCCGCCATCCGGGAGGCAAGCGGGTACATCGTGCCCAGCGCCTGGTCGAACCGCGAGTAACAGCACACCAGGGGACCGTCGATACGGTTCTGGTGTCCCTGGAGCACGCCTTGCGCGGCGAACGCGTAGTGCGAGAACGCCCCCTGGAGCAGCGTCACCGACTTCACCGCGCGCACCCCGTCGGGCAGCCCTCGCAGCGCGAACGCCACCAGCCGTCCGCCGAAGCTGTGGCCCACCAGATGCACCCGCACGGTCGGCACCGCCCGCGCCAGCCGCCCGATCAGCGGCCCGAGCCCCCGCTCGCCGACCGTCCCCGCGCGCCGCTTCATCGCGTAGTACGTCGCCTGCCGCAGCAGCTCCTTCGCCCCGTCCCACGGGTTGGGCAGCGCGAATCCCTCTGCCTCGACTGCGGACAGGGCCGCCGCGAACTCCTCACAGGCCGCCGCCGTCGGCCCGCTGAACATCTCCGGCTCGTCCTGCGGCACGCCCTCCGTCAGGGTGTCCGCGCCGAACAGCGCCTGGGGCCCGGGCGGCACCGCGTCCACCAGCTCCCGCACCAGCCGGCCGAACTCCTCCAGCTCGCTCTGCTCCGGTGGCCGCTGCTCCAGCAGCCGCGCGATCCGCTCGACGACCATGGCCCGGCCCGGGAACGTCTCCAGCAGCGCGTGCCGGGTCCCGCCGTCGAGCCCCGGGGCCGGGGGTACGGCGGTGGCGTGCGGGAAGTCGGGGATCGGTTCGTCGCAGAACCGCATCGACGGCCACACCACGCCCGCGTATCCGATCCTGGCCGTCGCCGGGGCGAGCCGGGGGATCGGCTGGAAGAAGCGGCTGTAGAGCAGGGTGGCGCCGGAGCGGTCGTTGTTCCAGCCGTGCGAGAAGACGATCAGATCGCGGATCCCGCTCTTCCTCGCCCCGGCCAGCAGCCGGTCCCGCTGTCCGGCGTCGACGTCGCCGTCCGCGTCGAAGGTCAGCTCCCAGTACGGTGCCACGCTCATCGTCGGCTGTGCCATGACAGGCTCCCGTCCCCCGAGACAGTGCGCGATGTGGGCGCATCGTCCTGCTAACCGGTGGATTTGGCCATACGTCACGGCGCACCGGAGGGCCCAGGCCCGGCCGACACCCCTTTCCCCGAACATACCGACCGGTTAGTCTGTCCCTCGAGCCGAGCCGAGCCGCGTCGAAGGAGACCGATGGTGGATGCCGTGCAGGATGCCGGAGTGGTCGTCACCGGGGCGGGAGGCGGGATCGGGGCAGCGCTGGCCCGCCGCTTCGCCGCCGCGGGAGCCCGGGTCGTCGTCAACGACCTGGATCCGGACCGCGCGCGGGCCGTCGCCGAGGAGATCGGCGGCATCGCGGTCCCCGGTGACGCGTCCGGCGTCGTCGACCGCGCCCGGGAGGCGCTCGGCGGCACCGTCGACGTCTACTGCGCCAACGCCGGCGTCGCCTCGGGCGGTTCCGAGGCGGCCGACGAGACGGTCTGGGCGCAGGCCTGGGACGTCAACGTCATGGCCCACGTCCGCGCGGCCCACGCCCTTCTCCCGGACTGGCTGGAGCGTGGCCGCGGCCGGTTCGTCTCCACCGTCTCCGCGGCCGGACTGCTCACCATGATCGGCGCGGCCCCCTACAGCGTCACCAAGCACGGCGCCTACGCCTTCGCGGAGTGGCTGTCCCTCACCTACCGCCACCGGGGGATCAAGGTCCACGCGATCTGCCCCCAGGGGGTGCGCACCGACATGCTGGACGCCACCGGCAGCGCGGGCGACCTGGTCCTGAAGCCGACCGCCATCGAGCCGGAGGACGTGGCGGACGCCCTGTTCAAGGGCATCGCCGAGGACCGTTTCCTGATCCTGCCGCACCCCGAGGTCGCCGGCTACTACCAGGTGCGCGCCACCGACCCCGACCGCTGGCTGACGAACATGAACCACCTCCAGCAGAAGTGGGAGGCCGCCGAATGACCACCCCCGACCGCACCGCCCTCGCCCGAATCTCCGACGGACGGCTCACCCACCGCGAGGAGACCGCCACGGCGTACCCCGGCCTGCGTCCCGGCGCCGACGCGGATGCCGATACGCTCACCGCCTAGGGCGTGTTTCGAAAGTCCCGCCTGCCTGGCGGCGTCTGGCACGCACGCTCGCCGCGTTGTCGGGCTCACCCCGATACATCCAGTATCGGGGCGACCCTCCGCCTTGCGATCGCACGCACCAGACGCCGCCAGGCCTGCCCTTCGGGCAGACGACGCTACTTTCGAAACACGCCCTAGTGCAAGGACAGACTGGCGGTCTGCAGGCAGCCGCGTCAGTCGGCAACGCATCGAGGAAGAAGGCAGGTGGCGGCAGTGCCCAGGACGACGGACGGCCAGGAGGCTCCTGTTCCGCAAAGGCTCCTCGCCGCCGCCACCCGGCTCTTCGCCGAGCAGGGTTACGACCGCACCTCGGTGCAGGAGATCGTCGAGGCGGCCGGCGTCACCAAGGGGGCGCTGTACCACTACTTCGGCTCCAAGGACGACCTGCTGCACGAGGTGTACGCGCGCGTGCTGCGCGTCCAGCAGGAGCGCCTCGACGCGTTCGCGGGCGCCGACGAGCCGATCGAGAAGCGGCTGCGGGGCGCGGCGGCGGACGTCGTCGTCACCACGATCGAGAACCTCGACGACGCGATGATCTTCTTCCGCTCGATGCACCATCTGAGCCCCGAGAAGAACAAGCAGGTCCGCGCCGAGCGCCGCCGCTACCACGAGCGCTTCCGCGCGCTCGTCGAGGAGGGCCAGGAGGCGGGCGTCTTCTCCACGGCGACCCCGGCCGACCTGGTGGTGGACTACCACTTCGGTTCCGTCCACCACCTGTCCACGTGGTACCGCCCGGACGGCCCGATGAGCCCGCAGCAGGTCGCCGACCACCTCGCCGACCTGCTGCTGCGGGCGCTCAGGCCCTGACGGCGGCTACAGGTACTTCTTCAGCTCCCGGCGGGCCAGGGAGCGCTGGTGCACCTCGTCCGGGCCGTCCGCGATCATCAGGGTGCGGGCGCCCGCGTACAGCTCCGCCAGCGGGAAGTCCTGGCTCACACCGCCCGCGCCGTGCAACTGGATGGCCCGGTCGATGATGTCGACGACCGCGCGGGGCGTGGAGATCTTGATGGCCTGGATCTCGGTGTGGGCGCCCCGGTTGCCGACGGTGTCCATCTTCCAGGCGGTCTTCAGGACCAGCAGCCGCAGCTGCTCCACCGTCACGCGCGCGTCCGCGATCCAGTTGTGCACGACGCCCTGCTGGGCCAGCGCCTTGCCGAAGGCGTCGCGCGAGACGGCCCGGCGGCACATCAGCTCGATCGCCCGCTCCGCCATGCCGATCAGCCGCATGCAGTGGTGGATGCGGCCGGGACCCAGGCGCGCCTGGGCGATGGCGAAGCCGCCGCCCTCCTCGCCGATCAGGTTGGACGCGGGCACCCGCGCGTGGTCGAAGACCACCTCGGCGTGCCCGCCGTGGTAGTGGTCCTCGTAGCCGAACACCTTCATCGCGCGCTTCACCGTGACGCCCGGGGTGTCGCGCGGCACCAGCACCATGGACTGCTGGCGGCGGATGTCCGTGCCGTCCGGGTCCGTCTTGCCCATCACGATGAAGATCTTGCAGTCCGGGTTCATCGCCCCGGAGATGTACCACTTGCGGCCCGTGACGACATAGTCGTCGCCGTCCCGCTCGATGAGCGTGGTGATGTTGGTGGCGTCCGAGGACGCCACCTCCGGCTCGGTCATCGCGAACGCCGAGCGGATCTCCCCCGCCAGCAGCGGCTCGAGCCACTGCTTCTTCTGCGTTTCGTCGCCGAACTGCGCGAGCACCTCCATGTTCCCGGTGTCCGGCGCCGCGCAGTTCAGCGCGGTCGGCGCCAGCTGCGGGGAGCGGCCGGTGATCTCGGCGAGCGGCGCGTACTGCAGGTTGGTGAGGCCGGCACCGTACTCGGCGTCCGGGAGGAAGAGGTTCCACAGGCCCTGCCTGCGCGCCTCGGCCTTCAGCTCCTCCACCACGGCCGGGGTCTCCCAGGGGGACGCCAGCGCGGCCCGCTGCTCCTCCGCCACCGCCTCGGCCGGGTACACGTGCTCGTCCATGAAGGCGAGCAGCCTGCCGCGCAGTTCCTCGGTGCGCGCGTCGAACGCGAAGTCCATGGCGGTCAGCCTTCCTGAAGAGTGGTCAGTCCGTGCCTGATGAAGACGGGGACGAGGTCGCCGATCCGGTCGAAGCCGCGCCCGACCGTCTGACCCAGCGTGTACCGGTAGTGGATGCCCTCGAGGATCACGGCGAGCTTGAACCAGGCGAACGCCGTGTACCAGGAGACGGCCGAGACGTCGCGGCCCGAACGGGCGGCGTACCGCTCGACGAGTTCGGCGGGCGACGGGTGTCCGGGGGCCGCGGCGGTCGTGGACACCGGCGAGTCCGGCACCTCCAGCGGCACGCTGTACATCACCAGCAGGCCCAGGTCGGTCAGCGGGTCGCCGAGCGTCGACATCTCCCAGTCGAGGATCGCCCGGATCGAGTCGTCGGGGCCGATCAGGACGTTGTCCAGCCGGTAGTCGCCGTGTACGACCGCGGGCGCGGGGGAGTCGGGCAGCTCCCGGCCGAGCGCCGCGTGCAGCTCGTCGATGCCGGCCAGGTCGCGGCTGCGGGAGGCGTCCAGCTGCTTGCCCCAGCGCCGCAGCTGACGGTCGAGGAAGCCCTCGGGACGCCCGAAGTCGGCGAGACCCACCTCGGCCGGGTCCACCGCCTGCAGCTCGACCAGTGTGTCCACCAGCGACAGCACCGCGCCCCGGGTGCGCTCCGCGCCGATCGGGGCCAGTTCGGCGGCCGTGCGGTACGGGGTGCCCTCGACGAACTCCATGACGTAGAAGGGCGACCCGAGCACGTCCTCGTCCTCGCACAGCAGCACCGCACGCGGCACCGGCACGCTCGTCGGGTGCAGCGCGCTGATCACCCGGTGCTCGCGCCGCATGTCGTGCGCGGTGGCCAGGACATGGCCGAGCGGAGGCCGCCGCACGACCCATCTGGCCGTGCCGTCCCCGATCTCGTACGTCAGGTTCGACCGTCCGCCCTCGATCAGCCGGCCGGTGAGGGGGCCGCTGACCAGTCCGGGACGCTCGCGCTCCAGCAGGGCGCGCAACCGGTCGAGGTCGAGTCCGGGCGGGTGGTCGGGGCTCATGAAGTCGCTCCTACGGACGGGTGAACGAAGACCTGTCCATCATGCCGACCGGTCGGTATGCCGTCCAGTGCTCGCACCCAACGTGATCGGGCCCACCCTAGGGCGGCTTCTCCCCGGGCAGAAGCGCGACGGGCCGTGGCGGGCGATTTCCGGTCGTGTCCCGGTTGCGTGGCGCGTCGGTACCCCGGAGGGTCGGTGCCATGAAGGCCATCAGCTACAACCGGTACGGCGGCCCGGACGTCCTCGGGTACGGCGAGGTGCGCGATCCGAAGGTCGGCCCGGACTCGGTGCTGGTCAAGGTCCGGGCGGCGGCCGTCAACCCGGTCGACTGGAAGGCCCGGGAGGGATACCTCGAACCGATCCTCGACGCCGTGTTCCCGGTGATCCCCGGCTGGGACGTCTCGGGGGTCGTCGTCCAGCCCGGGGCGGCCGTCGCCGAGTACGCGGTCGGCGACGAGGTCGTCGGCTACGTCCGCGAGGACTTCCTCTCCCGTGGCACCTTCGCCGAGTACGTCGCCGCCCCCGTGCGCACCCTCGCCCGCAAACCCCGCAACCTCACCTGGGAGCAGGCCGCCGGGCTGCCGCTGGTGGGCCTCACCGCCTACCAGGTGCTGACGAAGGCCCTGCTGGTCCGGCGAGGCGAGACGGTCCTCGTGCACGCGGCCGCGGGCGGCGTCGGCTCGATCGCCGTCCAGCTCGCCCGCCATGTCGGCGCCCGGGTGATCGGCACGGCGAGCGAGGCCAACCACGACTTCGTGCGGTCGCTGGGCGGCGAGCCGGTGACCTACGGCGACGGGCTCGCCGAGCGGGTGCGCGGGCTTGCCCCCGAGGGCGTGGACGCGGTCTTCGACACGGTCGGCGGAGGCGCGCTGAAGGTCTCCGCCCAGTTGCTGGCCCCGGAGGGCCGTCTGGTGTCGATCGCCGACGGGGACGTCGTCGGCTACGGCGGGCGCTACCACTTCGTACGGCCCGACAGCGAGGACCTCACCCGGCTGGGCGAACTGGCCGAACAGGGGGTGGTCTCCGTGCACGTCTCGGAGACGTTCCCCCTGGAGCGCGCGGCGGACGCGCACCGCCGCAGCCAGGAGGGCCGCACCCGCGGCAAGATCGTGGTGACGGTGGACTGGGACGACGAGGGGGAACAGGAGGGGGAGCAGGAGGGGGAGCAGGTCTAGACGACCAGCGCGGCCGCGCACACCGCCGTCGCCACCGCGCACAGGACCGCGGCGGTGGCGTACCGCGGGGTCAGCGCTCCCGGAACCGGCCCGGCGGCCAGCACCCGGATCCTGCGGTGGGCGAGCAGCAGGAAGGCCAGCCACAGCACCACACACAGCGCGCAGGCGACGATTCCGGCGGCCGACGCGCCGCCGTGCAGGGCGGTCTTCACCGCGAGCACCGCGGCGACGGTGCTCGACAGGGTGGTACGCCGCCAGGCGAGCCGGGTCCGCTCCGGCTGGAGCCCGGGGTCCCGGTCCGGCGCGCCGCTCATCCGGCGAAGCCGAGCAGTACGACGGCGACCATCGCCACCGCCACCAGCGCGACCACCACGCTCAGCAGGGCAGGGAAACGGGACGCCGGCAGGTCCTCGCCCCGGCGCATCGCCCGCTCGCAGCGGATCCAGTGGTTCACGGCCCGCAGCGAGCACAGCACACCCGCCGCGAGCAGCGCCAGCGCGAGCCCCACCCGCCAGCCCCAGCGCAGATCCGGCAGGAACTGATCCACCGCGAAGCCCCCGCCGATCAGCGCGAGCGCGGTGCGCAGCCAGGCCAGGAACGTGCGCTCGTTCGCCAGCGAGAACCGGTAGTCGGGAGTGTTCCCCTCCTCCCGCACCTGCTGGGGCGCGAACCACAACCGGACGTTTCGTACGAGGTCCCTCACCCGCAGGACCCTACCTGCCGCCGGCCGGGGCGCAGCACCGGTCTCAGCCCGCCCGGAATTCCCTGAGCCGCTCGTGGGCCGCGAGACCGTCCGGCACCCACTCCCACTCCGGCAGCCGCCGCTCGACCTCGTCGTCGGTCAGGAAGTCGTGCCAGGCCACCTCCTCCACCTGGGGGTCGACCGGCAGCTCGCAGCGGACCTCGTACACCGCCGACCACCAGCTCCGGCCGGCGCCGTCGTCGTAGAGGAACTTGAGGACGAACTCCGGGCGGGGGAGGCCGCTCACGCCCAGCTCCTCCTCGGCCTCGCGCAGGGCCGCGTCGTCGTAGGTCTCGCCCGCGCCGACCACTCCGCCCACGAACATGTCGTAGAGGGAGGGGAAGACCAGCTTGGTCGGGGTGCGGCGGTGGACGAAGATCCGGCCCTGGGCGTCACGGGCCCGGATGAAGACACAGCGGTGGCGCAACCCCTCGGCGTACGCCTGCCCGCGGGGGAGCTGCCCGATGACCCGGTCGTTCTCGTCGACGATGTCGAGGATTTCGTCAGCAGCGCTCATGGACCCATCCAAGCAGGCGCGCCCGGGGGCCACGGCTCACTGGGGCTGGAGGCTGGGGACCCGCTCCTGCGGTACGACGCCCCGGGGCATCGCCGGGTGCAGGCCGAGCAGGACGATGCCCGCCACGACCGCCGCGAGACCCGCCGCCTCCCAGGCCAGTGCCCCGGTGTCGGTGCGCAACCGGTCGCCGAGGAAGCCCACCCCGCAGATGATCCCGGCGAGCGGCTGGGCCGCGGTCAGCGCGGGCAGCGACATCCGCAGCGGCGCCGTCTCGAAGGCGCTCTGCACCAGCACCAGACCGGTCACGCCGAGGGCCAGCACGGCGTACGGCTGCCAGCCGGTCATCAGCTCGGCGAAGCCGCCCTCGGCGAAGCGCTGGCCGCTGACCCTGGTCAGGGCGTCCTGGACGCCGTAGAGCAGACCGGCGGCGAGGGCGAGCAGGACCGGGCCGGCGCTGAGCCGGGAGCGCTTGGCGTAGGTGGTCAGCAGCAGGGCCAGGCCGATCATCACGCCGATGATCAGCCAGTGGCGCAGCGGATCGGTGACCGCGCTGCCGCCGCGTGGCTCGCCCGCCACGATGAACGCCGTGACTCCGCCCGCGAGCAGCGCGAGGCCCGCCCAGCCCTGGCGGCCCAGCGGCTGCTTCGTCTGGTGGCGGGAGAGGGCGAGGGCGAAGAGCAGATTGGTCGCGAGCAGCGGTTCGACCAGGGAGACCTCGCCCTCGCCCAGCGCGATCGCGCCCAGCACCATGCCGGCCACCATCAGGCCGATACCGCCCAGCCAGCGGGGCACCCGGACGAGGTCGAGCAGCAGCCGGGGGGACAGGAAGTCGCCGAGCGGCGCCTTCTGGGCCGCGTTCTGCTGGAGCACGAACCCGAAGCCCAGACAGCAGGCCGCGCTCACGGCGAGAACCAGAACCAGAACCGACACGCTGCGTACCTCGATCATCCGGTCGGACCACGGACGGGGTGCGTAGTGGCCGACTGTAGCCTCCCGGCGCTCCGTGTGCCCTGGGAGTGCCCGGATTTCTGCTTCCGGGAGTACCCGGAACCGGGCCGTTGACTCGGTCGCGGCGCCCGGCGGACAGGGCCGGTGGCGGCGGACGACCGTACAGCCATGGTGTGGGCTGCGGCCGGGCCGCGCCATGGCGTACGCCACACTCGTCCCGCTCGCACCCCTTCAGGGGCTGCCCCACCAGCGGGACTCCCTTCTCAAGTTCCTTTTCCGAAAGGGTAGTTGACACCTGTCACATGCCCCCGGCCCTTGACGCGGGACCTGGCTAGGGATTTGCTGTGCGTGATCGGCCGATTGCGGGCCGATGCCAGAGCCGCCGCCGAGGAGGATGAGGAAGTCCCGCGGTGCCCCCACCCCCAAGCTCCGTCCGGCGCGGCGGCAGACGCCCGGCGGCAGCCCGCGTCCCCGACCCGGCCCTCGACGACGTCGAGCTCGCCGCCGCCCGGGCCGCGCTGTCCCAGGGCCGCTGGCAGGCCGCCCGCTCCCTGCTCGCCCACACGGGCGACGACTGGGACCGCCGAGCCCACCGCGTCACGGTCCTCGCCCTCGAACCGTACGCCGCCGCCTTCGCCCACGACTGGCTGCTCGCGGAACCCGGCTGCGCCGACGCCCGCGTCCTGCACGCCCTGGCCCAGGTCCGCCGGGTCCAGCGCGGCAAGGAGGATCCGGAGGTGGCCCGCGAGGAGTGCCGCACCGCCACGGAGCTGGCTCCCGCGGACCCCACCCCCTGGCTCGGACTCCTCATGCTGGACCCGGCCCCCGGGAGCGACGGCTCCGCGGAAGGCGTGCGGATCTTCGAGGAGGTCCGGGCCCGGCACCGCGACCACCACCACGCGCACCACCTGATGATCGCCCGGCTCGCCGAGCGCCGCGGCGACGCCGGTCCCGATCCACTCCACGAGGTGTACGACTTCGCCGCCTGGGCCGCCGAACAGGCACCCGCCGACTCCCCGCTCGCCATCCTCCCGGTGGTCGCGCACGCCGAGCGCTACCGCGTGCTGGCCCGCCACGGCTTCGCGCCCGCCGACCCGGCCGCCTCCGGGCACTGGCGGGACGGCCGGGCCCCGGACGTGCTGAAGGCGGCCTTCGACTGGTGGCTGGAGTGGGAGCACGACGGCCACCCCCGCCGGCTGGTCGACCTGAACTTCCTCGCCCACGCCAAGGTCTGCGAGGGCCGGGGCGCCGAGGCGGCCGCCCTCTTCCAGCGCATCGGCGAGCACATCACCCCCGAGCCCTGGTGCTATCCGGACCGCGACCCGAGCGCCGCCTTCCGCGCTGCCCGCGCCGGCGCCCTGGGCCTGAGAGCCGGGTAAGAAGTCAGGCCGGAAGTCCGGCGGTCACCGGGAAACGTGGCCGCGTCCGGCCCCCGGGTGTTCGAATGGACACGTGAACCCCGAACCACCCGAGGAACGCGGCACCGCCGGCCCGCCCGACGAACGCGGCACCCCCGTCGGCCGCCGTGTCTTCCTCGGCACCCTCGCTCTCGGTGCCCTGGGGGTCGTCGCCGCGCCCCCGCTCCAGCGCGGCCTGGAGGCCTTCCTCGGCGACGCCGCCGACAAGGACCCCACCGGCCTCACGGGACTGCTCCCGAACGGCGGCGGTTTCCGCTACTACTCCGTGGCCTCGTCCGTCCCGCACAAGAACGCCACGGACTACCGCCTCACCGTCGACGGCCTGGTCGACAAGCCGGCCACCTACACCCTGGACCAGCTCAGAGCCATGCCCCAGACCCGCATGGTCAAGGACGTCCAGTGCGTCACCGGCTGGCGGGTCCCGGACACCCCCTTCGAGGGCGTACGGCTCTCCGTCCTCCTCGACGCGGCCGGTGTCCGGGCCAAGGCCGGCGCGATCCGCTTCACCTGCTTCGACGGCACCTACACCGAGAGCCTCACCCTGGCCCAGGCCCGCCGCGCCGACGTCCTGGTCGCCCTGCGCATGCAGGACAAGGACATCGGCCACGACCACGGCGGCCCGGTCCGCCTCTACGTGGCGCCCATGTACTTCTACAAGTCGGCGAAGTGGCTCTCCGGGATCACGGTCACGGAGGACGTGAAGCCCGGCTACTGGGAGGACCGCGGCTACGACGTCGACGCCTGGGTCGGCAAGTCGAACGGGCGGGACGATGATCCTACGAGCTGAGGTGCCGCCCGCGACCGCGATCCCCCGCTTCACCCGGGCCGAACGCTGGGTGCACCGCACCACCGCCCTGCTGATGGGCCTCTGCGTGGTGACGGCCTCCTTCCTGTACGTCCCCGAGTTCGCGCAGCTCGTCGGCCGCCGCGAACTGGTGGTCCGCGTCCACGAGATCGCCGGGGTGCTCCTGCCCCTGCCCGTCCTGGCGGGGCTGGCCTCCCGCGCGTTCCGCGCCGACCTCGGCCACCTCAACCGCTTCGGTCCGCACGACCGCCGCTGGCTGCGGGCCGCCCTGCGCCGGGACAAGCGGCGCTCCTCGCGCCCGGCGGCCAAGTTCAACGCGGGGCAGAAGGTCTACGCGGCCTGGATCGCCGGGGCGACGCTGGTGATGCTGGGCACCGGACTGCTGATGTGGTTCACCCATCTCACCCCGATCATGTGGCGGACCAGCGCGACCTTCGTCCACGACTGGCTGGCCCTGACCATCGGCGTCGTCCTCGCCGGCCACATCGGGATGGCCCTCGGCGACCCGGAGGCACGGCGCGGCATGCGCACCGGCACCGTGAGCCGGGAGTGGGCGGAGCGGGAGCACCCGCTCTGGCGCCGCCCCGACTGACGGCGTCCGCCGCCGGCGTCTCGTCGGGGGTCACCGGAGGCGGGCGTCGGGAAGCCCGGCGAGCGCCTGTGCGGCCCGCTCGCCGATCTCCTCCGGCGAGCCGGACACGTCGACGACGACGCCCGCCTCGTCGGGCCCGAGCGGCTGCAGCGTGGCGAACTGGGAGTCCAGCAGCGCGGTCGGCATGAAGTGCCCCTGCCGGTGCGCCATCCGGTCCTCGACCAGCGCACGGTCGCCCGAGAGATGCACGAACACGAGTCCCGGAGCCGCCGCCCGCAGCCGGTCCCGGTACGCCCGCTTCAGCGCCGAGCAGCTGACCACCCCGCCCAGCCCGGCCCGCTCGTGCGCCCAGGCGCCGATGGCGTCCAGCCACGGCCATCGGTCCGCGTCCTCGAGCGGGGTGCCGGACGACATCCTGTCGATGTTGGCCTGCGGGTGGAAGTCGTCGCCCTCGGCGTACGGGACGCCCAGGCGGGCGGCGAGCAGGGTGCCGATCGTGGTCTTGCCCGTGCCGGCGACGCCCATCACCGCGACGACGTGGGGGATGCGCATCTCTGCCTCGCTGTCTTCTCGGACGCCCTCACGGACGACATCTGATGCCGACGACACTGAAACCGATTAGGTACGACGAATTCAAGAGGCTGTGACAAATAAGTCTGACTTTTGAGCTGGGTGATCTCCACCCGGTGATCCACGCCGTACGCTGAGCGCATGACCACTCCGGGCCGGGGTCTGCACGGCCGTGTACTGGACACCCTCGGCCCCGCGATCACCGCGGGGGAGTACCCGCCGGGCAGCGTGCTGCGCACCGACCAACTGGCCCAGCGCTTCGACGTCTCCCGCTCGGTGATGCGCGAGGCGGTCCGGGTCCTGGAGTCCATGCACCTGGTCGAGTCCCGCCGCCGGGTGGGCGTCACGGTCCGGCCCAAGGCCGAGTGGAACGTCTACGACCCCCAGGTCATCCGCTGGCGGCTGGCCGGCGCCGACCGCCCCCACCAGCTGCGCTCGCTCACCGTCCTGCGCTCGGCGATCGAACCCGTCGCGGCGGGCCTTACGGCGAGGAACGCCACCGCCGAACAGTGCGCCGAACTCACCGAGTGCGCCCTCGGCATGGTCGCCAACTCACGAGGCCACGAACTGGAGGGCTACCTCTTCCACGACATCGCCTTCCACCGGGTGATCCTCACGGCCTCCGGCAACGAGATGTTCGCCCGCCTCGGCGACGTCGTGGCCGAGGTCCTGACGGGCCGGACCCGGCACGAGGTCATGTTCGAGGACCCCGACCCGGCCGCCGTCACCCTCCACGTCCAGGTCGCGGAAGCCGTCCGGGCCCGCGACACGGCCCGCGCCGAACGACTGACCCGCGAGATCACCGCCGGCGCACTCCAGGAACTCGACGTCCTCGCGCCCTGAATCACCCCTCGGGGAACTCCCCGTCCACGTACACCCACGCCCCGTCCACCCGCTCGAAGCGGCTGACCTCGTGCAGCGCGCCGCCCCGGAAGGACGCCCGGAACTCCACGGTCCCCGTGGTGTGGAACGCGCTGCCGTCCTTCGTCGCGAGGATCTCCAGGCCCGTCCACCGCGTCCCCTGATCGAGGCCGAGCCGCGCCGGCCGGGTCCGCGGGTGCCAGGTGCGCGTCAGGTACGCCGCGTCGCCCTTCACGAAGGCGGCGTAGCGCGAGCGCATCAGGGCCTCGGCGGTCGGGGCGGCGGCGGGGCCACGGTGATAGCGGCCGCAGCAGGCGTCGTACGCCCGAGGCAGCCCGCACGGGCAGGTACCGGTGGTCATACGGGGCATTCTCCTCGAGCGTGCGTGCAGGCGGCGCCAGGCGGCCGGGACTTTCGAAACACGCCCTACGCCGTCGCCCGTGTCTCGGGCAGAGGCAGCGGCGGCAGCGCCGCTCCGTGCACCCAGGCCTCGAACAGGTCGTCCAGCGGCTCGGATGTGAAGCGCGCGGCATGGGCCGTGAACATGGCCGTCGTCACCGCGCCGCCCCGGTGCAGACCGAGCCAGCCGCGCAGCATCCGGAAGAACGCGTCGTCACCGAGGGCACACCGCACCGCGTGCACGGTGAGCCCGCCGCGCTCGTAGAGCCGGTCGTCGAACATCGACTTGCGGCCGGGGTCGGCCAGCCGGAGGTCCTGCGGCAGGGAGGCGAGCAACCGGTGTGCGGTGGCGGCGAGTTGCTGGGCGCTGCGGCCACCCGACCGCTCCGACCACAGCCACTCCGCGTACTTCGCGAAGCCCTCGTTGAGCCAGATGTGCCGCCAGTCGGCGATGGAGACGCTGTTGCCGAACCACTGGTGCGCCAGCTCGTGCGCCACCAGCCGCTCCGAACCCCGCGCCCCGTCCACATGGTTGGCGCCGAACAGCGACAACCCCTGGGCCTCGACGGGGACATCGAGTTCCTCTTCGGTGACGACCACCGCGTACTCGTCGAACGGATAAGGCCCGAAAAGCCGTTGGAACAGGTCCATCATCCCGGGCTGGCGCGCGAAGTCCCGGGAGAACTGCGGGAGCAGCTGCGCCGGTATGTGCCCGTGCATCGGCACCCCGCCGAGCCCCGGGTCGCCCAGCAGCACCGTCTGGTACTTGCCGATCGACAGCCCCACCAGATAGCTCGACGTCGGCGCCGACTGCTCGTACACCCAGGTCGTCGTGGACGCCTTCGTGGTCCGGGTCAGCAGCCGGCCACCGGCCACCACCGCGTACGCGGACGGCGTCGTGACCGAGATCAGATACGACGCCTTGTCCGCCGGACGGTCGTTGCACGGGTACCACGAGGGCGACCCGACCGGCTGGCTCGCCACCAGCGCGCCGTCCGTCAGCTCCTCCCAGCCGATCCCGCCCCACGGGCTCGACACCGGCTTCGGGTTGCCCGACCACTGCACCTCCACCGTGAAGGCGGCCCCCGGGCGCAGCGGCTTCGCGGGGCGCACCCGCAGCTTGCCGCCCCGGTGCGTGTAGTGCGGCTGCCGCCCGTCCACCCGGACCCGGCCGAGCTTGAAGTCCGCCAGGTTCAGCTGGAATTCGGGGAGCTGCGCCCGGCCCGCGATCGCGTTGATCCGGGCCGTGCCGGACAGCCGGTTCGGGCCGGGCCGGTAGTCCAGCGTGAGTTCGTAGCGATGCACCCGGTAACGGGGATCGCCGTTGCCCGGGAAATACGGGTCCGGACCCACTGTCTGCTGCACTGCCACTTCCGCGTCCGCTCCCTGCGCCATACCAAGAGAACCACCTGTCGGTGCGCCGCCCGCAGTCACCGAGTGGCCCGCGCTCAGGGACGCCATGCCTCGATCGGGTTGCCGAGCCAGCGGGTGTCGTCCGGGACGGACTCCGCGGCCATGACGAGCGACGCGGGGCCCAGGGTCGTACGGGCCCCGACCGTGCTGCCGGGCAGCACGATCCCGCCAGGGCCCAGTGTGGCGCCCTCACGGAGGACCACAGTATCCGTCCGCAAGATCCGGTCGTGGAAGAGGTGAGTCTGGAGCACACAGCCACGGCCCACCGTGACCCCTTCCTCCAGTGTCACCAGATCCGCCTCCGGCAGCCAGTAGCTCTCCACCCAGGCGCCCCGGCCGATCCGCGCCCCCAGCCCGCGCAGCCACGCGTTCATCACCGGCGTACCGGGCACCGCGCCCGCCAGCCATGGCACGGCCACCACCTCGACGAACGTGTCCGCCAGCTCGTCCCGCCACACGTACGAGCTCCACAGCGGATGCTCACCGGTGCGATGCCGTCCCACCAGCAGCCACTTCGCGACCACCGACAGCAGACAGGCCGCGGCGCCCGCGCCGAGCAGCACCAGCCCGCCGAGCAGCGGCGCCCAGGCCCCCAGGGCACTCAGCGCGGCCACCGTCAGCACGGCCAGCGCCGCCGAGCAGAACACCGGCACGATCCGGAACAGCTCCACCACACCCCGCGCCCACAGCAGCCGCGCGGGCGGCTCGTACGTCCGGCTCTGGTCACCGCCGGAGCTGGTGCGCGGCAGTTTCACCGGCGGCAGACCCAGGTAGGAGCTGCCCTTCTTCGCCTTCTTCGGAGTCGCCGACAGCACCCCGACCAGACCGCCGTCCGGGACGCTCCGGCCCGGCGCGGTCATCCCCGAGTTCCCGAGGAACGCCCGCCGCCCGATCTCCGCGCGCCCGATCCGCACCCAGCCGCCACCCAGCTCGTACGGCGCGGTCAGCGTGTCGTCGGCCAGGAACGCGCCCTCGCCGACCGTGGTGAGGCTCGGCAGGGCGAGGACGGTGGACACCTCGGCGCCCCGCCCGATCCGCATCCCGAGCAGCCGCAGCCACACCGGCGTGACCAGCCCGGCGTACAGCGGGAACAGGGTCTCGCGGGAGCGGTCCATCAGCTGAGTGACGGTCCACGCCTGCCAGCCGACCCGGCTGTGCGTGGGGTGCGTGCCCTCCCGCAGGGCCAGACTGAGCAGCCGTACGGTGACCAGGAGCAGCAGGGCGTAGGCGAGACCGTAGGCCAGCGTGGCCGGCACCAGGGCGAGGACGGCCCCGCGCAGCGCCCCGCCGAGGCCGAGACCCGGGGTGACGAACTCGCGGGCCACCAGGAGCGCGGCCAGGCCCGCCGCCACCGGCAACAGGTTCAGCGCGACCCCCGTCACCCCGTACATCACCCGCCAGTACGTGCCCCGCGCCGGCCGTTCCTCGGGCCAGTTCCGCTTGGCCTTGCCCAGCTTGACCGCGGGCGCGCCCGCCCAGCGCTGACCGGTCGGGATCTGCCCGGTGACCGCCGAGCCGGGCGCCACCTCGGCCCGCTTGCCGACGCGGGCACCCGGGAAGAGCATGCTGCGCGTACCGACGACGGCGTGCGCGCCCACCTTGACCGCGCCGATCTCCAGCCGGTCGCCGTCCAGCCAGTGACCGGACAGGTCCACCTCGGACTCCACGGCCGCGCCCCGGCCCAGCTTGAGCAGACCGGTGACCGGGGGCAGCGAGTGCAGGTCGACGTCCGGGCCGACCTTGGCGCCCAGCGCACGCGCGTACCGCTCCAGCCAGGCCCCGGTGAGCGAGGTGGCGCCGCTGTACTCGGCCAGCCGTTCGGCCGCCCAGAGTCTCAGGTGCACGGACCCGCCGCGCGGATACCGCCCGGGCTTCACGCCCCGCAGCAGCACCCGCGCCCCGCCCGCCGCGAGGGCGATCCGCCCGGGCGGGCTGAACAGCAGCAGCGCCAGGGCGGCCAGCAGCCACCAGGGGGCGGTCGGCAGCCAGGCGTACCCGGGCAGCAGATTGCCCGCCGCGGCCAGGACGACCGTCCAGCGCAGCCCGAGCAGCGTGAACAGCGGCAGCAGCACCAGCAGCTGGACGAACTGCGCCTTCTTCGGCACCGGCGCGATGGTCCGGCTCCCACCGTCGTCCTGCGCCGACTCCTCGAGGCGCCGGGCCAGCTTGCGCAGCACCGGCTGCTGGTAGATGTCGAGGACGGCGGCGCTCGGGTAGCGGGTGCGCAGCCGGGTGGTGAGCTGGGCGGCGGCCAGGCTGCCGCCGCCGATCGCGAAGAAGTCGTCCGCGGCCGAGGTCACCGGGACACCCAGCACCTCCGTCCACTGCTCGGCGAGCCAGGCCTCGGTGCCGTACAGGTCCTCGCCCGCCGGCACCTCGACGCTCTCCAGCGGCCACGGCAGCGCGTTCCGGTCCACCTTCCCCGACGTACGGGTCGGTAGATCGTCCACCGGGGCGAGCAGCGGCACCAGTGCGGCGGGCAGCTCGGCCCGCAGCTTCTCCACGGCCGCGGCCCGGTCCCAGCCGTCCTGGGTCACGATGTACCCGACGAGCAGCTGGTTGCCGCCGCGCGCGGTCCGTACGGCGGCCGCGGCGCCCGCCACGCCCGGCAGCGCCTGCAGCGCGGCATCCACCTCGCCGAGCTCGATGCGCCGCCCGCCGAGCTTGATCTGCTCGTCGGCGCGCCCGAGGAAGACCAGCCCCTCGGGCTCGGCCTTGACCAGGTCACCGCTGCGGTAGGCCCGCTCCCAGCCCAGCGACTCGAGCGGCGCGTACTTCTCCGCGTCCTTCTCGGCGTCGAGGTAGCGCGCGAGCCCCACCCCGCCGATGACCAGCTGTCCGCTGTCGCCCATCGGCACCGGCTCCCCGGCCTCGTCGACGACGGCCAGCTCCCAGCCCCGCAGCGGCAGCCCGATCCGGACCGGCTCCTCGCCCGACATCAGGGACGCGCAGGCCACCACGGTCGCCTCGGTCGGCCCGTAGGTGTTCCAGACCTCCCGTCCCTCGGTCACCAGCCGCTGCACCAGTTCGGGCGGGCAGGCCTCCCCGCCGAAGATCAGCAGACGTACGTCGTTGAGGGTCTCGGGCTCCCAGAGCGCGGCCAGGGTCGGCACGGTGGAGACGACGGTGATCTCCTGCTCGACCAGCCAGGGCCCGAGGTCGGCACCGCTCCTGACCTGCGACCGCGGTACGGGCACCAGACAGGCCCCGTACCGCCAGGCCAGCCACATCTCCTCGCAGGAGGCGTCGAACGCCACCGACAGCCCGGCCATGACCCGGTCACCGGGCCCGATGGGCTCCTCGGTGAGGAAGAGCGCGGCCTCGGCGTCCACGAATGCGGCGGCGCTGCGGTGGCTCACGGCGACGCCCTTGGGCTTCCCGGTGGAGCCGGAGGTGAAGATGATCCACGCGTCGTGCCCGGTGCCGGGCCGGCCGGCCGGCACGTCCGACGCGCTCTGCACGTCGATGTGGTGCCCCGCGCCGATCACGGCCCGCACCCCGGCCTCGCCGAACACCAGCTCGGCCCGCTCGTCGGGGTCCTCGGCGTCGACGGGAACGTAGGCGGCACCGGCGGCCAGGACGGCCAGGATCGCCACATAGAGGTCGTTGGTCCCGGACGGCACCCGCACCCCCACCCGGTCCCCGAGCCCCACCCCGGAGCCGGCGAGCCGGCGCCGCAGCCGCTCCACCTCCACGGCGAGCGCGCGGTAGGTGAGGGGGGTGATGCCGTCGTCGAGGGCGAGCTCGTCCGGGTACGACCGCACGGACGCGTCGAAGACGTCGACGAGGGTGCGGGGGGAGGCGGCGGGCCCGCCGGAGAAGCGCGCCCGGTCTCCGAGCCGCACGATTTCTTCGTCGAGCAGGCCGAGAGCACTGCTCTCGTGTATGGCTGCCATCGGTCCTCGCGTCTCGTTCCCGGAAGCCTCCGGGGTGCCGGCGGGCCCGCAGGTCTGCCTGGGGTTGTCCGGACCGACTCCGTAACAAGCCGGAAATTTTAGTACGACGCTAGGGTCATCCCCTTGTGTCGGCCACCGGGGAGGGCCGTTCGGGGGCCGCACCGCAAGGCAAGGACCTCCGCTGACCTGCGTGATCTTCGAACGGGGAGAGATCTGCCACATGCACGCGAAAGGGCCGCGACCAGTGGTCGCGGCCCTTGCTTCATGTGTCCGAGGGGGGACTTGAACCCCCACGCCCGATAAAGGGCACTAGCACCTCAAGCTAGCGCGTCTGCCATTCCGCCACCCGGACAAGGTGTCTGTCGCTGTGCGGGGTCTCCCTCGCGGCGACGACGTAAACATTACCAGGCTTTCCGGGGTGCCCGATCACGGCCGGTCGGCCGGGCCGCGGCCGGCGTGAACGGTGTGTGACGGGCCGGGACCGGTCTTGGGCAGGGGCGACACGGAGGGGGAGGATGGGGGAGAAGCAGGGGTACCACCGGCAGTGACAGCGGGAGGAAGCAGCGTGAGCGACACGGCCAGGAGCGTCACCGGCGAGGACGAGGTCGTGGACCTCTGCCGCGATCTGATCCGGATCGACACCAGCAACTACGGCGACCACTCTGGCCCCGGGGAGCGCAAGGCGGCCGAGTGGGTCGCCGAGAAGCTCGCCGAGGTCGGACTCGAGCCGCAGATCTTCGAGTCCCACCCGGGGCGCGCCTCCACGGTGGCCCGTATCGAGGGCGAGGACCCGTCCCGGCCCGCGCTGCTCATCCACGGCCATCTGGACGTCGTACCGGCCAACGCGGACGACTGGACCCACCACCCCTTCTCGGGCGAGGTGACCGACGGATGCGTCTGGGGGCGCGGCGCCGTCGACATGAAGGACATGGACGCGATGACACTCGCCGTCGTCCGCGACCGGCTGCGCTCCGGGCGCCGGCCCCCGCGTGACATCGTGCTCGCGTTCCTCGCGGACGAGGAGGCCGGCGGCCTGTACGGCGCCCGCCACCTCGTCGACCGCCACCCGGACCTCTTCGAGGGTGTCACCGAGGCGATCAGCGAGGTCGGCGGCTTCTCGTTCACCGTGAGCGAGGAGCGGCGGCTCTATCTCATCCAGACGGCGGAGAAGGGCATGCACTGGATGAAGCTGACCGTCGCCGGCACCGCCGGGCACGGCTCGATGATCCACCGGGACAACGCGATCACCGAGCTGTCCGAGGCCGTCGCACGGCTGGGCCGGCACACCTTCCCGGTGCGGGTCACCAAGACGACCCGGGCCTTCCTCGACGAGCTCGGCGACGCGCTCGGCACCGAGCTGGACCCGGAGGACATGCAGTCCACCCTCGCCCGGCTCGGCGGCATCGCCAAGCTGATCGGCGCGACCCTGAGCAACACCGCCAACCCCACCCAGCTCGGCGCCGGCTACAAGGTCAACGTCATCCCGGGCGAGGCCACCGCGCACGTCGACGGCCGCTTCCTGCCGGGGTACGAGGAGGAGTTCCTCGCCGACCTCGACCGGATCCTCGGCCCCAAGGTGCGGCGCGAGGACGTGCACTCCGACAAGGCCCTGGAGACCTCCTTCGACGGGGCGCTGGTCGACGCCATGCAGTCCGCGCTGCTCGCCGAGGACCCGACCGCCAAGGCGATCCCCTACATGCTCTCCGGCGGCACCGACGCCAAGTCCTTCGACGACCTCGGCATCCGCGGCTTCGGCTTCGCCCCGCTGAAGCTGCCCCCGGAGCTGGACTTCGCCGGCATGTTCCACGGCGTCGACGAGCGGGTCCCGGTGGACGGGCTGAAGTTCGGCGTGCGGGTGCTCGACCGCTTCATCGACGCGTCCTGAAAGTCCCGGTGAAGCGAGATTTCATTGGGCCGTGAAAATCGTGCGCCTGTGCGGACCTGACTGGGAAGAGTGAATGCGACGATAAGCGCGTAGCCTCATTAATTCCCCCTCGTTACTGGTGATGCGATCCGCTGCTTGGGATCGCTTTGCCGACAAGGCTTTGCCAACAAGGAGGAATAATGATCAAGAAGGTCGTCGCCGCTGCGGCTGCCACCGGTGGCCTGGTTCTCGCGGGTGCGGGCCTGGCCGTCGCCGACGCTGGTGCCCAGGGTGCCGCGGTGCACTCCCCGGGTGTCGCGTCCGGCAACGTGGTCCAGGTTCCGGTACACGTCCCGGTGAACGTCTGCGGCAACACGATCTCGGTGATCGGGCTGCTGAACCCCGCCTTCGGCAACGTCTGCGTCAACAAGTGACGTCGACCCGCTGAGGGGTCGTCCACGCTGTCGGCCCCGGAGCGCACGCCATGCGCTCCGGGGCCGACCGGTCTTTTCCGAAGGAATGGCCGAAAACACCGAGGACGTGCAACGGTCCGAATGTCTCCCGAGAACTGGAATGATGCGGGGAATTCGGATCCAGGACGAGATCGAAAGCAGGGAACAGCAATGCGACAGGTCACCCGCAAAAGCCTCATGACCGTGGCGGCGGCCACGGGGGTGATCGCCGCCGCCGGCGGCTACGCCCACGCCGACTCCGGCGCGATCGGCTCCGCGGCCGATTCGCCCGGCATCGCCTCCGGCAACACCGTGCAGGCACCGGTGAACATCCCGGTCAACGTGTGCGGCAACACCATCGACGTGGTCGGGATCCTCAACCCGGCGTTCGGCAACTCCTGCGCCGACAAGGGCGCCGGACACCGCGCACCGGACGGACAGGGCCACCGCGCCCCGGGCGGTCACCGCTCCTCCGGCGGTTACGGCTCCCCGGGCGGATACGGCGACGACCAGGGATACGGCGGCGGCAGCGGGGCCGGCCACGGCGGCGGCCTCGGCGGTCACCACGGCGGCCGGAACGGGGGCGGCTACGGCGGCTCCGGCGTGCACACCGGCCCCGGGGGCGCGCACGCGGGCGGTCACACCGGCGGCTCGCCCGGTGTCGGCTCCGGCAACGACGTGCAGGCGCCGGTCGACGTTCCGCTGAACGTGTGCGGCAACAGCGTCGACATCGTCGGGATCCTCAACCCGTCGTTCGGCAACGACTGCGACAACACCGGCGGATACGACCACGTGACGCCGCCGGGCCGCGGCCACGAGACGCCGGGCACGCCGGGCCACCAGGGCCCCGGCAAGCCGTCCCATCAAGGCCCCGGCAAGCCTGCCCACCCCGGCCAGTCCAACCCGTCCGGCCCCGACCACGTGCCGTCCGGCCCGGGACACGTGACGCCGGCCGGCTCCGTGAACACCCACCAGTCCGCCCTGGGCACCCCCGTCGGCCCCGGCCGGCTCGCGGAGACCGGCAACGAACTGCCGATCGGCCTCGCCCTGCCCGCCGGAGCGGGCGCACTGCTCGCGGGCGCGCTGATCTACCGCAAGGCCCGCGCCTCCGTGTGACCCCGTCAGGGCGCCGCGCGGCACGGAAACGAAAGCGGGTCCCGCCGCGGCGGGACCCGCTTTCGTTCTTGTCCCTCACCTCACCACGTGGCACGCACCTGGCGGATGATCCGCCGACGCAGCCGCACCCTGCGGCTGCCGTCACGCATCAGGCTGAGGCGGTCCAACTCCCAGTGTCCGTACTCGGCATGGTCGGTCAGCAGACGTGTCGCCTCCTTGCGGGAGACCCCGCGCGGTACGTACACGTCGACAAATTCGTATTCCGGCATCGCATCTATTGTGCGGGCTGGGGCCTCGTACGGATAGCGTCTGCACTATGTCTGATGCTGCGCAGCCCACCGCTGCCGAGGTACGCGCCGCCGCCGAGGCGGTCAAGACCGCGCTCGACCGCCACCTGGCCGCGGTCGAACGCAGGACGGGGGAGGACGACCCGGCCGTCTACGAGGCGTTCAACGAGCTGGCCGCGGCCGCCGAGGTCTACGACGAACTGCTCTACGACCGGTACGACGAGGTCACGCCCTTCGAGATCCCCGGCGCGGAGGACTCGCTTCCGCCGTACGCGGGTCCCGAGGAGCCGAACGCGCTGAGTGTGCTGATCCGCCGTGACTACGCGGTCGCGGAGCCGCAGCGGCTGCTCGCGCAGGCCCAGCGGGTCGAGGCGGCGGACGACGACGCCGCCGACGTCGCCGGCACGGTGCACGGGGCGCTCGGCATCCTGTTCGGCGAGTTCGAAGCGGACGAGATCGCCTCCCGGCACAAGGAGTTCGGCCTGGAGGAGGGCGACTCCACGCTGTGGGTGCTGGCCGCCGACGAACAGGCCGAGCCGGGGGAGTGGCTGGAGGCACCGTTCGAACAGGCCGACCCGCAGCGGGTGGTCTGCCGCTTCGACGTGAGCGCGGTCTTCGACGACATCGAGGACGGCGACGACGGCGACGACGGCGACGAAGATCTCGAAGCAGAGCTCGACGACGTCGACGACGAACTCGAGGACGAGGATCTGGACGGCGATCTGGAGCCGCTGGACGCCGATCGACGGTAGTGCACGATCCGGCGGCGGCCGTGCGGGGAGACCCGCGCGGCCGCCGCCGTCGCATGTCCGGTGCGGCTGACCGGCCTAACCGGCCGCCGGGACCTGGGTGCGCAGCAGGACCGGCAACCGGGTCGTGCGCGGCTTCGCCGGGACCTCGGCGACCGCTCTCGGCAGGGCCTGATCGATGCCGTGCACCACCGACAGATGGCGCTCCGCCAGACCGAACGCCGTGTACACCCAGGGGCGGGAGACGACCTGTGCCGCGTCCCCGGGCAGAACCACGACCGCCGCGGGCCATCGGCAGCCCACCGCCTGATGCGCGGTCAGTGCCCACCCGTGCCGCACGGACCGCTCGACCTGCTCCCTCGGTACGACCACGGGGGTGCCCGAGCAGGACAGGTGCAGCCCGTCGGCGTCCGCCTTCTCGACCCGGCCCGGCTCCATCCGTCCCGGTGCGGGGGAGTGGGCGACCAGATCGCCGGGGTCGAAGCCGCCGAACCGGCCCGGGCCCGGGTTGAGGCGCTCCTTCAGCGCGGCGTTGAGCGCGCGGGTGCCGACCGGGCCGCCGTGCCCCGGAGTGATCACCGCCGTCTGCCCCGGCTCGACGCCGAAGGCCCGCGGCACCGAGTCGAGGACGAGCTGCAGGGTCCGGTGCACGGCCTCGGCCGCGTCCCGCACCGGCACGATCACCAGCTCCTTGCCGGGTGCCTCGACCTGGTTGAGCTCGCCGACGGCGATACCGGAGACCAGCTCGCCGAGCGGTCCCGGGTCGGGGGTGCGCGAGACGATGTGCGGGCAGACGCGCGCCGCGAGCAGGTCGGCGAAGACCCGGCCGGGGCCGGCCGACCACAGCTGCGCCGGGTCCCCGCCGAGCACCAGCCGGGCGCCGTCGGGCAGCGACTCCACCACCATCGCGGCGCTCTCCACGTCGAGTTGCGGGGCGTCCAGCACGATCAGCAGGTCCAGGGCGAGGGTCCCGTCCGCTTCCCGGCCGGGGCCTTCGGCGCCCGCGAGGAGGCCGGGGACCGTGACGACGGCGTCGTCACCCTCGCAGCCCGGCAGCGCGGCGAACCTGCGCCGGCTGTCCGGGGTGTGGCAGGCCGCGACCGCGCGCAGGCCCATGGCGCGGGCCGCGGTGAGCAGCGCCGCCGGTTCGGCGCGGGCGGCCTCCCCGCCCGTGTGCAGCACCAGGCCGTGCCCGGCGACCGCGCGGATCAGCTCGGCGGCGCCGCGGGACGCCGAGGCCGCGGCCGACTCCCAGGCCGGCTCCGCGGACGCCTCCTTGGCCAGGGAGTTCACGATCCGGGCCAGGCCGTCGGCGAGGCTCTCCTCCGCGAGGGCGTACCGCTCGAGGCCGACCAGGACACGGACGGGACGGGCCTCCTCCTCGCTCTCCTCGCCCTCCTCGCCCTCCGCCCCGGCCCTCGCGGGGGCGGCCCCCGGCTCCTCCACGGCGTCCTGGAAGACCAGGGCCTCGCCCTCGGCGAGTGTGCTCTGCACGGCCTCGTCGGCGTCGGGCACGCCCCGTTGGGCCAGCGCGGCCGTCAGCGTGGGCAGCTCCAGCGCGGTGTGACCGGCCACGGCGGCCTGTTCGAGCAGCCACACCGTCACGGCGCGGCCCCGCCGCTCGTCGTCGGGGGCACAGTCGGCGCCGAGCAGCGCCCGTGCGAAGCCGTCGGCCTGTTCGGGCCGTACGCCGGTGACGCGCAGCAGCTGCCAGGGGTCCTCGCGCAGCAGGTCCCCGGCACCTTCGCCGAGCGCCCCGGCGACCTGCGGTGCGAGCGTCTCGGGGGCGCCGCCGTCGGTCAGCACGCGCCGCACCGCGTCGACGGTGTCCGGCGCGGGCGCCGGGGCGGCGGCGGTCTCGGCCGGCACCGGCTGCGGGTGCCGGACGGGCTCCGGGGCGGGGCGGCGCGGCGCGGGCTCCGGGGCGCCGAACACGGTGGCCGGGGGCTTGGCCCCGCCCTCCACGGCCCGTACCGCGGCGAGCAGATCGGCGGCCTTGCCGCTGAGTTTGGTCCCGCTGTCGATGGGCGCCGCCTTCTCGGCCCTGCGCCGCTCGATCCGCTCCCGCTCCAGCTTCTGCGCGGCCAGCTCGGCCTGGGCCTCGGAGAGGTCGGCCGAGGCCTCCGCCGCGGCTTCCCCGCTGCCGTCGCCCTCCGCCGCGCCGGTGTCGGCGCTCTCCGCCGCACCGGTGTCGTCAGGTGTCCCCGGCCCGGTGTCCTCGGTCGCTTCCGTGGGATCCGGTTCCGTGCTCACAGCGTGCTCCAGTCGTGATCGGGATAGCGGTGCACGGGCGCCGACACGTCGTCGAGGGCCCGGCAGATCTCGTCAGGAAGACTAAGGGCCTCCACTGACAACGCGGCCGTGAGCTGCTGCGCGTTGCGCGCGCCGACCACCGGAGCGGCCACGCCCGGCCGGTCGCGGACCCAGGCGAGGGCGACCTGGAGCGGGGTCACGGCGAGGCCGTCCGCCGCGGTCGTCAAGGCGTCGACGATGTGGCCGGCGGTGTCGTCGAGGTACGGCTCGACGAAGGGCGCGAAGTGGTCGGAGGCGGCGCGCGAGTCCGGCGGCAGCGCGTCCCCCCGATACTTGCCGGTGAGCACGCCCCGGCCGAGCGGGGAGGAGGGCAGCAGGCCGATGCCCAGGTCCAGCGCGGCCGGCAGCACCTCGCGCTCCACGCCCCGCTGCAGCAGCGAGTACTCCATCTGCGTACTGGCCAGCCGGGTGCGGGTGCCCGGCGCGGCGAGCTGCCAGGTCCCGGCCTTGGCGAGCTGCCAGCCGCAGAAGTTGGACACGCCGGCATAGCGGGCGCGGCCGCTCGCGACAGCGATGTCGAGCGCCTGGAGGGTCTCCTCCAGCGGGGTGTCCGGGTCGAAGGCGTGCACGTGCCACACGTCGACGTAGTCCGTGCCGAGGCGGCTGAGGGAGGCGTCGAGGGCGGCGAGCAGGTGGCCCCGGGAGCCGTCGAAGCGGCGGTCCGGGTCGGGCACACTGCCCGCCTTGGTGGAGATGATCAGGTCCCGCCGCGGCACCAGGCCCTCCATGAGCCGTCCCAGCAGGTATTCGGCCTCTCCGTCGCTGTACACGTCGGCCGTGTCGACGAGGGTGCCGCCCGCCTCCCAGAACGTCTTCAAGAGGTCCGCTGCGTCGTGCTCGTCGGTGTCGCGCCCCCAGGTCAGGGTGCCGAGCCCGATGCGGGACACACGCAGGCCGGTGCGGCCGAGATGCCTCTGCTCCATGAACGCCGAGATTACTGGCCAGAACTGGGCCGTGGGTTGCCTGTGGACAACCGAATTCCCCGAGGTACCGCCGACTTCCCGGCGCCCCACCGGTGTGACGGGTCCCGCACAACGGGGCCGCGGCCTGCCCCGGCGGTCACCCCCGCGCTAATGTCTGCGGAACAGCGTCGTTACTGATCAGTAAGGGGATCGGCCATGCAGCTCGGGATCAACCTCGGCTACTGGGGTGCCGGAATGGACGGGGACAACCTGGCCGTCGCCCAGGAGGCCGACCGGCTGGGCTACGCCGTGTGCTGGGCCGCCGAGGCCTACGGGTCGGACGCCGCCACCGTGCTCACCTGGGTGGCCGCCCAGACCGAGCGGATCGACGTCGGCTCTGCCATCTTCCAGATCCCGGCCCGCCAGCCCGCCATGACCGCGATGACCGCCGCCACCCTGGACTCCCTCTCCGGCGGCCGCTTCCGGCTCGGCCTCGGCGTCTCCGGCCCCCAGGTCTCCGAGGGCTGGTACGGCGTCAAGTTCGACAAGCCGCTGTCGCGCACCCGCGAGTACGTCGCGATCGTACGGAAGGCGATGACGCGGGAGCGGCTGTCGTACGACGGCGAGCACTGGACGCTGCCGCTGCCCGGCGGCCCGGGCAAGCCGATCAAGCTGACCGTGCACCCGCAGCGCGAGCACATCCCGCTGTACATCGCCGCCATCGGTCCGAAGAACCTCGAGCAGACCGGTGAGATCGCCGACGGGGCGCTGCTCATCTTCCCGTCCGCGGACCATCTCGAGGACACCGCGATCAAGCATCTGCGGGCGGGGCGCGAGAAGGCCGGCCTGACGCTGGACGGCTTCGACGTCTGCCCGACGCTGCCCCTCGCGCTCGGCGACGACAAGGACGTCGAGAAGCTCGGCGACACCTTCCGCCCCTATACCGCCCTCTACGTCGGCGGCATGGGCAGCCGCAAGCAGAACTTCTACAACCAGCTGGCGCAGCGCATGGGGTACGAGGCGGCGGCCGCCGAGATCCAGGACAAGTACCTGGCGGGCGACAAGCAGGGCGCCGCGGCGGCGATTCCGCACGAGCTGATCGACCGGACCACCCTGCTGGGTTCGGTGGAGCGGATCGCCGACCGGATGAAGGCCTACGCGTCGGCCGGGGTCACCACCCTCACCCTCGCTCCCGCGGGCTTCACCCTGGACGAGCGCCTCGCCTCGCTGCGGGCCGGTGCCGAGGCGCTGGAGCTCGCCGGGCTCGCGTGACGGGCGGAGATCTTCAGCGGCCGTGGTGGGGGCTCGGGGGTCTTCCCCGCCACGGCCGTCACGAGGAACAACGCGCCGGGACGAGCACGGTTACGCCTCCGTCGTGACCCGGGCCCTCATCCTTTCGGCCGAGTCGTCGGACATACCTGTTGCGACAATCACCTTGCCGCATTTGACTCATTTGCATGCTTTCGGCCAAGAGTCTGTTCCAGGAGATCCTCGACAACGACGAGTCGTTCGCGCTCTTCTGTTCCATCGCCGCGAGCGGGGAGTCCCAGGGCGGCTGGGAGAACGCCCGTATCGCCGCGCTCGTCCCGCCGGACCAGCGGGGCCTCGCTCCCAAGATCACCCGGCACGGTGCCGACGAGGACAAGCACGGGCGGATCTTCGACGCCCTGATGAAGAAACGCGGCCTCCGGCCCGTTCCGGTGCCGTCCGACACCGACTACACGATGCTCCTGGAGCGCCACGGCATCGGTCTCGCCCACGACAGGCTCAAGGCCGACCGCCCGCTGAGCGTGCCGGACATCGTCACCTACCTCGCCCACAGCCGGGTCACCGAGCAGCGCGCCTCCGAGCAGATGGACCTGCTGCGCCGGCACTTCGCCGACCACCCGGACATCGGCCGCGCGGTGAAGATGATCTCCCAGGACGAGGACAACCACCTCGCCTACTGCCACGAGGAACTGCTGCGCTTCGCGTACGCGGGTCACGGCCGCACCATCCAGCGGACCCTGCGCGAGTGCGCGCTCACCGAGATCCGCGTCTACCGCGACGTCAGCCTCGCCGTCATGGCCCACATGGGACGCATCCTCGGCTGGCCGAAGACCAAGTCCGCCGTCCTCGCCGCCGGAATCCACGCCGTGTACGCCTGGGAGCGGTTCGCCGGCTGGCGGCGGATGGTCGTCCTGGAGATGCCCGAGCGCCGCGACGCCCTCGGCGGCCCGGCGGTCACCGCCCCCGAATTCGCCTGACCCACGCTCACAGCCAGCCGCGCCGCTTGAACAACCGGTACAGCAGCGCCTCCAGACCGGCCATCGCCGCGATCACCGCCGGATAGGACCACACCCAGCGCAGCTCCGGCATGTGGTCGAAGTTCATGCCGTAGATCCCCGCGATCATCGTGGGGACCGCGGCCATGGCCGCCCACGCCGAGATCTTCCGCATGTCGTCGTTCTGCCGCACGCTCATCTGCGCCAGATGCGCCGAAAGGATGTCGGAGACCAGCCGGTCCAGGCCCTCCACGGACTCGTTCACGCGCGTGAGGTGGTCGCTGACGTCCCCGAAGAACGGCCGCGCGTCGGCGTTCACGAAGGGCACGTCCGCGCCGGGCGCCCCGGTGTCCGCGAGCCGGGTCATCGGCGGCGCCAGGGGACCGGTGGCCCGCCGGAACTCCAGGACCTGCCGCTTGAAGGTGTAGATCCGCGACGCCGTGTGCCGCGAACCGCCGCCGTCCGGCGAGAACACCTCCGCCTCCAGCTCCTCCAGGTCGGTCCCCAGCTCGGTCGCCACGTCCAGGTAGTGGTCGACGATGGCGTCCGCGATCGCGTACAGCACCGCCGTGGGCCCCTTCGCGAGCATCTCCGGCGCGTCCTCCAGACGGTGACGGACGGCGGCCAGCGGCGCGCCCTCACCGTGCCGTACCGTCACCACGAACGAGTCGCCGAGGAACACCATGACCTCGCCGGAGGACACGGTGTCGCTCTCGGCCTCGTACACGACCGGCTTGAACACCAGGAACAGCGAGTCGTCGTACACCTCCAGCTTGGGCCGCTGATGGGCGTTGAGGGCGTCCTCCACGGCCAGCGGGTGCAGTCCGAACTCACGGGCGACGTGGTCGAACTCCGCCGCGTCGGGCGCGTGAAGACCGATCCACACGAAATCCCCGGCGCCGCGCGCCTGGTCCAAGGCGTCGGAGAGGTCCTGCGGACCCTCCGTACGGCGCCCGTCACGATAGATGGCGCAGTCCACGATCACGGAGCGCATTCTCCCTTCGGCCGCCGTCCGGCGCACGCACGGGTACGCCTACGCTGGGCCGCATGCCCACGCTGATCCTCGTCCGGCACGGACGTTCGACCGCCAACACCTCCGGAGTGCTCGCCGGCTGGACGCCCGGCGTCGCCCTCGACGACCGCGGGGCCGCCCAGGCCGCCGCGCTCCCGGGAAGGCTGGAGGGCCTGCCGATCGCCGAGGTCGTCGCGAGCCCCCTGCAGCGCTGCCAGGAGACGATCCGGCCCCTCCTCGACGCCCGGCCCGGCCTGCCCGCCCACACCGAGGAGCGGATCGGGGAGGCCCACTACGGCGACTGGTCCGGACGCAAGCTCGCCGAGCTCAAGGACGAGCCCCTGATGGAGGTCGTGCAGGCGCACCCCAGCGCGGCCGCCTTCCCCGGCGGCGAGTCCATGCGCGCGATGCAGACCCGCGCCGCCGAGGCGGTACGGGAGTGGAACGCGCGCGTGGAGCGCGACCACGGCGCGGACGCCGTCTATCTGATGTGCTCGCACGGCGACATCATCAAGTCGCTCGTCGCGGACGCCCTCGGACTTCATCTCGACCTCTTCCAGCGGATCTCCGTCGAACCGTGTTCCATCACCGCGATCCGTTACACCCGGCTGCGCCCCTTTCTCGTACGCCTCGGCGACACCGGCGACTTCGCCTCGCTCGCCCCGCGCGAGGAACCGCCGGCCGGTGACGCGACGGTCGGGGGCGGCGCGGGCGCACCGTGATCGTCGGCCGCAGTAGGGTGAAGCGGTCCACACACGCGCGTACACGCATGGACGTTCCCGAAACCACGACTCCCATGGAGACAGGACGTGTCCCGTCAGGTGTTCCTCTACGACCCACCGGACCGCTTCGTGGCCGGTACGGTCGGACTGCCCGGGCGCCGTACCTTCTTCCTCCAGGCCACCGCCGGCCCCCGGGTGACCAGTGTGGCGCTGGAGAAGACCCAGGTCGCCGCGCTCGCCGAGCGCATGGACGAGCTGCTGGACGAAGTCGTACGCCGTAGCGGCGGAAGCGCCTCCGTGCCGGCCGTGGCGCCCGCGGAGAACGCCGACACCGCCCCCCTCGAGAGCCCGGTCGAGGAGGAGTTCCGGGTCGGCACCATGGCCCTCGCCTGGGACGGCGAGGAACAGCGCATGATCGTGGAGGCACAGGCCCTGGTGGAGCTGGAGGCGGACTCCGACGAGGACCTCGCCGAGGCCGAGGAACGGCTCCTCCAGGACGAGGAGAACGGGCCCCCGATGCTGCGGGTCCGGCTCACCGGCGCCCAGGCCAGGGCCTTCGCCAAGCGCGCCCTCGACGTCGTCAACGCCGGGCGCCCGCCGTGCCCGCTGTGCAGCCTGCCGCTCGACCCGGAAGGACACGTATGTCCGCGCCAGAACGGATACCGCCGCGGGGCGTGACGACCACCGACCAGGCCTCCGCCGAGCTGCTCGCGCACGGCGAGCTGACCGTCCGGGGCCGTATCCGAGACGCCTCCAACGCGGCGCTGTACTGCACCGTCGCCCGTGACGGCCGCGAGGCGGCCTGCGTCTACAAACCCGTCGCGGGGGAGAGACCCCTGTGGGACTTCCCCGACGGCAACCTCGCCCGGCGCGAGGTCGCCGCCTACGAGGTGTCCGAGGCGACCGGCTGGGGGCTCGTCCCGCCGACCGTGCTGCGCGAGGGCCCCTACGGCGAGGGCATGTGCCAGCTGTGGATCGAGACGGCCCCCGAGAGCGAGCTGCTCGCCCTGGTCGACGGCGAGGAGCCGGAACCGGGCTGGAAGGCGATCGGGTTCGCCGAGGTCGGGGAGGGCCGGACCGCGCTCCTCGTGCACGCCGACGACGAACGCCTGCGCCGCCTGGCCGTCCTCGACGCGGTGATCAACAACGCCGACCGCAAGGGCGGCCACCTCCTGCCCACCGCCGACGGCCGTCTCTACGGCATCGACCACGGAGTGACCTTCAACACCGAGAACAAGCTGCGCACCCTCCTGTGGGGCTGGGCGGGGGAGCCCCTTACCGGTGAGGCCGTCGAGGTTCTCCAGGGACTCAAGGGCGCCCTGGAGCCCTCCGGGGCGCTCGCGGGCACCCTTGCCGCCCTGGTCACCCCCGCCGAGGTGGACGCCACGCGCGCGCGGGTCGACGCCCTGCTGGAGTCCGGGAAACACCCGGAACCGAGCGGCGAGTGGCCGGCGATCCCCTGGCCACCGGTCTGAACCACCGGTCCGGGCGTCCGCACGCACGCCGGCCGGGATCCCGCAAGAGCGCCTTCCCGGCCATCCGGTCGCTCCCGTTCGTATACGCAACATCCGTCCGGGTTACGCTCATGACATGCATGCCTGGCCCGCTTCCGAGGTCCCCGCCCTGCCTGGTCAGGGCCGCGACCTGAGGATCCACGACACCGCGTCCGGTGGCTTGGTCACCCTTGATCCCGGTCCCGTCGCCCGTCTCTACGTCTGCGGCATCACCCCGTACGACGCGACCCACATGGGTCACGCGGCGACCTACAACGCGTTCGACCTCGTTCAGCGCGTGTGGCTCGACACCAAGCGGCAGGTTCACTACGTCCAGAACGTCACCGACGTCGACGACCCGCTCCTGGAGCGCGCCGACCGCGACGGCCTCGACTGGGTCGCCCTCGCCGAGAAGGAGACGGCCCTCTTCCGCGAGGACATGACCGCGCTGCGGATGCTCCCGCCGCAGCACTACATAGGCGCCGTCGAGGCGATACCCGGCATCGTCCCGCTCGTCGAGCGCCTGCGGGACGCGGGCGCCGCCTACGAACTCGAGGGCGACACCTACTTCTCCGTCGAGTCCGACCCCGACTTCGGCAAGGTCTCGAACCTCGACGCGGACGCCATGCGGCTGCTGTCCGCCGAGCGCGGCGGCGACCCGGACCGCCCGGGCAAGAAGAACCCGCTGGACCCGATCCTCTGGCTGGCCGCCCGCGAGGGCGAGCCGAGCTGGGACGGCGGCTCGCTGGGCCGCGGCCGGCCCGGCTGGCACATCGAATGCGTCGCCATCGCCCTGGACCACCTCGGCATGGGCTTCGACGTCCAGGGCGGCGGCTCCGACCTCGCCTTCCCGCACCACGAGATGGGCGCCTCGCACGCCCAGGTGCTCACCGGCGAGTTCCCCATGGCCAAGGCCTACGTCCACGCCGGCATGGTCGCGCTGGACGGCGAGAAGATGTCCAAGTCCAAGGGCAATCTCGTCTTCGTCTCCCGGCTCCGCGGCGACGGCGTCGATCCCGCCGCCATCCGGCTCTCCCTCCTCGCCCACCACTACCGGGCCGACTGGGAGTGGACCGACCAGGTGCTCGCGGATGCCGTCGCCCGCCTCGGCCGCTGGCGCGCAGCCGTCTCCCGGCCCGACGGGCCGCCGGCCGAGGCCCTCGTCGAGGAGATCCGCGAGGCCCTCGCGAACGACCTCGACGCCCCGGCCGCCCTCGCCGCCGTCGACCGCTGGGCCGCGCTCCAGCAGGAACAGGGCGGCACCGACATCGGCGCGCCCGGAGTCGTGTCGCGGGCCGTCGACGCGCTGCTGGGCGTCGCGCTGTAACCGCCGGTGAGCGAGGGGCCCTTCCCGCCGGGCGCGGGGCGGGCTCCTCGCTCGCTGTCGAAATGCTGTGGACCGGCCACGAGGAGCTGTGACCACCGGGGCCGGTGTGATGAGGTGGGGCGGTAGTTGACCGTTGGACCGGCCAACTGCCGGTCCCTACGCGGAAGGACGCTCCGTGGCGCCCACACACGGTTCCTTCGCACATCCCCTCTCCCGCCGCCGGCTGCTCGCCGTCGGCGCCGCGACCTTAGGCTCCGCCTCCCTCGGCACGACCGCCCACGCCGCCGCCTCCTGGCCGGACCTGATCCCCCTGCCCGACGGCTTCCGGCCCGAGGGCATCGCCATCGGCCGCGGCCCGTACGCCTACCTCGGCTCCCTCGGCGACGGCTCGATCTACCGCGCCGACCTGCGCACCGGCGAGGGCGGCATCGTCTCCCCCGGTCCCGGCACCCCGTCCGTCGGCCTCAAGCTCGACGCACGGGGACGGCTGTTCGTCGCCGGCCGCGACTTCGGCGGCCGCGTCGTGGACGTGCGCAGCGGCGAGATCCTCGCCTCCTACCAGCTCGCCGCCACCACCCCCACCTTCGTCAACGACGTGTTCCTCACCCCGCGCACGGCCTGGTTCACGGACTCCTACCAGCCCGCCCTGTACGCCCTCCGGCTGGGCCGGCACGGCGAACTCCCGGACGCCGCGGACGTCGTACGCCTCACCCTGAGCGGAGAGTGGAACCAGACCGCCGACGGATCGGTGAACGCCAACGGCATCACCCGCACCCCGGACGGCTCGGCGCTGCTGGTCGTGCAGAGCGGGATCGGCGCACTGCACCGCGTCGACCCGCGCACCGGCGTCACCACCCTGGTCGACCTCGGGGACGCGGCCCCACTCACCAACGGCGACGGGCTGCTGCGCGTCGGACGGACCCTGTACGTCGTACAGAACCGGCAGAACGCGATCGACGTGTTCACGCTGGCCGCCGACGGCCGCAGCGGGGTCTTCCGGCGCCGCGTCACGGACTCCGACTTCGACGTGCCGACCACGGTCGCCGCGTACGGCAGCCGGCTCTACCTGCCCAACGCCCGCTTCACGACGACACCGACGCCCGAGACGACGTTCGCCGTGGTCGCCGTGCCTGCGTGACGCAAGCGGGGGTGCGCTTCCCGTGAAAGCGTGCCATGCGGGAAAGCGCACCCCGTCTGTTCAGTCGTCGGACGAATCCTCGTCCTCCGTGGCCTCCCCGCTCGGCTTCGGCGGTTTCGGCGGCCGCATCCGCTCGCCGGGCGCGGGCGGACCGCCGCCGTCCCGGCGCCGCAGATAACGCTCGAACTCACGGGCGATCGCCTCGCCCGACGCCTCCGGGAGCTCCGCGGTGTCCCGGGCCTCCTCGAGCGTCTGCACGTACTCGGCGACCTCGCTGTCCTCCGCCGCCAGCTGGTCCACCCCCACCTGCCACGCCCGCGCGTCCTCGGGCAGCTCGCCCAGCGGGATGCGCACGTCGATCAGGTCCTCGAGCCGGTTCAGCAGCGCCAGCGTCGCCTTCGGGTTCGGCGGCTGCGAGACGTAGTGCGGCACCGCCGCCCACAGCGACACCGCCGGCACACCCGCGTGCGTGCACGCCTCCTGCAGGACGCCGACGATGCCCGTCGGGCCCTCGTACTTGGTCTCCTCCAGGTCCATCCGCTGGGCCAGGTCCGTGTCGGACGTCGTCCCGCTGATCGGGACCGGTCGCGTGTGCGGGGTGTCACCGAGCAGCGCGCCCAGGATGACCACCAGCTCCACGCCCAGCTCGTGCGCGAAGCCCAGCAGCTCGTTGCAGAACGAGCGCCAGCGCATGGACGGTTCGATACCGCGGACCAGCACCAGGTCCCGCGGCTTCTCGCCGCCGACCCGCACCACGGACAGTCTCGTCGTGGGCCACGTGATCTTGCGCACGCCGCCGTCCATGAACACCGTGGGGCGGTTCACCTGGAAGTCGTAGTAGTCCTCGGCGTCCAGCGCCGCGAACACCTCGCCCTTCCACTCCCGCTCCAGATGCGCGACCGCGGTGGAGGCGGCGTCGCCGGCATCGTTCCAGCCCTCGAACGCGGCCACCATGACCGGGTCGATCAGCTCGGGAACCCCCTCGAGCTCGATCACCCAGCGCCTCCTTCCGACGTGCCCTCGCCTGACCACCCAACCTTACGGCGTTCTGCGGGGGCGCCCGCAGCCCCCTTGCACGGGGGAGTGAACGGATCACTGCCCCGTTCACCACCCTCGAACACCCGCCTGGCGAGACCACTGCGAGACTGCCGCACAAGCCGCTCACAGGGTCGAGCGCAGCCACTGCTCCACGCTCGCGATGTGCACCGTCGCCCACGACCTGGCCGCCTCCGCGTCCCGGTCGCGCAGCGCCGCCAGGATCGCCCGGTGCTCGCGCAGGGTGCCGGCGACCGCGTCCTCCTGCGTCAGCCCGCGCCAGATCCGGGCCCGGGTGGTCGGCCCGGAGAGCCCGTCGAGCAGCGAGCACAGCACCGAGTTGCCGGCGCTCTGCACGATGCCCCGGTGGAACTCCAGATCGCAGGCGACCAGTTCCTCCACCGACGGCGCGTCGCCCAGCTTGTCCAACTGGGCGTCCAGCGCGTCGAGCTGCTGCTCGCTGACGCGCAGCGCGGCCATCGCGGTCGCGGCCGGCTCCAGGATGCGGCGCACCGCCAGGAACTCCAGGACCGTGTCGTCGCGGTGGAAGTCCACGACGAAACTCAGCGCTTCGAGCAGCAGTTGGGGATCAAGGCTGGTGACGTAGGTGCCGTCGCCCTGGCGTACGTCCAGGATCCGGATCAGTGACAGCGCCCGGACCGCCTCCCGCAGGGAGTTGCGGGACAGGCCCAGTTCGGCGGCCAGTTCGCTCTCCTTGGGGAGCCGGTCGCCGGGCCGCAGCGCACCCGAGACGATCATGCCCTTGATCTTCTCGATCGCCTCGTCGGTGACTGCCATGACCGGCCTCCCCGTCTCTTTCCGAAGTCGCTTTCCGACGTCTCTTCCTCGAGGTCTCTTTCCGACCGCTCAGACATCGGATGTCTCAGGGACATTATGAGCACCTGACCGCCCGGGTGGGGAGCGATCAGACGACTGCCTCCCCTTCCGCCAGCAGTCGCAGCGCCTCCAGGGACACCACCGCGCCCCGCTCGACACCGGCCGCGACGACCTCGCGGTGCGGATCGTAGCCACCCGTCGAGAGCGGCGACCCCTCGTCGACCAGCTCGTCGGCGTTCGCCCCGTCGATCACGAGCACTCCACCGGCCACCAGCCCACGCAGCGAGGCCGTGACCAGCAGCGCCGACAGCTCCATCTCGATCGCGGCGAGCCCGGCGCCGTCGTAGGAGAAGAGCGGGAGCAGCCCCGGCCGGAAGGCAGCCCGTGTCCAGACGACGCCCCGGTGGTGCGGGGCGCCCGCCGCACGGGCCGCACGCTGGAGCGCCAGGACCGCCTCCGGCGCGGCGACCGCCGGATACTCCGGGGGCAGCAGCTGGTGCGTCACCCCGTCGTCCCGTACCGCCGCCTCCGCGACGACCAGGTCGCCGTCGCCGATGCCCGGCTTCATCGCGCCCGCCGTACCCAACCGGAGGAAGGTGCGCACGCCCGCGTCCGCCAGCTCCTGGAACAGCAGGATCGCGCCCGGCGCGCCCACCCCGTGCGAGGCGACCACGACCGGCAGGCCCTGCCGGCTTCCTCTGAACACCCGGTACTCGCGGTGGTACGACACCTCCTCGGCCCCGTCGAGGAGCGCGGCGACGGCGGCTGCGCGGGCCGGGTCGCCGACGACGACGGCGTGCGCCGGCAGACCGGTGCGGGGTATGCGGGTGACGGGCAGGAGGTCCTGTGTCATGAACTTGCTCCAGCGGGGCGTGGACGGCGACGGCGACGCGCCGATCCAACCACGGCCCGCCGTCACCGTCCGGCACCGACGGCAGGGTGTGCGAGAGGGGCGGCTCCACACGGAGCCGCCCCTCTCGTGGCGGCGGCCCCGGTACGGAGGGGCCGTCCCCCGGTGCCGGCCCCGGTCGGGGGAGTGGGCCGGCGGAGGGTCTTCCTTCGGGTGCCTACTTCTTGTCGAGCAGGTCCTGCACCCTGGTACGCACGTCGTCCGTGGCGAGGCCGCGGATCGTCAGCGTCGTACGGCGGCGCAGCACGTCGTCCGCCGTCTCGGCCCACTCGTGGTCGCGGGCGTAGACGATCTGCGCCCAGATCTCGGGGGCGTCGGGGTGGACGCGCTCGCGCAGCTCGGGGTTGTCGTTCGCCAGTCGGGCGATGTCGAAGGCCAGCGAGCCGTAGTGGGTGGCCAGGTGCCTGGCGGTGTCGGCTGCCATGCGCGGGCCGGGGGCCGGGTTGTCCACCAGAAGCCGGTGGGCGACCGCGCGCGGGTTGGCGACACCGGGCAGCGGCAGCTTCTTCGGCAGTGAGGAGACCGGCTCGAAGTCGTCGCCGAGCGGGTGGCCCGGCAGTGCCTCCAGCTTCTGCATCACCGTACGGCCGATGTGGCGGAAGGTCGTCCACTTGCCGCCGGCGACGGACAGCATGCCGCCGCGGCCTTCCGTGACCACGGTCTCCCGCTTGGCCTTGGCGGTGTCGCCGGGGCCGCCCGGCAGCACCCGCAGACCCGCGAAGGAGTAGGTGATCAGGTCGCGGCTCAGCTGCTGGTCGCGGACCGAGAACGCGGCCTCGTCGAGGATCTGCGCCACGTCCTTCTCGGTGACCGAGACGTCCGCCGGGTCGCCCTCGAACTCCTCGTCGGTGGTGCCGAGCAGCAGCATGTCCTCCCAGGGGAGGGCGAAGGTGATGCGGTACTTGTCGATCGGGGTCGCCAGCGCGGCCTTCCAGGGCGAGGTCCGCTTCAGGACCAGGTGCGCGCCCTTGGAGAGCCGGATGGAGGGAGCCGCGTTCGGGTCCTCCATCCGGCGCAGGTGGTCGACCCACGGGCCGGTCGCGTTCAGCACCAGCCGGGCGTTCACGCCGAACTCCTCGCCGGTGAGGCGGTCGCGCAGCTCCGCGCCCGTCACCCGGTTGCGGGTGAAGCGCAGGCCGCTGACCTCGGCGTGGTTGAGGACGACCGCGCCCGCCTCGACGGCCGCGCGGACCGTCATCAGCGCCATGCGCGCGTCGTTCATCTGGTCGTCGCCGTACACGGCCACGGCCTTCAGGTTCTCGGTGCGCAGCTCGGGCACGTCCTGCGCGGCCTTGGCCGGCGAGAGCAGATGCCCGACGCCGTCACCGAAGGCCGACAGGGCGGAGTAGGCGAAGACGCCCGCCCCGAGCTTCGCCGCGCCGTGCGGCCCGCCCTTGTACACGGGGAGGTAGAAGGTGAGCGGGTTCGCCAGGTGGGGGGCCACCTGGCGGGAGACCGCACGGCGCTCGAAGTGGTTCTCCGCCACCAGCTTCACCGCGCCGGTCTGCAGGTAGCGCAGACCGCCGTGGAGCAGCTTGGAGGAGGCGGAGGAGGTGGCGCCGGCGAAGTCGCCGGCGTCGACCAGGGCCACCCTGAGGCCGGACTGCGCGGCGTGCCAGGCGGTGGAGATGCCCAGGATGCCGCCGCCGATCACGAGAAGGTCGTACGACGCCTTGGAGAGCTGTTCCCGGGTCTCGGCGCGGCTCGGGTTGGAGCCGGACGCCGGGTGCGTCCCCAGGGCAGGCACGGAACTCAGGGTGGACTGACTGGTCATGTCGGGTTCTTACTCCTCATCAGAGCCGCGAGCTTTTCGGGGGCGCTCGTCAGCTCTCGTCCTCGAGCCAGCCCATGGTCCGCTCGACGGCCTTGAGCCAGCTCTTGTACTCACGGTCGCGGGTCTCCGCGTCCATGCGGGGGGTCCACTCGGCGGCCCGCCGCCAGTTGGCGCGCAGATCGTCGGTGCTGGTCCAGAAGCCGACGGCGAGACCGGCGGCGTAGGCGGCGCCGAGGCAGGTGGTCTCGGCGACCATCGGGCGCACCACGGGGGCGTCCAGGAAGTCCGAGAGGGTCTGCATCAGCAGGTTGTTGGAGGTCATGCCGCCGTCGACCTTGAGGGCCGAGAGCTCGACGCCGGAGTCCTTCGTCATGGCGTCGGTGATCTCACGGGTCTGCCAGGCCGTGGCCTCCAGGACGGCGCGCGCGAGGTGCGCCTTGGTGACGTACCGGGTGAGGCCGGCGATCACACCGCGGGCGTCGGAGCGCCAGTACGGGGCGAACAGGCCGGAGAAGGCCGGCACGAAGTAGGCGCCGCCGTTGTCCTCGACGGAGAGCGCGAGCGTCTCGATCTCGGCGGCGGTGGAGATCAGGCCCATCTGGTCGCGCATCCACTGCACCAGCGAACCGGTGACGGCGATCGAGCCCTCGAGGGCGTAGACCGGCTTGTCGTCGCCGATGCGGTAGCCGACGGTGGTCAGCAGACCGGAGTAGGAGTTGATGATCTTCTCGCCGGTGTTCATCAGCATGAACGTGCCGGTGCCGTACGTCGACTTGGCCTCACCCTCCGAGAAACAGGTCTGGCCGAACAGGGCCGCCTGCTGGTCGCCGAGCGCGGAGGCGACCGGGATGCCGCCGAGCAGGTCGCCCAGCTTGCCGCCGGTGACCTCGCCGTAGACCTCGGCGGAGGAGCGGATCTCGGGGAGCATCGCCAGGGGGACGCCGATGGACTCGGCGATCTTCTCGTCCCACTCCAGGGTGTGCAGGTTCATCAGGAGGGTGCGGGAGGCGTTGGTGACGTCGGTGTAGTGCTTGCCGCCGTTGACACCGCCGGTCAGGTTCCAGATGACCCAGGTGTCCATGGTGCCGAAGAGGATGTCGCCCGCCTCGGCGCGCTCGCGCAGGCCCTCGACGTTGTCGAGCAGCCAGCGGGCCTTGGGGCCGGCGAAGTAGGAGGCCAGCGGGAGGCCGGTCTCGCGGCGGAAACGGTCCTGCCCGACGTTGCGGCCGAGCTCCTTGCAGAGGGAGTCGGTGCGGGTGTCCTGCCACACGATGGCGTTGTGGACGGGCTCACCGGTGTTCTTGTCCCAGAGCAGCGTGGTCTCGCGCTGGTTGGTGATGCCGATGGCCTTGATGTCGTCGCGGGTGATGCCGGCCTTGGCGATGGCGCCGGCGACGACCTCCTGGACGTTGGTCCAGATCTCGTTGGCGTTGTGCTCGACCCAGCCCGGCTTGGGGAAGATCTGCTCGTGCTCCTTCTGGTCGACGGAGACGATCCGGCCGTCGCGGTCGAAGACGATGCAGCGGGAAGAGGTGGTGCCCTGGTCGATCGCGGCGATGAACGGCCCTTCGCCGTGGGATGCGATGCCGGCGGTGTGCGCGTCGCTCACTGAGTGCTCCTGGGGTTCCGTGGGTAGGGGGCTGTCTGTACGGCGCGGTGCTGTCGAGGCGCGGTGAGGCTGGTGCTCTTAAGCGTGCTCTTAAGCGAAAGCGACCTGGTAGATGCCTGCCGCGATGGCGCCGCCGATCAGCGGACCGACCACCGGGACCCAGGCGTATGCCCAGTCGGAGCCGCCCTTGTTGGGCAGGGGCAGGAGGGCGTGCACGATGCGCGGACCGAGGTCACGAGCCGGGTTGATCGCGTAGCCGGTCGGACCGCCGAGGGACAGACCGATGGAGACCACCACGAGGGCGGTGATCAGGGCGCCGAGGGTGCCGAGGCCGTTGCCCTTGTCGTTCAGACCCTGGGTGAGGACGGCGAGCACCAGCACCACGGTGCCGATGATCTCCGTGGCGAGGTTCTGCCAGGCGACGCGGACCTCCGGGCCGGTGGAGAAGATGCCGAGGACCGGGCCGGCACCCTTCTCCTGCGCCTCGACGGCCTTGGCCGCCGTGGCCTGCGCACCCGGGCCGCCGACGATCTCCTTGTCGGTGAGGTGCGCCTGGAACTGGCCGTAGTAGGCGACCCACACCAGGGTCGCGCCGATCGCGGCACCGAGCAGCTGACCCGCCCAGTAGACCGGAACGTTGCTCCAGTCGCCGTCCTTGATCGCGAGCGCGAGCGTCACGGCCGGGTTCAGGTGGGCGCCGGACAGCGGCGCCGAGGTGTAGACCGCCGTGAGCACGGCGAAGCCCCACCCGAAGGTGATGGCGAGCCAGCCGGCGTTGCGAGCCTTGGAGGCCTTCAGCGTGACGGCGGCGCAGACGCCGCCACCGAGCAGGATGAGTATGGCGGTACCGATGGTCTCGCCGATGAAGATGTCGGAGCTGGACACCCGCGACTCCTTTGTCCTTCGTCCAGGGAAGCCGTTCTCCCCGGGTCCCTCCGGGGGTCTGGCGCCCTCGGGGGTGAGAGCGATGCCGGTCCTTGGCGTTGTCACACTCTAACGTGTATTGCCGGTAGGTGTTCGACAATGCCGACCGATGGACGGGAGTCTTGCTCCGGGGTTACGTGTGCGTCAAGAGTTCGGTTGGCGAAAACGCGATCGTTACGGATCCCCGGGGGATCCCTGGAGCCTGCGGACCGGCCCGCGGACATGCCGAACACCGGGACGCCGTACGGCGCCCCGGTTCGCCCGGGTTGCTCAGAAGCGCCCGGCGCCCAGGTCGCGCGACACCGAGCGGGCGCAGTCCCGCACCGCGGCGATCAGCTCGGGCCGCAGCTCGCCGTCCCTGGCCAGCCGCTCCACCGCGCCGGTGATGCCGACCGCGCCGACCGGCATGCGCCGCCGGTTGTGGATCGGCGCGGCGATGGACGCCACGCCCTCCCAGGTCTCCTCCACGTCGGCCGCGTACCCGCGCGCGCGGGTGAGGTCGAGGATGTGCTCGAAGCCCTCCAGCTCGCACACCGTGCGGTCCGTGAAGGGCTTGCGGTCGGCCTCCAGGGCCTCGCTGTGCGCGACCGGGTCGTAGGCGGAGAGCACCTTCCCCAGGGCCGTGGAGTGCAGCGGCTGCATGGCACCGATCTCCAGCACCTGCCGGCTGTCGTCGGGCCGGAAGACGTGGTGGACGATGAGCACGCCCTGTTGGTGCAGCACGCCCAGATGGACGCTCTCGCCGCTGGAGCGCGCCAGGTCGTCCGTCCACACGAGGGCACGCGCGCGCAGCTCGTGCACGTCCAGATAGGTGGTCCCCAGTCGCAGCAGCTCCGCGCCCAGCTGGTAGCGCCCCGAGGGCTCGTCCTGCTCGACGAAGCCCTCCTGCTGGAGAGTGCGCAGGATGCCGTGCGCGGTGCCTTTGGCGAGGCCCAGCGACGACGCGATGTCCGACAGGCCCAGCCGCCGCTCGCCGCCCGCGAGCAGCCGCAGCATCGCGGCCGCCCGTTCGACCGACTGGATGTTCCGTGCCATCGCCGTCCTGCCTCCGTCCCCTTCGGCCGTCAACGCGCGGCCGTCAGTACCACCGTTCGGCAATGTCGAACACTACCGGTCCATGTCGACTCTCCGCTAATGGTCCGTCGATACCTGTTACGACGTCCGTCCCCGCCGGTTACGACACTCGTCGCGGTTCACGTCACTCTGCCCCCCTGGGCGACGCACGCGCCCGCTCGCCCGCGACGGGTGCCCCGGCGGACCCGGCAACCTCGTCCGTCCCGTGGACGCCCCGACCATACGGCCCCCGTCCCGGCTACCCTGACGGCGTGCGCTCTCCACGGGAAGCCGCCCGGCACGTAATCCTGGGAGGGACGCAAAGCCGACAGCCGTCGCAACGAGGGAGCCCTTCCATGGCCTCTGTGCCGCCGACCCCTTCCGCCGACAGCCGGACCCGTGTGTCCGCGCTCCGAGAGGCCCTGGCCACCCGTGTGGTGGTGGCCGACGGGGCCATGGGCACCATGCTCCAGGCCCAGGAGCCCACCCTCGAGGACTTCGAGAACCTCGAGGGCTGCAACGAGATCCTCAACGTCACCCGCCCCGACATCGTCCGTTCGGTCCATGAGGCGTACTTCGATTCAGGGGTGGACTGCGTCGAGACCAACACGTTCGGAGCAAACCACTCGGCCATGGCCGAGTACGACATTCCCGAGCGCGTGTACGAGCTGTCCGAGGCGGGTGCCCGAATCGCCCGCGAGACAGCCGATTCCTACGGTGCCCGTGACGGCCGCCAGCGCTGGGTCCTGGGCTCCATGGGCCCCGGCACCAAGCTGCCTACGCTCGGCCACATCGGGTACGGCACCCTCCGCGACGCCTACCAGCAGAACGCCGAGGGCCTCATCGCCGGCGGCGCGGACGCGCTCATCGTGGAGACCACCCAGGACCTGCTCCAGACCAAGGCCGCGGTACTCGGCGCCCACCGCGCCCGCGCGGCCGCCGGTCTCGACGTACCGCTGATCGTCTCCGTGACCGTCGAGACGACCGGCACCATGCTGCTGGGCTCGGAGATCGGCGCCGCGCTGACCGCGCTGGAGCCCCTGGGCATCGACATGATCGGCATGAACTGCGCCACCGGCCCGGCCGAGATGAGCGAGCACCTGCGCTACCTGGCCCGCAACGCCCGTATCCCGCTGGCCTGTATGCCCAACGCCGGCCTGCCGGTGCTGGGCAGGGACGGCGCCAGCTACCCGCTGACCGCGCCAGAGCTCGCCGACGCCCAGGAGAACTTCGTCCGCGACTACGGCCTGTCCCTGGTGGGCGGCTGCTGCGGCACGACCCCCGAGCACCTGCGCCAGGTCGTCGAGCGCGTGCGCGACCTGGCCCCCGTGGAGCGCAGCCCCCGCCCCGAGCCGGGCGCCGCCTCCCTCTACCAGACGGTCCCCTTCCGCCAGGACACCTCGTACCTGGCGATCGGCGAGCGCACCAACGCCAACGGTTCCAAGAAGTTCCGCGAGGCGATGCTCGAGGCCCGCTGGGACGACTGTGTGGAGATGGCCCGCGAGCAGATCCGCGAGGGCGCGCACATGCTCGACCTGTGCGTCGACTACGTCGGCCGCGACGGCGTCGCGGACATGGAGGAACTGGCCGGCCGATTCGCCACCGCCTCCACCCTGCCGATCGTCCTGGACTCCACCGAGGTCGACGTGATCCGGGCGGGCCTGGAGAAGCTCGGCGGCCGCGCGGTGATCAACTCGGTGAACTACGAGGACGGCGACGGCCCCGAGTCCCGCTTCGCCAAGGTCACACAGCTGGCCCGGGAGCACGGCGCGGCGCTGATCGCGCTGACCATCGACGAGGAGGGCCAGGCCCGCACCCCGGAGAAGAAGGTCGAGATCGCCGAACGGCTCATCGACGACCTCACCGGGAACTGGGGCATCCTCGAGTCGGACATCCTCATCGACACCCTGACCTTCACGATCTGCACCGGCCAGGAGGAGTCGCGGGGGGACGGCATCGCCACCATCGAGGCGATCCGCGAGCTCAAGCGCCGCCACCCCGACGTCCAGACCACCCTGGGTCTGTCGAACATCTCCTTCGGTCTCAACCCGGCCGCCCGCGTCCTGCTCAACTCCGTCTTCCTGGACGAGTGCGTCAAGGCGGGCCTGGACTCGGCGATCGTGCACGCCTCGAAGATCCTGCCGATCGCCCGGTTCAGCGAGGAGGAGGTGCAGACGGCCCTCGACCTGATCCACGACCGGCGCGCCGAGGGCTACGACCCCCTCCAGAAGCTCATGCAGCTCTTCGAGGGCGCCACCACCAAGTCGCTCAAGGCGGGCCGGGCCGAGGAGCTGGCCGCCCTCCCGCTGGAGGAGCGCCTCAAGCGCCGCATCATCGACGGCGAACGCAACGGCCTGGAGGCCGACCTCGACGAGGCCCTCCAGGAGCGCCCCGCCCTCGACATCGTCAACGAGACCCTCCTCGACGGCATGAAGGTCGTCGGCGAGCTGTTCGGCTCAGGTCAGATGCAGCTGCCGTTCGTGCTGCAGTCCGCCGAGGTCATGAAGGCGGCCGTCGCCCACCTCGAACCGCACATGGAGAAGACGGACGCCGACGGCAAGGGCACCATCGTGCTGGCCACCGTCCGCGGCGACGTCCACGACATCGGCAAGAACCTCGTCGACATCATCCTGTCCAACAACGGCTACAACGTCGTCAACCTCGGCATCAAGCAGCCGGTCTCCGCGATCCTGGAGGCCGCCGCGGAACACCGCGCCGACGTCATCGGGATGTCCGGGCTCCTGGTCAAGTCCACGGTGATCATGAAGGAGAACCTGGAGGAGCTCAACCAGCGCGGCCTGGCGGCCGACTACCCCGTCATCCTGGGCGGCGCCGCCCTCACGCGCTCGTACGTCGAGCAGGACCTGCACGAGATCTACCAGGGCGAGGTCCGCTACGCCCGGGACGCCTTCGAGGGCCTGCGCCTGATGGACGCCCTGATCGGCGTCAAGCGGGGTGTGCCCGGCGCCAGCCTGCCCGAGCTGAAGCAGCGCCGGGTCCGCGCGTCCACCGCCGTCGTGACGGAGGAGCGCACGGAGGAGGGCGGCATCCGCTCGGACGTCGCCACCGACAACCCCGTCCCCGCCCCGCCGTTCTGGGAGAGCCGGGTCATCAAGGGCATCCAGCTCAAGGAGTACGCGTCCTGGCTGGACGAGGGGGCGCTGTTCAAGGGCCAGTGGGGCCTGAAGCAGGCCCGCACCGGCGACGGTCCGACCTATGAGGAACTCGTCGAGACCGAGGGCCGCCCGCGCCTGCGCGGCCTCCTGGACAAGCTGCAGACGGAGAACCTCCTCGAGGCCGCCGTGGTCTACGGCTACTTCCCCTGTGTGTCCAAGGACGACGACCTGATCATCCTGGACGAGCACGGCAACGAGCGCACCCGCTTCACCTTCCCCCGCCAGCGCCGGGGCCGCCGGCTGTGCCTCGCGGACTTCTTCCGCCCCCAGGAGTCGGGCGAGACCGACGTCGTCGGCCTCCAGGTCGTCACCGTCGGCTCCCGGATCGGCGAGGAGACCGCGAAGCTGTTCGAGTCGAACTCCTACCGCGACTACCTCGAACTGCACGGCCTGTCGGTGCAGCTCGCGGAGGCGCTCGCGGAGTACTGGCACGCACGCGTGCGCTCCGAGCTCGGCTTCGCCGGCGAGGACCCCGCCGACGTCGAGGACATGTTCGCCCTGAAGTACCGCGGCGCCCGGTTCTCCCTCGGCTACGGCGCCTGCCCCGACCTGGAGGACCGCGCCAAGATCGCCGAGCTGCTCCGGCCCGAGCGGATCGGCGTCCACCTGTCCGAGGAGTTCCAGCTCCACCCCGAACAGTCCACGGACGCCATCGTGATCCACCACCCCGAGGCGAAGTACTTCAACGCCCGGTGATGGCGCGCCACCGAGCACACTGATCCGATAAGCCGTACACTGGTCGGTCCACTGCAGGCCGGTTCCCCAGCGGGAACCGGCCTGCTCGTCCCTCCAAGGAGGTACGCGGATGACCAGCACGGTACCCGCGCCAGTAACCCGCACGGCCGAGGGCTCGGCCCTGCAGGCGGTGCTCCTCGACATGGACGGAACCCTCGTGGACACCGAGGGCTTCTGGTGGGACGTCGAGGTCGAGATCTTCGCCGGTCTCGGACACGCCCTCGACGACTCCTGGCGCCATGTCGTGGTCGGAGGCCCGATGAGCCGCAGCGCCGGGTTCCTGATCGAGGCGACCGGGGCCGACATCACCCTCACCGAGCTGTCCGTCCTGCTCAACGACGGGTTCGAGGACCGCATCACACGCGCCCTGCCGCTGATGCCGGGAGCCGCCCGGCTGCTCGCCGAACTCGCCGAGCACGAGGTGCCCACGGCGCTCGTATCCGCCTCCCACCGCCGCATCATCGACCGTGTCCTGAGCTCGCTCGGCGCCGAACACTTCACGCTGACGGTGGCCGGCGACGAGGTCGCGCGGACCAAGCCGCACCCCGACCCGTATCTGTTCGCGGCCGCGGGGCTCGGCGTGGACCCGGCCCGGTGCGCCGTGGTCGAGGACACCGCGACCGGGGTCGCCTCGGCACAGGCGGCGGGCTGCCATGTGGTGGCGGTGCCCTCCGTCGCCCCGATCCCGGTGGCCGCCCGGCGGACCGTGGTGCCCTCGCTGGAACAGGTCGACGTGGCATTCCTGCGCGGTCTCATGCCCCTGTGACACCGCTCCTGTGATCACCCTCGTGATCATTGGTGAGCGGTGCGCGACGGAAATGGAGACGCGTTCACCCAGCGTGCACCGCCGATAACAAGGCAATTCGGCGGGCGTGTGCGCCGGGGGAATTCCGATCTTCGGCAACGGTTGAATTACGTACCGCCCAACCTTCTTGACGTGTGACGTTCCCCACCTCACGGGGGGTCGACAGAAGGAACCTCGTATGCCGCGACGGCCCGTTCCGGGCGTTCGGACACGTCTTTGTGTCCCGATTGATGGACTGCTGTACGACTCGTTCCGCCGACGATTCTTCAAAGCGTCCACGACCGGTTTCACTGCGTGATGGCCTTTCAACTCCGGTGGCCGCGAACCCTCGTGCCGGTCCGGACTAATCTCGTCGCGAGAACATCGCCCTTATCCGTGATCCCTCACCACACCCCTGCGTGTCGGATACACGGACTCGACAGCTGTGGAGAAACCCGAGCATGAACCGCAAGACTTTGGTGCTGCCGGCCGTGGCCGGTCTGCTCGCGCCCGTACTCGCCGCCTGTGGCGGGTCCGACAGCGGGAGCGGCGGCGGCGACGCCATCGTCGTGGGTACCACCGACCGGTTCACCGCCACCAAGGACGTCCCCGCGCCGCTCGACCCCGCCTACGCCTACGACGTCGGCACCTGGAACATCCTGCGCCAGACCGTGCAGACCCTGATGATCGTGCCCAAGGGTGAGGGCGACCCCGTCCCGGAGGCGGCCCAGAGCTGCGGCTTCACCGACAGCGGCAACGAGCGCTACGCCTGCAAGCTCCGCGGCGACCTGAAGTTCTCCAGCGGCGACGCGATCACCGCCAAGGACGTCAAGTACTCCATCGACCGCGCCCGCGCGCTCAAGGGCGACTCCGGCGTCTTCGCCCTGCTGTCGACCATCGACACCGTCGAAACGCAGGGTGACAACGAAGTCATCTTCCACCTCAAGACCGCCGACGCCACCTTCCCCTACAAGCTGTCGACCCCGGTCGCCGGCATCGTCAACCCCGACGACTACGCGAAGGACAAGCTGCGCGACGGCTTCGACGTGGACGGCTCCGGCCCGTACACCCTGAAGACCGAGACCGACGGCGACACCGTCACCAAGGCCGTGTTCACCAAGAACCCCAACTACAAGGGGTCGCTGACGGTGAACAACGACGAGGTCGACATGGTGTCCTACGATGACGCCGACAAAATGGGCAAGGCCCTCCAAAAGGGCGACATCGACCTCATGACCCGCACCATGTCGCCCGAGCAGATCGACAAGCTCTCGGACTCCTCCGCCTCCAGCGACATCGACATGGTCGAACTCGCGGGCCTCGAGATCCGCTACCTCGCCTTCAACACCGACGCTCCCGCCGTGAAGAACAAGGCCGTGCGCGAGGCGATGGCCCAGGTCGTCGACCGCAACGAGCTGGTGTCGCAGGTCTACGGCTCCCAGGCCGAAGCCCTCTACTCGCTGGTCCCGGCCGGCGTCACCGGCCACTCCAACTCGTTCTTCAACCGCTACAGCGACCCGAGCACCGCCAAGGCCAGGGCCCTGCTGACCGGGGCGAACATCACCACGCCGGTGAAGCTGACGCTCAACTACACGACCGACCACTACGGTTCGGCCACCAAGCAGGAGTTCGAGGTGCTGCGCAAGCAGCTCAACGACACCGGCCTGTTCGACGTCACCATCAAGGGCGACCCGTGGGACACGTTCGTCCCGGCGGAGCGCAAGGGCAAGTACGACGTCTACGGCATGGGCTGGTTCCCCGACTTCCCCGACGGGGACAACTTCGTCGCCCCGTTCCTCGACAAGGACAACACCCTCAACTCGCCGTACATCAACAACAAGATCATCGACAGCCTGATCCCGCAGTCCCGCCGGGAGGCCGACCGGCTCACCGCCGGCAAGACCCTGACGGAGATCCAGGACATCGTCGCCGACGACGTCCCGCTCCTGCCGCTGTGGCAGGGCAAGCAGTACGTCGCCGCCAGCACCGACATCACCGGTACGGCGTACGTGCTCAACTCCTCCGCCTCCCTGCAGCTGTGGGAGCTCGGCCGCGGCGTGAGCAACTGACCCACGCGGGCACCCGCTCCGAGCGCCGACACGACAAAGGGCGCCCCTCTTCGGCGAGGGGCGCCCTTCGTGCCGTACGGGTCTACTGCGCGCCGGGGCGCACCAGACCGCTCTCGTACGCGTACACCGCCGCCTGCACCCGGTCACGCAGACCCAGCTTGGTCAGCACATGCCCCACATGCGTCTTCACCGTCGTCTCGCTGACGAACAGATCCGCGGCGATCTCCGCGTTCGACAGCCCCCGCGCCACCAGCTTCAGCACCTCCACCTCCCGGTCGGTGAGAGTGTGCAGCGTGTCCGGCACCGGCTCGTCACCCGAGGGCAGATGCGTGGCGTACTTGTCGAGCAGCCGGCGCGTGATGCTCGGCGCGAGCATGGCCTCACCCGCGGCCACCACCCGGATCGCCTGCACCAGCTCGTTCGCGGGCGCGTCCTTCAGCAGGAACCCGCTCGCCCCGGCCCTCAGCGCCTCCACCACGTACTCGTCGAGATCGAACGTCGTCAGCACCAGCACCTTAGCCGGGCCGTCCCGCCCGGGCCCGGTGATCTGACGGGTCGCCTCCACCCCGTCCATCCGGGGCATACGGATGTCCATGAGCACCACATCGGGCTGCAGCGCCCGCACCTGGTCGATGGCCTGAAGACCGTCTCCGGCCTCACCGACGACCGCGATGTCCTGCTCGGCCTCCAGGATCATCCGGAAGCCGGTACGCAGCAGCGGCTGGTCGTCGACCAGTAGGACGCGGATGGCCACGTAGATCTCCTTCGCTAGTCCAGCCCCATTCTGCCCTGCGCACCGCCCCCGGACTCGACCGCCCTCACCGGCAGCGGATAGGGCGGGGGAGTACCGCCGAACTCCGGACAATGCGCCTGATGATCACACCAGCCGCACAATTTCGTCGGCCGCGGCCGCCACTCGCCCGTCTCGGTCGCCAGCCGGATCGCCTCCCACAGCGCGAGCAGCTTGCGCTCAACCCGCTCCAGGTCGGCCAGGACGGGATCGTAGGTCAGCACATCCCCACTGCCGAGATAGACCAGCTGCAGCCGCCGCGGAACGACCTGCTTCAGCCGCCACACCACCAGGGCGTAGAACTTCATCTGGAACAGCGCGCTCTCCGCGTACTCCGGCCGGGGCGCCTTGCCCGTCTTGTAGTCGACGATCCGCACCTCACCCGTGGGCGCCACGTCCACCCGGTCGATGATCCCGCGCAGCCGCAGCCCCGACGCGAGCTCCGCCTCCACGAACAACTCACGCTCGGCGGGCTCCAGACGCGTCGGATCCTCCAGCGAGAACCAGCGCTCCACCAGCAGCTCGGCCTCCGCCATCCACCCCGCCAGCCGCTCCCCGTCCGGATCGTCCGCGAACAGCTCCACCACCTCCGGGCGCGACTCCCGCAACCGGTCCCACTGCCCCGGAATCAGCGACTTCGCCCGCGGCGCGGTCCGCTCCGCCGCCGGCGCATCGAACAACCGCTCGAGCACCGCGTGCACCAACGTGCCCTTCGTCGCCGCCGCACTCGGCTTCTCCGGCAGCCGGTCGATCACCCGGAACCGGTACAGCAGCGGACACTGCATGAAGTCACCGGCCCGGGAGGGCGACAGGGAGGAGGGAGCTGAAGGAGCCCGGGGAACCCGATCCGGGACCGGGGAAGTCCCGGCCTGCACCGCAGGAGCCGAGCCGGCTGCCGGATCCGAGGGAGCCGCCGGGACCATGGTCGCGCTCTCCGCCGCCGCCGAGGGCACCCCTCCCGCCCCGACACCGGCCGATTCCGCAACGGCCCCACCCTCGTCGCCCACCGGGCCGACACCCTCGCTGCTGCTCTCCATGCCCCAGACCATACGACCCGCCACTGACAGTCACCCACCAGCCGGTGAAACACAGGGGGTGCCGGGGCGGGCCGCACCACGACGGCCGCATACCATCGGTCCGAGACCCTTCCGCCCGGCAGGAGCGGGAGAGACGACGCGAACGAGGGGACATCGTGGTGGAAAGCGGCGGGAGCGGCCGGCGGCCGCGGCCGGACAACGAAGAGTCGGCCGAGCACCCCGCCACACCTGCGCCCCGGCCCACCGGCACACCCCCGTCCGAGCCCACACCTGCCGAACCGGCCGACGGCGACGCGCCCCGGCCCAGCTCACCGGAGGCGACCGACACCGACCGGGGACCATCGGCCCCCACCGGCACAACGCCCGAAGCCACCCCGGCCGACGACGCCCGAAGCGGACCGGCCCCCGGGCCGACCACCTCCGACGAGCCCCCCGCCACGGACGAGCCGCGCCCCGACCCCGCCGAGGACCGGCCCCCCGCACCCGCCACACCCGCCGAGTCCACGCCGACGCCCCACCACCCCCGCGCCCACGCCCACGCCCACCAGCGCACCGACGAGCCGAGCGCCACCGAGCGCACCACACCCACCCCCGCCCTCACCAAGGGACCCCCACCGCAGCGGCCCCCGGAGCAGCCGCGGGGCGGACTCCTCATGGGACGCCCCTTCGGCGTACCCGTCTACGTGGCTCCCAGCTGGTTCCTCGTCGCCGCGCTGATCACCTGGGTGTTCGGCGGACAACTCGACCGCGTCCTGCCCGAACTCGGCGCCGCCCGCTACCTCGTCTCCCTCTTCTTCGCCGTCGCCTTCTACGCCTCCGTCCTCATCCACGAACTCGCCCACACCGTCGCCGCCCTCCGCTTCAAACTCCCGGTCCGCCGCATCCAGCTCCAGTTCTTCGGCGGCGTCTCCGAGATCGAGAAGGAGGCCGAGACCCCCGGCCGCGAATTCTGGCTGGCCTTCGTCGGCCCCCTCCTCTCCCTCGCCCTCGCCGGCGTCTTCTACGTCGCCATGCAGCCCGTCGAGCCCGGCACGGTCCCCGGCGTCCTGCTGGCCGGCCTGATGATCTCCAACCTCATCGTCGCGGTCTTCAACCTCCTCCCCGGCCTCCCCCTCGACGGCGGCCGCATGCTCCGCGCCGTCGTCTGGAAGATCACCGGCAGGCCCATGAGCGGCACCGTCGCCGCCGCCTGGGTCGGCCGCGCCCTCGCCGTCTCCGTCCTCATCGGCCTCCCCCTCCTCACCCAGTCCGGCGCCCTCGGCTCCAGCGCCGAGGACAGCGTCGGCATGGACACCGTCACCGACGCCCTGCTCGCCGCCATCCTCGCCGCGATCATCTGGACCGGAGCCGGCAACAGCCTGCGCATGGCCCGCCTGCGCGAACACCTCCCCGAACTACGCGCCCGCACCCTCACCCGCCGCGCCGTCCCCGTCGAGACCGACACCCCCCTCTCCGAGGCCCTGCGCCGCGCCAACGACGCCGGGGCCCGCGCCCTCGTCGTCGTCGACGCCCACGGCGAACCCCTCTCCCTCGTCCGCGAAGCCGCCATCGTCGGCGTCCCCGAACACCGCCGCCCCTGGGTCGCGGTCAGCGGCCTCGCCCAGGACCTCACCGACGGCATGCGCGTCTCCGCCGAACTCGCCGGCGAAGACCTCCTCGACGTCCTGCGCGCCACCCCCGCCACCGAATACCTCGTCGTCGAGGAAACCGGCGAGATCTACGGCGTCCTCTCCGCCGCCGACGTCGAACGCGCCTTCGTCAAGGCCATGGCCCGCCCCAACTGAGCGCCACCCTCCCGAACCGGTGGTCGGCGGCCCCCGCAAACGCCGGTAGGCTGTTCACATGTCCGAACCGACCGGTGCCGCCCGCAGGCGCGGGCCCTTCAAGGTCGGGGACCAGGTTCAGCTGACCGACCCCAAGGGCCGCCACTACACGTTCACGCTCGAAGCCGGAAAGAACTTCCACACCCACAAGGGTTCCTTCCCGCACGACGAACTGATCGGCGCACCCGAGGGCAGCGTGGTCCGCACCACCGGGAACGTCGCCTACCTCGCGCTGCGCCCCCTGCTCCCCGACTACGTCCTGTCCATGCCCCGCGGCGCCGCCGTGGTCTACCCCAAGGACGCGGGGCAGATCCTCGCCTTCGCCGACATCTTCCCCGGCGCACGCGTCGTCGAGGCCGGAGTCGGCTCCGGCTCGCTCAGCAGCTTCCTGCTGCGCGCCATCGGCGACCAGGGCATGCTGCACTCCTACGAGCGCCGCGAGGACTTCGCCGAGATCGCCCGGCAGAACGTCGAACGCTACTTCGGCGACCCCCACCCCGCCTGGCAGCTCACCGTCGGCGACCTCCAGGACAACCTGTCCGACACCGACGTCGACCGCGTCATCCTCGACATGCTCGCCCCCTGGGAGTGCCTCGAGGCCGTCTCCAAGGCGCTCGTCCCCGGCGGCATCCTCTGCTGCTACGTCGCCACCACCACCCAGCTCGCCCGGACCGTCGAGTCCATCCGCGAGATCGGCTGCTTCAACGAGCCGACCGCCTGGGAGACGATGATCCGCAACTGGCACATCGAAGGCCTCGCCGTCCGCCCCGACCACCGCATGATCGGGCACACCGGCTTCCTGCTCACCGCCCGCCGCCTCGCCGACGGCGTCGAGCCCCCCATGCGCCGCCGCCGCCCCGCCAAGGGCGCCTATGGCGAGGACTACGCGGGCCCCAACGCCGACGGAGCCGCCGGCCGCTGACCCGGCCCGCACCCCCTCAACGACAGGGCGCCGTGCCCGAGTTCCCGAGACACCCCCGGAACTCGGCCACGGCGCCCTCACGTTGAGACCCGCCCACCGAAGCACGAACACGGACACACGCCCCCAGCCCGTCCGAGATCCCGCACCCCGCCGTTCCCCCGCCCTGTGACGTGTGGCACGATGCTGGCCATCCCCCGGCACAGCCACCCCAGGAGACGCTCCTAGTGCAGCAATCCGCCGTCCCGGAACTGGCACACACCCACACCCGGCCGATCCACTGGGTCGCCACCGCCACCGCCGTGACCGCCGTCGTGGCCCTCTCCTCGCTCTTCCAGCCCGGACCGGCCACGGCCGCCCAGGCCGCCGGCGAACACCAACAGCCCGCGCCCGCCACCGCGACCGCCCCCGCCACCACCGGCGTCGACTTCCCCCTCCAGTGCGGCCCCGTCAAAGCCCGTGTCCAGAAAAAGGCCAGCGGCGACCTCGACGGCGACGGCCGACCCGAAACAGTCGCCGTCGTCCACTGCGACGCCCCCATGGGCACCCCGCCCGACGGCGTCTACGTCCTCACCCAGGCCGCCGACAGCCCCCACGCGCGCGTGGTCGCCACCCTCGTCGACCCCAAGGCCCGCACCACCGTCACCAGCATCTCCGTCACCGACGGCGCCGTCCTCGCCAGCCTGCTCGGCTACTCGTCGGCGGACGTGCCCAGTTGCTGCCCCGACATCAAGGACAGCGCCAAGTGGCAGTGGAAGGACAACACGTTCATCCGCTCGACACCCGCCGGCGCCCACAGCGTCTGAAACAAGCCAACCCGGCCTGTGAGAAATCAGACAAAGGTCACCGCACGCGCCCGACCGGTCACTCCGCGTCGGGCCCGTACACCTCGACCATGTCCGAAACCCGCCGTACATGAATGCACTCCCCGGGACACTCCCGCGCGGAGTCCACCACGTCCGTCAACAGCGGCAACGGCACCGGAGCAGTCGCCCCCTTGGCCTGCAGCAGCTCGTCCCGCGCACTCTTCACATACGCCAGACCGTCGATGTCCAGCTCGAAGACCTCAGGCGCGTACTGCGCGCAGATACCGTCGCCGGTACAGAGATCCTGGTCGATCCAGACCTCCAGCGCCTCGCCGCCGACACCGGCCTCCATCTGCACGCCCATGACTCCTGCCGTTTAGTGTCGAGCCGCACGGGAACGATGCAGGCTCTGACGGGTGTTGAACACTTCGACCCTACCCCCGTCCGCTTTCCAATCATGTTCGGTGGGTATTCCCCTGGCGTGAGGGAGAGCGCAAGGGTGAAGATCGGACACACCCCTACCGTCTTTGTGATCTAGGGGTTTCAATCGACACCCGCCCAGGTAGGGTCTGGAAGCGTCCAGCTCCCCTTGGAGGAGGTGAGGACCGTGGCAGCCCACGACGACGACATGAACCGCGGCATCCGCCCGGGACGAGGGTCCGACGACCCGTCCGGGCAGATTGCCTACCTTGAGCAGGAGATCGCCGTCCTGCGACGCAAGCTCGCCGACTCTCCGCGACACACGAGGATTCTCGAAGAGCGGATCGTCGAGCTGCAGACCAACCTGGCCGGCGTGTCCGCCCAGAACGAGCGACTCGCGAACACACTCCGTGAGGCCCGCGACCAGATCGTGGCCCTCAAGGAAGAGGTCGACCGGCTCGCACAGCCCCCGGCAGGCTTCGGAGTCTTCCTCGTGGCCAACGAGGACGGCACCGCCGACATCTTCACCGGCGGCCGAAAGCTCAGGGTCAACGTCAGCCCCAGCGTCGAACTCGACGACCTGCGGCGCGGCCAGGAAGTAATGCTCAACGAAGCGCTCAACGTGGTCGAGGCCATGGAGTACGAGCGGGTCGGGGACATCGTCACCCTCAAGGAGATCCTCGAGGACGGCGAGCGCGCCCTGGTCATCGGGCACACCGACGAGGAACGGGTGGTCAGGCTCGCCGAGCCGCTGCTGGACGTCACCATCCGCCCCGGCGACGCCCTCCTGCTCGAACCCCGCTCCGGCTACGTCTACGAGATCGTCCCCAAGAGCGAGGTCGAGGAACTCGTCCTCGAAGAGGTCCCCGACATCGGCTACGAGCAGATCGGCGGCCTCGGCGGACAGATCGAGGCCATCCGGGACGCCGTGGAGCTCCCGTACCTCTACCCCGACCTGTTCAAGGAGCACGAACTGCGCCCGCCCAAGGGTGTCCTGCTCTACGGACCCCCCGGATGCGGCAAGACGCTCATCGCCAAGGCCGTCGCGAACTCGCTGGCCAAGAAGGTCGCCGAAGTGACCGGAGTGGCCGCCGGCAAGAGCTTCTTCCTCAACATCAAGGGTCCCGAGCTCCTGAACAAGTACGTCGGCGAGACCGAGCGGCAGATCCGCCTCGTCTTCCAGCGTGCACGGGAGAAGGCCAGCGAGGGCACCCCCGTCATCGTCTTCTTCGACGAGATGGAATCCCTCTTCCGCACCCGCGGCTCCGGCGTCAGCTCGGACGTGGAGAACACCATCGTCCCGCAGCTCCTCGCCGAGATCGACGGCGTCGAAGGCCTGCAGAACGTGGTCGTCATCGGCGCCTCCAACCGCGAGGACATGATCGACCCCGCCATCCTGCGCCCCGGCCGCCTCGACGTGAAGATCAAGATCGAGCGCCCGGACGCCGAAGCCGCCAAGGACATCTTCGGCAAGTACCTCACCGAACGCCTCCCGCTGCACCCCGACGACCTCGGCGAACACGGCGGCGACAAGGTCTCCACCGCCCAGAGCATGATCCAGACGGCAGTGGAACACATGTACGCCGAATCCGAGGAGAACCGCTTCCTGGAAGTCACCTACGCCAACGGCGACAAGGAAGTCCTCTACTTCAAGGACTTCAACTCCGGCGCCATGATCGAGAACATCGTGGGCCGCGCCAAGAAAATGGCGATCAAGGACTTCCTCGAAAAGAACCAGAAGGGTCTCCGCGTTTCCCACCTCCTCCAGGCCTGCGTGGACGAATTCAAGGAGAACGAGGACCTGCCCAACACCACCAACCCGGACGACTGGGCCCGCATCTCCGGAAAGAAGGGCGAACGGATCGTCTACATCCGCACCCTCATCACCGGAAAGCAGGGCGCGGACACCGGACGCTCCATCGACACGGTGGCGAACACCGGACAGTACCTGTAAAAACAGGGGCGGCTGCGGGTGCCCTCACCGGGTACCCGCAGCCGACTGTTTTCCAGGCCACGGCTGGAGCAAGGCAATGACGCAAATGATCTCCCCACCAGCGCAGAGGCGTTCTAGGCTCTTCCGTACCGGCTTGCGCAGTGCGGAGAGGACGGGCACCGCACCCGCACCGGAGCACCACCGGTATCTGAGCGGCGCCCACGACCGAGGGCGCCGCCGGGCAAGGAGGGCCGCATGACCGTACGGCGAGTAATGGGCATCGAGACGGAGTACGGCATCTCCGTCCCCGGCCACCCCAACGCCAATGCCATGCTCACCTCATCCCAGATCGTCAACGCCTACGCGGCGGCGATGCACCGGGCCCGCCGGGCCCGCTGGGACTTCGAGGAGGAGAACCCGCTGCGGGACGCGCGAGGCTTCGACCTCGCCCGCGAGGCCGCCGACTCCAGCCAGCTCACCGACGAGGACATCGGCCTCGCCAACGTGATCCTCACCAACGGAGCCCGCCTCTACGTCGACCACGCCCACCCCGAATACAGCGCCCCCGAGGTCACCAACCCCCGGGACGCCGTCCTCTGGGACAAGGCCGGCGAACGGATCATGGCCGAAGCCGCCGAACGCGCGGCCCAGCTCCCCGGCGCCCAGCCCATCCACCTCTACAAGAACAACACCGACAACAAGGGCGCCTCCTACGGCACGCACGAGAACTACCTCATGAAGCGGGAAACCGCCTTCTCCGACATCGTGCGCCACCTCACCCCCTTCTTCGTCTCCCGCCAGGTCTTCGCCGGCGCCGGCCGCGTCGGCATCGGCCAGGACGGCCACGAACACGGCTTCCAGCTCAGCCAGCGCGCCGACTACTTCGAAGTCGAGGTCGGCCTCGAGACGACGCTGAAACGCCCCATCATCAACACCAGGGACGAACCCCACGCCGACGCGGAGAAATACCGCCGCCTCCACGTGATCATCGGCGACGCCAACCTCTCCGAGATCTCGACGTACCTGAAACTGGGCACCACGGCGCTGGTGCTGTCCATGATCGAGGACGGTTTCATCGCCGTCGACCTCGCCGTCGACCAGCCCGTACGCACCCTCCACCAGGTCTCCCACGACCCGAGCCTCCAGCGCCTCGTCACCCTCCGCAGCGGCCGCACACTCACCGCGGTCCAATTGCAGATGGAGTACTACGAGCTCTCGCGCAAATACGTGGAGGAGCGCTTCGGCGCCGACGCCGACGACCAGACCAAGGACGTCCTCAGCCGCTGGGAGGACACCCTCACCCGCCTCGAGAACGACCCCATGAGCCTCGCCGGCGAACTCGACTGGGTCGCCAAGCGCGAACTCATGGAGGGCTACCGCCGCCGTGACGACCTCGACTGGGACGCGGCGCGCCTGCACCTCGTCGACCTCCAGTACGCCGACGTACGGCCCGAGAAGGGCCTCTACAACCGCCTCGCGGCCCGCGGCCGCATCAAGCGGCTCCTGGACGAGCCGGAGGTGGAGCGGGCGAAGACGACGCCGCCGGAGGACACGCGCGCGTACTTCCGCGGCCGCTGCCTCGAGCAGTACGCCGACGACGTCGCCGCCGCCTCCTGGGACTCGGTGATCTTCGACCTCCCGGGCAGGGACTCGCTCCAGCGCGTCCCAACCCTCGAACCCCTTCGCGGAACGCGAAATCACGTCAAGGAGCTCCTGGACCGCTGCCGCACGGCAGAAGACCTGGTCAGGGTGCTGTCGGGCGGCTGAAACGCCCTGAGGACCACACCGGGCGGGCAGGGTGGAAACCCCGCCGCCCGGGAATCATCGAGATGGCTCTCGTACGTTGGAACAACTACGGGGCCGATGTCGGACCCGCCTTGTAGGGTCTGATCACCACCGATCGGCAGGAATGCCGACCTGTCGACCATGTCGGGCGAACTGAGCGGGGTGAAGGTAATGGCGACCAAGGACACCGGCGGCGGCCAGCAGAAGGCGACGCGCTCCACGGAGGAAGTCGAGGAGCAGACCGCGGAGGCGCAGGGCTCCGAGGACCTCAAGGAGCGCCACGAGAAGCTGAGCGACGACGTGGACTCCGTCCTGGACGAGATCGATGACGTACTCGAGGAGAACGCCGAGGATTTCGTGCGCTCCTTCGTGCAAAAAGGCGGACAGTGAAGGTGATCTCTCGCCTTCCCCTTTGAATTGAAGGTGGTGGGGGATGGAGCTGGCTGGCGAACCGGACGCGAAGCGGTGCCGGAAATGCAAGCGAGACCTGCCTGTCGCCGCTTTCGCGCGGGACAAGAACCGGCGTGACGGCCTTCAGGTGGACTGCCGGAAGTGCGTGGCGGAGTACAGTGCCGCGCACTACCGGCGCCGCCGGGAGGCCCTGGGCAAGCCGGTCCGGGAGAAGGCGGATGTGCCGGTCGGCCACAAGCTCTGCAGGGCGTGCGGCGAGGTCAAGCCTCACGGTGAATGGCATCGCAACGCGACCGCATCGGACGGGCTGTCGACGCGCTGCAATGCATGCCGGGCCGAGCGCGGGCGGCAGGACCATCCGAAGCGCCAATACGGCATCACCGAAGCCGAGCGCGACGAGTTGATCGCCTCCCAACGCGGCCTCTGCTGCATATGTTTGTCAGCTCCGGCTGCACATGTGGATCACTGCCACAAGACGGGTAGGGTCCGAGGCGTACTGTGCTTCAGCTGCAACGCTGCACTGGGGCAGTTCAAAGATCGGCCCGATGCCATAAGGCGGGCTGCTGCATACGTGGAAGGAAACGCGTGGAAGCCAACACTCGTAGCACCGGGCGTCTACCAGCTGCCTTCCTGACGCCTGGGTCCTCGTCCTTCATGGACTTCCTGTCCGAGCACCAGCCGGAGATGCTGCCCGGCAAGCGGCGGCTGCCGCCCACGCAGGGTGTGATCGAGGCGCCGCACGGGACGACGATCGTGGCCGTCACGTTCCCGGGAGGCGTGGTGCTCGCGGGTGACCGACGGGCCACGATGGGCAACGTCATCGCGCAGCGGGACATCGAGAAGGTGTTCCCGGCGGACGAGTACTCGGCCGTCGGCATCGCCGGCACCGCGGGTCTCGCCGTCGAGATGGTGAAGCTGTTCCAGCTGGAGCTGGAGCACTTCGAGAAGGTCGAGGGGGCGCAGCTCTCGCTGGAGGGCAAGGCGAACCGTCTGTCGACGATGATTCGCAGCAACCTCGGCATGGCGATGCAGGGGCTGGCCGTCGTCCCGCTCTTCGCCGGGTTCGACGTGGACCGTGACAGGGGCCGGATCTTCTCGTACGACGTGACCGGCGGCCGTTCCGAGGAGCACCACTTCGCCGCGACCGGCTCCGGCTCGATCTTCGCGCGTGGGGCGATGAAGAAGCTGTTCCGTGACGACCTGTCCGAGGACGAGGCGACGACGCTCGTGGTGCAGGCCCTGTACGACGCGGCTGACGACGACTCGGCGACGGGTGGTCCGGATGTCGCGCGCCGGATCTATCCGATCGTCACGGTGATCACCGAGGACGGTTTCCGCAGGCTGACGGACGAGGAGTCGTCCGAGATCGCCCGCTCCATCCTCGAGCGCCGCCTCGAGCAGCCGGACGGCCCGCGGGCCGCTCTGCTGTAGCCGGCGGGCCCCGTCTTATCCCAGGTGATCCAGTGACTTCGACAGAAAGGGACGGATAACCGGTGTCGACGCCGTTCTATGTCTCACCCCAGCAGGCGATGGCCGACCGTGCGGAGTACGCGCGCAAGGGCATCGCGCGTGGCCGCAGCCTGGTCGTGCTGCAGTATGCCGACGGCATCGTGTTCGTCGGTGAGAATCCGTCCCGTGCGCTGCACAAGTTCAGCGAGATCTATGACCGGATCGGTTTCGCGGCCGCCGGTAAGTACAACGAGTACGAGAATCTGCGGATCGGTGGTGTGCGGTACGCGGATCTGCGTGGTTACACCTATGACCGTGATGATGTGACCGCGCGTGGTCTGGCCAACGTGTATGCCCAGACGCTGGGCACGATCTTCTCCTCGGCCGGTGAGAAGCCGTACGAGGTGGAATTGGTGGTGGCGGAGGTCGGTGCGACTCCGGACGGTGACCAGATCTATCGGCTGCCGCACGACGGGTCGATCGTGGACGAGCACGGTTCGGTCGCGGTGGGTGGCAATGCGGAGCTGATCAGCAACTATCTGGATCAGCGGCATCAGGACGGGATGACGTTGGCCGAGGCGCTCAGTCTGGCCGTGCAGGCGTTGTCGCGTGAGTCGAACGGTTCGCAGCGGGAGATTCCGGCGGAGCGGCTCGAGGTCGCGGTGCTGGACCGTACGCGGCCGCAGCAGCGGAAGTTCAAGCGGATCGTGGGGCGTCAGCTGGCGCGGTTGCTCGAGGCCGATGGTGCGTCCACGGAGGCGGAGAGTTCCGAGGACGAGGACGAGTAGAACCGTCTGTCCGATCCTTTCTGTGCCCCGGCCGGTGTCTCGGCCGGGGCACAGGGCGTCTCAGGAGGCGTTCGGCGGGGCCGTGGAGCCGCGTGTGACGAGTTGGACGGGGATGTCTCCGGCGTCCGGTGTCCGGCCTTCCAGGACGGCGAGGAGGGCTTGCATGCCGCGTTCGCCGAAGAGCTCGGCGTCGAGGCGGACGGTGGTGAGTTCGGGGTCGAGGGCGGTGGCGAGGGCGAGGTCGTCGAGGCCGGTGACGGAGACGTCGTCGGGGATGCGCAGGCCGAGGCGGCGGAGGGCCTTGTAGGCGCCGGCGGCGAGTTTGTCGTCGTCGCAGACGATGGCTGTGGGGTGGGGGCGGGGGGCGCTGAGGGCGGCTTCCGCGGCGGTCAGGGCGCCCTCGATGGAGATGGGGGCGCGTGTGGTCCGTAGGGACGTTCCGGGGGCCGCTGAGAGCCGTGTGGCCAGTTCACGCGCGCGTACCTCGAAGGTCCACGACGGTACGTCCGCCGCGAGGTGGAGGAAGTCGCGGTGGCCGAGGCCGAGCAGATGGTCGGCGACCTGGCGTACGCCGTCGGTGATGTCGAGGTTGACGGTGGCGGCGCCGAGGCTGCCGGAGGGGTCGCTGTCGAGCATGACGAGGGGGAGCTGGTCGCCGCGGATGGCGGTGAGGGCGTCGGCGGCCATGGAGGAGGCGATGACGCCGTCGAGGGCGGCCTGGGCGGAGGCGAAGGGGTCGCGGGCCGGGCCGACGCCCTGGGGGGAGGGGTAGAGGACGACGCCGAAGCCGTGGTCGGCGGCGACGCGGGCCGCTCCGGTGTAGACGCCTGCGAAGAATTCGGTGGTGAGGGCGGGGACGACGAGGAGGACGGTGCGGGTGCGGCCGAGGCGGAGGTTGCGGGCGGCGAGGTTGGGCCGGTAGTCGAGGGTGCGGGCGGCTTGGCGTACGCGTTCGGCGGTGGTCTCCGAGACGCGGCCGCGCCATTTGTCGCCGAGGACGAGGGAGACGGCGGCCTGGGAGACGCCGGCGGCCTGGGCGACGTCTCGGCTCGTGGGGCGGGTGCTGTCTGGTGCCACCGTCCGCCTGCTCCTTCGTCTGGACTCGTGAACAGCGCACATGGTACGTATGACGAACGACGTTATACGTAAAACCTCAGCCGGAAGGGCGAGCGATGGCCGCGGGATACCTGGAGATCCTCAGGGCGAGGCATGCCGCCAGGCTGCTGGCCGGCACGCTCGTGGGGCGGCTGCCGTGTGCGACCGCCGCCATCGCGATCGTGCTGTTCGTGCGGGCCGAGGGCGGCACCTACAGCCTCGCGGGGGCGCTGGCGGCCGTGTACGGCATCGCCAACGCGGTGGGTCAGCCCCTGCTGGGCCGGCTGGTGGACCTGTACGGCCAGCCGCGCGTCCAGTTGCCCGCCGCGCTCGCCTCGGCTCTCGCGATGGCCGTCTTCGCCGTCGCCGGCACCGGCGCGCTCCCGGTCGCCCATGCCGCCGTGGCGGCCGCCGGGCTCTTCACGCCGCCGCTGGAGGGCGGCCTGCGTGCGCTGTGGCCGAGTGTCCTGCGCCGCGAGGACCAGGTGCACACGGCGTACGCCATGGATGCCGTCGCGCAGGAGGTGATGTTCACGGTGGGGCCGCTGCTGGTGACCCTGTGCATGTCGCTGTGGTCCGCGCAGGCCGCGCTGCTCGTCCTGAACGCGGTCGGGGTGCTCGGGGCGCTCTCGGTGGTCGTGTCGCCCCCCTCGCGCGGGTGGCGTTCCGCTCCGCGCGAGGCGCACTGGCTCGGCGCGCTGCGCTCGCCCGGTCTGCTGGTGCTCCTCGGTGCCTTCCTGTTCGTGGGTGTCGCGCTCGGGTCCATCACGGTGGCCTCCGTGCCGTACGCGGACGATCACGGTGGTGACGTGGTGTACGGCTGGCTGAACGCGGCTCTGGGGCTGGGGGCGCTGGTCGGTGGTGCGGTGTACGGCGCTCGGCGGTGGGAGGGGGTGCCGGAGCGGAGACTGCGGGTGCTGGTGGCGTTTCTGGCGGTCTGTTATCTGCCGCTGATGCTGATGCCGGGTGTGGTCGCGATGGTGGCGCTGACGGCGCTTGCGGGGGTGTTCCTCGCGCCCGCTCTCGCGTGTGCGTTCGTCATCGTCGACCGGCACGCGCCGCGTGGCACGGTCACCGAGGCGTTCTCCTGGCTGGTGACGATGTTCACGGTGGGCATGTCGGTCGGGACCGGTCTCGCGGGGCCTGTGGTCCAGGCGGGTGGTGCCCTGTGGGGGTACGCGGTTCCGGGTGCCGCGGGTGCCGTGTCCTTGGTGGTTTTGCTGGTCACGGGGCGGGTACTGGCGGCTCCCGGGGGAAGCGCGGTTGTTGCGGCTTCATCGGAAAATGATCCAAACCGTGCTGCCGAACCCCGTTTCAGTTCAGGGGATCGGGCGTAATGTTCAGTCATGGACCGCCGCATTTTCGGGCTGGAGAACGAGTACGGCGTCACGTGCACGTTCAGGGGACAGCGCCGCCTGTCGCCTGACGAGGTGGCGCGGTACCTCTTCCGCCGTGTCGTGTCATGGGGCCGTAGCAGCAATGTCTTTCTGCGGAACGGCGCCCGCCTGTATCTCGACGTGGGATCACATCCGGAATACGCCACACCGGAATGTGACAACGTGACCGAGTTGGTCACCCACGACAAGGCCGGCGAGCGCATTCTCGAAGGACTCCTGGTGGACGCGGAACGACGCCTGCACGAGGAAGGAATCGCGGGCGACGTCTACCTCTTCAAGAACAACACCGACTCGGCGGGCAACTCATATGGTTGCCACGAGAACTACCTGGTGGCCCGGCACGGGGAGTTCTCCCGGCTCGCGGACATCCTGATTCCGTTCCTGGTGACCCGGCAGCTGCTGTGCGGCGCCGGGAAGGTGCTGCAGACGCCCCGTGGGGCCGTCTACTGCGTCAGCCAGCGGGCGGAGCACATCTGGGAGGGCGTCTCGTCGGCGACGACGCGTTCCCGGCCCATCATCAACACCCGCGACGAGCCGCACGCGGACGCGGAGCGCTACCGCCGGCTGCACGTCATCGTCGGTGACTCGAACATGTCCGAGACGACCATGCTGCTGAAGGTCGGAGCGACCGACCTGGTGCTGCGCATGATCGAGGCGGGCACGGTGATGCGCGACCTGACGCTGGAGAACCCGATCCGGGCGATCCGTGAGGTCAGTCATGACATCACGGGCCGGCGCAAGGTGCGGCTGGCGAGTGGCCGGGAGGCCTCGGCGCTGGAGGTGCAGCGCGAGTACTACGACAAGGCGGTGGACTTCGTCGAGCGGCGTGGTATCCGCACCGGCACCGTGGACCAGGTCCTGGAGCTGTGGGGCCGCACGCTGGACGCGATCGAGGCGGAGGATCTGGACCGGATCGGCACCGAGATCGACTGGGTGATGAAGTACAAGCTCATCGAGCGGTACCGGGCCAAGCACAACATGACGATGTCGCATCCGCGGGTGGCGCAGATAGACCTCGCGTATCACGACATCCACCGTCGTCGTGGGCTGTACTACCTGCTGGAGCGGAAGGGGCAAGCGGCGCGGATCTGCAACGACTTGAAGATCTTCGAGGGCAAGTCGGTTCCGCCGCAGACCACGAGGGCGCGCCTGCGCGGTGACTTCATCCGGCGGGCGCAGGAGCAGCGTCGGGACTTCACGGTGGACTGGGTGCATCTGAAGCTCAACGACCAGGCGCAGCGCACGGTGTTGTGCAAGGACCCGTTCCGGTCGGTGGACGACCGGGTGGAGAAGCTGATCGCCGGAATGTGAGCATTGCGTCCGGAAAGCACCTCCGGAACGCCACACGGGCGCCGTACGTTTTCCGTACGGCGCCCTTCTCACGCCGTAGAGTTGCGCGCACGCCCTACACAAGATCGACCGATTACGAGGCCCTCGACGTGCGCCGACGCTCCATCATTCTTGCCGCTGTCCCTGCCGGACTGGTCACGCTCTCCGCGTGCAGTGACGACAAGTCCGACTCGAACGGGGCGAGCGACAGCGCGTCGCCTTCGCCTTCGGCGTCGGCCTCTTCGGCCGCGCCGCCGCCGAAGATCGTGGACGGTCCGCTGCCGGCGATCACGGCGGGCACGAAGTTCGGTGAGAAGCCGACGGTGGCCAAGGGCAGTGGCGATCCGTCGGACCAGCTCGCGGTGAAGACGGTGATCGCGGGCGGCGGCAAGGTCGTCGCGGAGAACGACTTCATCCAGGCGGACTACCTGGCCCAGATCTGGGACACCGCGAAGGTCGTCGACAATTCCTACGACAAGAAGACGCCGCTGGTCACCCAGTTGGCCCAGGGCACGCTCGAGGCCTGGCGCTATGCGCTGCCGGGGCGGAAGACCGGCAGCCGCGTGCTGTTCTCCGTGCCTCCGACCTGGGGCTTCGGCAAGGCCGGCAGCACCGAGTTGGGGGTCAAGGGCACCGACACGCTGGTGTTCGTGTTCGACATCCTGGCCACGTTCAACGCGAGCAGTTCCGCGAAGGGCAAGAACGTCGCGCAGAGTGACCCGAAGCTGCCGAAGGTCGGTACCAACACCGACGGCAAGGCGCCCTCGGTCGAGATCCCGAAGGCGGACCCGCCGAGCAAGCTGGTGTCGAACTACGTCATCGAGGGCGACGGCGACGCGGTGGCGGCGGACGACAGTGTGCTGGTGCAGTACGAGGGCGTGGTGTGGGACACCGGCAAGGAGTTCGACTCGACGTACAGCCGCAAGTCGCTCACGTCGTTCTCGCTCCAGCAGGTCGTCAAGGGCTGGGCGCAGGGTTTGACCGGCAAGAAGGTGGGCAGCCGGGTCGTCATCGTGATTCCGCCGTCCCTGGGGTACGGCGACAGTCCGCCGAGCGGCAGCGGTATCGAGAAGGACTCCACGATGGTGTTCTCGGTGGACATCCTCGCCAAGATGTGAGGCCGCTCAGGGTGTAAGACTGTGCATGTTGCCTTTCCGTAGACAAGCAGGAGCAGTGACGTGAGCATCGAGCGGCCCGAGATCGATTTTCCCGAAGGCGAGCCCCCGGCGGACCTCGAGATCAAGGACATCTGGGAGGGCGACGGCGAGGTTGCGCAGGCCGGTCAGACCGTCACCGTCCACTACGTGGGTGTCTCCTTCAGCACCGGTGAGGAGTTCGACGCCAGCTGGAACCGCGGTGCGCCGTTCCGTTTCCCGCTGGGCGCCGGCCGTGTCATCAAGGGCTGGGACCAGGGTGTGCAGGGCATGAAGGTCGGCGGTCGCCGTCGGCTGACCATTCCGGCGCACCTCGCCTACGGCGACCAGAGCCCCACCCCGGCGATCAAGCCCGGTGAGACGCTGATCTTCGTGGTGGACCTGATCGCGGTCTGAGCGGGACCGCCCCGAGTCGGTCACCTGGGGTCCATGCCCGCGCGGCATGGACCCTCGGCTTTTGCCGGGGGACCGTGGGGCGGTACGGTCGTCGATCGTAAGCACCATAGGGAAGGCGAAGGGCGTCGATGGCCATTGCCAAGGCCGAGCGGTTGATGAACCTGGCGCTGTGCCTGCTCGGGACGCGCAGGCCGCTGAGCAAGCGTGAGCTGCGCGATTCCATCGAGGCCTACGTCGAGGCCTTCAGGCCGGGCACGGGCGCGGCGGGCAACGACGACTCCTTCAACCGGATGTTCGAGCGGGACAAGGACGATCTGCGCGAGCTCGGTCTGGTCATCGAGACCGTGGAGAGCCTGGACGGCGAGATCGGCTATCTGGCCCGCCGTGACAGCAACCGGCTGCCGCCCATCACTCTCGACGCGGAGGAGGCCGCCGCGCTCGGGCTGGCCGCGAAGGTGTGGCAGCAGGCCCGTCTCGCGGGTGCGGCCAGCGGGGCGCTGCAGAAGCTGCGGGCGGCCGGCCTGCCGGAGGACGTCGACCCGTACGAGGCGCACGGTGCGCTGGAGCCGCGGATCCCCGTGCACGAGGCGGCGTTCGAGCCGTTGATGCTGGCGTGCCGTGACCGTCGGCCCGTGGTGTTCGACTACCGCAAGGCGACCGCGGCCCATCCCGAGACCCGGCATGTGGAGCCGTGGGCTCTCGAGTGCTGGCGCGGACACTGGTATCTGGCGGGGTTCGACCGGGACCGGGGTGCGGAGCGGGTGTTCCGGCTGTCCCGGATCACCGGCAAGGTGCGTTCGCGTGGCGGGAGTTTCACCGCGCCCGTCCCCGATGTGGTCACCGTCCGGGAGACCGTGGCGAGTTGGGCGGGGGAGACCGCCGACCGGAGCGCGTTGATCCGGCTGCGGTCGGGCGCCGGGTACCCCTTGCGGGCGAAGGCCGCCGCTGTTCGGGAACTCGGTGACGGCTGGGACGAGTTGGAGATTCCGTACGGGCACGGTCTGGACGCCTGGCTGGTGGAGTTCGGGCCGGACGTGGTGGTCCTGGAGCCGGCCGAGCTGCGGGCGGACGTCGTGGACCGGCTGCGGGCCGTGGCCAAGGGCTGAGGGGGAGCGAGCAACACAGTGGCAGGCAAACCGGTCAGGCCGGCGAACGCGATCGACCAGACCCGGCGGATGCTCTCCCTGGTGACGTATCTCCGGGAGCGTCCCGGCGCGCGGATCGAGGACGTGGCGCGCGCTTTCGGGATCACGGAGGACGAGCTGGTCTCGGATCTCGATGTGCTGCCCATGTGCGGCACCAGCTTCCGGGGTGGCGACCTTCTGGACATCGACACCGACGGTGAGCGCATCTGGTGGCACAATCCGGCGGCGCTCGGCGCGGAGGCCGCCGAACCGCTGCGGCTGGCCGCCGACGAGGCGACCGCGCTGCTGGTGGCCGCGCGGGCGGTTTCCACGCTGCCCGGTCTGCGGGAGGGCGACCGGCAGGCGCTGCTGCGGGCGACCGCGAAGGTGGAGGCGGCCGCCGGTGAGACGGCGGGTGCGAGTTCCCGGCTGTCGGTGACCTTCGAGTCCGAGGGCGGGGTGTTCGCGGACGTCGACCGGGCGATCTCCGAGCGCCGCCGGCTGTGGATCCGTTACTACTCGCCCGCGCGTGACGAGCTCACCGAGCGCGAGATCGACCCCATCCGCCTGGTCAGCGTCGGGCACACGTACGTGGAGGCGTGGTGCCGTCGCTCCGAGGCCCGGCGTACCTTCCGGCTGGACCGGGTCGCCGAGATCAGGATCCTCGACGAGCCGGCCGCGCCGCCGGAGATCGAGTTGCGGGATCTGTCGGAGGCGCTGGTGCAGCCGGCCGCCGAGGACCCGGAGGTCGTCGTCGAGGTGGGGCCGGGCGGTCGCTGGGTCGCCGAGTACTACCCGCACGACAGCGCGGATGAGCTTTCCGACGGCGGGCTGCGTATTACCTTGCGCACGCCCGAACCGGCCTCGCTGCGGCGGCTGGCCCTGCGGCTCGGCCGCGACGGCCGGATCGTGTCGCCGCCGGCCCTCGCCGACAGCGCCCGAAGCGCCGCCGCGGAGGCACTGGCGGCGTACGACGGCATCGAGGTGGCCGACGTGACCTACGGGGCCGGCGGGGGTGCCGAGGCCGCCGGGACCGGTGGGGCTGAGGCGGGTGGGGTGGCCGACGGGCCGCACGCTCCGCGCGGCGTGCAGGACGACAGGCAGTTCGACGGGCGGGAGCAGCTGTGAGCGAGTCGGTGACGTCCGGTGCGCAGGGCATCTCGGTGGCCTCCGCGTTCGCCGGTATGCGGAGCGTGACCCCGGTGACCTTCAGGGCGGGCTGCCCCGACTGCCGGGGTTGCTTCGAGCTCGCCGCCGGCGCCCTGCGGCTGGCCATCGGCGCCACGAGCCGCACCACGTTCTACTCCTTCACCTGCCCCGACTGCGGCGCGGCCGTGCGCAAGCCGGCCGGTGAGCGGATCGTCGAACTCCTCCTCGGCGGAGGCGTGCGGACCCTGCGCCTGACCACCCCGTAGGACGGTCTAGGCTCGGCGTCATGTTCTGGCCGATGTTCGCGGTAGCCGTGGGTTTCCTGGGTCTCGCCGTCCTCGCGGTGTTCGCCGTGCGGGTCTTTCTGGAGGCGCGGCGGCTGGGGCGGCAGGTCACGGAATCCGCCCGCCGTATCAACCGGGCCGCCGAGGACCTCGAGCGGGCCTCCCTCAGCGTCGCCCGGGCTGTGGACACCCTGTGAGCAGCGCTGTGCCGGCGCTGGCGTAGCGCTGTGGTGGTGCTGTGAGTCCGGTGCCGAATGCGTTTTGGGCCACTTCGCCCTCCCGGAGCGGCCAGGTGGGCGGGTACGCTGCTGATCGCGGCTCGGAGAACGAGGCCCGGACCGCGGACCGGGAGTACGCACGGGGATTGCCTCACGTTCACCCCTGAGCGTTACGATCGCTGACAACACGATCGTTCGGACATTTGTCCGACTGGTCGCACAGCACCCCCACCCAGCCGCCTCGGTGAGAAGGTAAAGACTTATGTTCGGAAAGCTCGGTGCTCCCGAGATGATTCTCATCCTCGTCGTCATCATTTTGCTGTTCGGCGCGAAGAAGCTTCCGGACATGGCCCGCTCGCTCGGCAAGTCCGCGCGCATTCTGAAGAGCGAGGCCAAGGCGATGAAGGAGGAGGGCAGCAGCAACGCCACTCCGGCGGGCCCGCCGAACCCCGGCGAGGAGCCCCCCGCGCAGCGCACCATCCAGGCCGCCCCCGGCGATGTGACCAGCTCCCGCCCGGTCAGCGAGCCGACGGACACGACCAAGCGCTGACGCAGGGCCGGTGACCTCCGGCCCGCCGCACGAGATGGGAACGTGGGTTGCTGAAGTCTGCCCGCAAGGAGGAGAAGGACCCCGAGGGGCGGATGCCCCTCGCGGATCACCTCCGTGAGCTGCGCAACCGGCTCGCGAAGGCGTTGCTGGCCATCGTCATCGTGACGATCGTCGCCGCCTTCTTCTACAACGACATCATCAACTTCCTCACCAGGCCGATCCTCGACTCGGTCGGGTGCGGGAAGACATTCGAGCAGATCGCGAGCGAGCTGAAGAACAGCGACGCGACCAACAAGTGCGCCAGCATCACGATCAACGGTCTGCTCGCCCCCTTCACGCTCGCCCTTCAGGTCTCCATGACGGCGGGAATCGTGTTCGCCTCGCCGGTCTGGCTCTACCAGCTGTGGGCCTTCGTGGCCCCGGGTCTGCACCAGCACGAGCGCAAGTACGCCTACGCGTTCGTCGGCACGGGCGTCCCGCTGTTCCTGGGCGGCGGCTACTTCGCGTACTCGGTGCTGCCGACGACCGCCGAAGTGCTGATGGACTTCACCCCCGGCGGCGTCAGCAACCTTCTGCCGCTGGACGACCTGCTCCAGCTGGTCACGCGCATGGTCATCGTGTTCGGCCTCTCCTTCGAGCTGCCGCTGCTGCTGGTCTTCCTCAATCTCACCGGGATGATCACGGGCAGGCGCATGCTCGGCTGGTGGCGCGCCATGATCATCGGTATCACGGTCTTCGCGGCCGTGGCCACGCCCAGCACGGACCCGCTCTCGATGATGGCGCTCGCCGGCCCGATCTGGGTCCTGTACTTCGGCGCGTGCGCCTTCTCCCTGATGAACGACCGCCGCAAGCGCCGTCGCGACGCCCTGGGCCCCGCCGACGACGAGGCCTCCGAACTCGACCTCACGCCTGAGGACATCGGCGACGTCGAGACGGTGAGCGCGAGCCGCGCACTGCCGGAGCAGGCGAGCACGGAGCGGGTCAACGGGTACGACGACGTGACCTGATCCACCTTGTCCACCGGGCCGCGGCCGGCGCGCTCACAGAGCGCAGCCGGCCGCTTCCGCATGGTGCGGGCGCTGCCGGACGGGCGCCCCTGAACTGCGTGAACCCAGGTTTCGCAAGGTCAGATCCGGATAATGATCGTCCTGTTGTCAGTGGCGCCCGGTACGCTCGAAAGCACGATGACAGAGGACCTCTCCCCGGCCGAGCGGTACGCGGCGGCGCGCATGCGTGCCGCCGAGCAGGCCACCGCGCTCGCGTCCTTCCGCGAGATGTACGACTTCGGTCTCGACCCCTTCCAGATCGAGGCATGTCAGGCACTCGAGGCGGGCAAGGGCGTCCTGGTCGCCGCACCCACCGGCTCCGGCAAGACGATCGTGGGCGAGTTCGCCGTCCACCTCGCCCTCCAGCAGGGCAAGAAGTGCTTCTACACGACACCCATCAAGGCGCTGTCGAACCAGAAGTACTCCGACCTGTGCCGCCGTTACGGCACCGACAAGGTCGGCCTGCTCACCGGCGACAACAGCGTCAACTCCGACGCCCCGGTGGTCGTGATGACCACCGAGGTCCTGCGGAACATGCTGTACGCCGGTTCGCAGACCCTCCTCGGCCTCGGATACGTGGTGATGGACGAGGTGCACTACCTCTCCGACCGCTTCCGGGGGGCCGTATGGGAAGAGGTGATCATCCATCTTCCCGAGTCGGTCACCCTGGTCTCCCTCTCCGCGACCGTGTCCAACGCCGAGGAGTTCGGCGACTGGCTGGACACCGTCCGCGGCGACACCGAAGTGATCGTCTCCGAGCACCGGCCCGTGCCGCTGTTCCAGCACGTGCTCGCCGGACGGCGGATGTACGACCTGTTCGAGGAGGGCGAGGGCCACCGCAGAGCCGTCAACCCCGACCTCACCCGGCTGGCCAGGATGGAGGCCAGCCGCCCGTCGTACCAGGACCGCAGACGCGGCCGGGCGATGCGCGAGGCCGACCGGGAGCGGGAGCGACGGCAGCGGTCCAGGGTGTGGACACCCGGGCGGCCGGAGGTCATCGAGCGCCTCGACGCCGAGGGACTGCTGCCCGCCATCACCTTCATCTTCAGCCGCGCCGCCTGCGAGGCCGCCGTCCAGCAGTGCCTGTACGCCGGCCTCAGGCTCAACGACGAGGAGGCACGGGCCGAGGTCCGCGCCCTCGTCGAGGAGCGCACCGCCGCGATCCCGCACGAGGACCTGCACGTCCTCGGCTACTACGAGTGGCTGGAGGGCCTGGAGCGCGGTATCGCCGCCCACCACGCGGGCATGCTGCCGACCTTCAAGGAGGTCGTCGAGGAACTGTTCGTACGGGGGCTGGTCAAGGCCGTCTTCGCGACGGAGACCCTCGCGCTCGGCATCAACATGCCCGCCCGGTCCGTGGTCCTGGAGAAGCTCGTCAAGTGGAACGGCGAGCAGCACGCCGACATCACCCCCGGCGAGTACACCCAGCTGACCGGCCGTGCGGGCAGGCGCGGCATCGACGTCGAGGGGCACGCCGTCGTGCTCTGGCAGCGCGCCATGAACCCCGACCATCTCGCAGGCCTCGCCGGCACGCGCACGTACCCGCTGCGCTCCAGCTTCAAGCCGTCCTACAACATGGCGGTCAACCTGGTCGAGCAGTTCGGGCGGCACCGCTCCCGCGAACTGCTGGAGACCTCGTTCGCGCAGTTCCAGGCGGACCGCTCGGTCGTCGGCATCTCCCGGCAGGTGCAGCGCAACGAGGAGGGACTCGAGGGCTACAAGGCCTCCATGACCTGCCACCTCGGCGACTTCGAGGACTACGCGCGGCTGCGCCGCGAACTCAAGGACCGCGAGACCGAGCTGGTCCGGCAGGGCGCCGCCCAGCGGCGTGCCGAGGCCGCCGTGGCGCTGGAGAAGCTCAAACCGGGTGACGTCATCCATGTGCCGGCGGGGAAGTACGCCGGTCTGGCACTGGTGCTGGACCCCGGTCTTCCGGCCGGACGGGCCAACGGGCATCGCGGCTTCGAGGCGCACGACGGGCCGCGCCCGCTGGTGCTGACGGCCGAGCGGCAGGTCAAGCGGCTGGCCTCGATGGACTTCCCGGTGCCGGTCGAGGCGCTGGAGCGGATGCGGATCCCGAAGTCGTTCAATCCGCGTTCCCCGCAGTCCCGCCGGGACCTCGCCTCCGCGCTGCGCACCAAGGCCGGGCACATCCCGCCGGAGCGGGCCCGCAAGAAGCGGTCCCAGGCCGCCGACGACCGCGAGATCGCCCGGCTGCGTACGGCGATCCGCGCGCACCCGTGCCATGGGTGCGCCGAGCGGGAGGACCACGCCCGCTGGGCCGAGCGCTACCACCGGCTGCTGCGGGACACCTCGCAGCTGGAGCGGCGCATCGAGGGGCGCACCAACACCATCGCGCGCACCTTCGACCGGATCGTGGCGCTGCTGACCGAGCTGGACTATCTCCGCGCCGACGAGGTCACCGAGCACGGCAAGCGGCTCGCCCGGCTGTACGGGGAGTTGGACCTGCTGGCCAGCGAATGTCTGCGGGCCGGCGTGTGGGAGGGGCTCGGCCCCGCCGAACTCGCCGCGTGCGCCTCCGCGTTGGTGTACGAGGCGCGGGCCGGGGACGACGCGATGGCGCCGAAGCTGCCGTCCGGCAACGCGAAGGCCGCGCTGGGGGAGATGGTCCGGATCTGGGGGCGGCTCGACGCCCTCGAGGAGGACTTCCGGATCAACCAGACGGAGGGCGTCGGGCAGCGTGAGCCCGATCTCGGCTTCGCCTGGGCCGCGTACATGTGGGCTTCCGGGAAGGGGCTCGACGAGGTGCTGCGGGAGGCGGAGATGCCGGCGGGGGACTTCGTGCGGTGGTGCAAGCAGGTGATCGACGTTCTCGGGCAGATCTCGGCGGCGTCCGCCGCGGAGGGCTCGACCGTGGCGAAGGCTGCGCGCAAGGCGGTTGATCAGTTGCTGCGGGGGGTCGTGGCCTACTCGTCGGTGGGGTGAGGGGGGGCGACGGCGGGTACGGGGAAGCCGTGGCAGGCCGCGCTCATGCGGCCCAGCCGCAGACCGACCCGGCCCCGCGCCCTTCGAGGCCCCTATCCTCGGCGCTCGCCCAGAAATGAGCGCCAGCTGCCGTGATGCGTGATGTCCTCCGCTTCCTTCAGCGCGCCCGGCTCGCACAGGAAGCCCGGCACCCTGCTGCCGTCCGACAGCTCGACGCTGCCCAGTGCCATCGGGCGGGGGAGGGAGGCCAGCAGGCGGCCCAGGCCCTCCGCCGGCAGACGCCAGATCTCGGTCTCGATCTCTGCGCCGCCCTCTCCCACGTGTTCCAGGCCCGGCTTCGGGGGTGTCGTGCGCAGGGCGTGCAGCCGGTAGGCGGCGGCCGTCGTCGTCGTACGGTCCAATACCGCACCCAGGGCCAGGAGCTGGGGGTTCAGCGGCTGGCCCGTCAGGTGTGCCCCCACCACCGCCAGCCGGGTCTGCGGCCGGAGCAGCTCTGCGATCCTCGCCAGCCGTTCGTCCGTGCAGGCCCGGCCGATCAGCATCACGCCGAACGGGAGGCCGTTCACCTCGCCGGCCGGGGCGGCCACCGCGGCCAGGTCGAAGAGGTTCGTGGAGTTGGTGAAGCGGCCCAGGCGGGCGTTGGCACCCAGCGGGTCGGCGGCGACCTCGGCGAGGGTGGGGTGCCCGGGGGCGGTGGGGAGGAGCAGGGCGTCGGCGTCGGCGAGTTCCGACAGGGCCCGGGTGCGCAGGGCGGCCAGGCGGTCCTGGTCGGCGAAGAGCCGGTGCGCCGGGATGTCACGGGCACGGGTGATGATGCCGGCCACCGTCGGGTCGAGGCCCTCCCCGCCCTCTTCGATCAACTTGTCGACAAAGCTCCCCACCGCCGTGTAGCGCTCGGCGACGAACGCGCCCTCGTACAGCATCGCCGCGGCCTCGGTGAAGGGCGTCAGGTCGAGGGTGCGGATCTCGGCGCCGGCCGCCGCGAGCTGCCCGACCGCCGACTCGTACGCCTCCTGCCAGCCTTCGTCGAGTTCCCCCAGCTGGGTGAGCGGCGGGACCGCGACACGCCAGGGACCGGGGGCCCGGCCCGGGACGGACGGGACCGTGCCGGTGGCCATGTGGGCCAGAGCCCGCTCCGCCTCCGCCAGCGTGCGGGCGAACACGGTCACGCAGTCCAGCGAGGCGCACGCGGGGACGACGCCCTCGGCCGGGACGAGGCCGCGGGTGGGTTTCAGGCCGACGATGCCGTTGAAGGCGGCCGGGACCCGACCCGAGCCCGCCGTGTCCGTGCCGAGCGCGAAGTCGACGATGCCGAGGGCCACGGCGACGGCCGAGCCCGAGCTCGAGCCGCCGCTGATGCGTGCGGGGTCGTGGGCGTTGCGGACCGCGCCGTGCGGGGAGCGGGTTCCCACCAGGCCCGTCGCGAACTGGTCGAGGTTCGTCGTGCCCAGCAGCAGCGCGCCCGCCGCGCGCAGACCCGCGACCACCGGGGCGTCCTCGGCCGGCCGGTAGGCGTATGCCGGGCAGCCCGCCGTCGTGGGCAGGCCGGCCACGTCGATGTTGCCCTTGGCGGCGAACAGCCGGCCGGCCAGAGGGAGGCGTTCACCCCGGGCCACACGCTCGTCGAGTGAACGCGCCTCCGCCTCGACCTCCTGCCGGGGGCGCAGGTCGATCCAGATCTCGGGGCGGTCGGTGGCCTCGATGCGGGCGTAGGCGGCGCGGACACGCGTGACAGTGCTGGACATGCTCCGGTTCCTCTTTCAGTTCGCGGCCGGGGCCAGGACGACCAGTGCCGTCCCCGCCTCCACCTGGTCGCCCGGCCTGGCCAGGACCTCCGCCACCACACCGGCCATCGGCGCGTGCACCCTGGACTCCATCTTCATCGCCTCCAGCGCGAGCAGCGGCTGTCCCGCCGTCACCTCGTCGCCCGGCGAGACGTTCAACTGCCATACGGACGCCGCGAACTCGGCTTCCACGAGGCGGCCGCCCGCCGGGACCGTCACCTCGGCCGGCGCGGCGGCCGGGGCGGAGGCGGCATCGGCCCGGGCGAACTCGCCCGCGGCCTCCCACGCGTCCCGCTCCGCCGCGAACGCGGACTGCTGCCGCCCGCGGAACTCCGCTATGGAGTCCGCGTGTTCGGTCAGGAAGGACTGGTGGTCGGCGAGGGAGAACGTGCCGTCCTCGATGCGGGGGACGAAGCGGCCGGAGATGATGTCGGCGCGCAGGTCGAGGAGTTCGTCCGCGTCGACCGGGTACCAGCGGATCCGGTCGAAGAAGCGCAGCAGCCAGGGCGAGCCCGTCTCGAAGGCACCGCGCTGCTGCCACGGCGACCACACCTGGGTCGTCCGGCCCACGAACTGGTAGCCGCCGGGGCCCTCCATGCCGTAGACGCACAGGTACGCTCCGCCGATGCCGACCGAGTTCTCGGCCGTCCAGGTGCGCGCCGGGTTGTACTTCGTCGTCACCAGGCGGTGCCGGGGGTCGAGCGGGGTGGCGACCGGGGCGCCGAGGTAGACGTCGCCGAGGCCCAGGACCAGGTATTCGGCGGCGAAGACCGTGTCGTAGACGTCCGCCGGGGTGCCGAGCCCGTTGACGCGGCGGATGAACTCGATGTTCCACGGGCACCAGGGGGCGTCGTCGCGGACCCCCGCCATGTAGCGGGCGATGGCCTCGCGGGTGGCCGGGTCGTCCCAGGAGAGGGGGAGGTGCACGGTACGGGAGGGGACCACCAGCTCGTCGCTGGGAGGCAGCGACGTCACCGACCGCCGTACCGACGCCAGGAGTTCGTGCTGCGGAAGGCGGGCCGGGTCGGTCTGGATCTGGAGGGAGCGGATGCCCGGGGTCAGGTCGGTGACCCCCGGCAGGGCGGCCGCCGACACCGCCTCCATCAGGGCGTGCACACGCATCCGCAGCGCCAGGTCGAGCTGCATCGGGCCGAACTCGACCAGCAGGTTGTCGTCGCCGCTGCGCCGGTACGTCACGTCCCCGTCCCGGGCCAGGACGCCGCCGTCGACGATCTCGGGGCGCGCCGCGCCGGACACGTCCACCGGCCTGAAGCGGACCGTGTCGCCCGGGCGCAGCTGGCCCAGCTTCCAGCGCTCGGAGCTGAGCACGGTCGCCGGGCACACGAACCCGCCGAGCGAGGGGCCGTCCGGGCCCAGCAGCACCGGCATGTCGCCCGTGTAGTCGACGGCTCCCACGGAATACGGCGTGTCATGGATGTTGGACGGGTGCAGGCCCGCCTCGCCGCCGTCGGTGCGCGCCCAGCGCGGCTTGGGCCCGACCAGCCGCACCCCGGTGCGGGCCGAGTTGAAGTGGACCTTCCAGTCCGCGGCGTAGAAGTCGCGGATGTCGTCCTCGGTGAAGAACTCCGGTGCGGCATGCGGGCCTTCGACGGCGCCGAGGTGCCAGACGGAGGTGAAGGACGGACGGTCCTCGATCTCCGTGCCCTCGGCGGTCGTCCCGCCGTGCAGCACGTCTCCCGTGCGCAGCGCCCGGCCGCCGTGGCCGCCGAACCGGCCGAGGGTGAAGGTGCTCGCGCTGCCCAGGAAGGCGGGGACGTCCAGGCCGCCCGCGAACAGGACGTAGGTGCGCAGCCCGTGCTCGCTCGGCGCGCCGATCTCCAGCAGCGACCCGGCCGGCACGGTCACCGGCTTCCACTGCGTCACCGCCGAGCCGTCCACGGTGACGGGGGCCGGGGCGCCGGTCACGCACACGGTGGTGGGGTGGCTGAACCTCAGCGAGGGCCCCTGGAGCGTGCATTCGAGACCGGGGGCGCCTTCGGGGTTGCCCAGCGCACGGTTGCCGAGCCGGAAGGAGCGGTCGTCCATCGGGCCGGACGGCGGGACGCCGACCTGCCAGTGGCCGGTGCGGCCGGGCCAGTCCTGGACGGTGGTGAGGGTGCCGCCGGAGACGACCTCGACGCGCGGCGTCGGGTCGTGCACATCGGCGAGGGTCGCCGTGGAGTGGGACGCCGTCACGAACCGGGGATCCGCGAGCGCCGCCCGCACCAGGCCGAGATTCGTCTCGATGCCGTCGATACGCGTGCGGGCCAGGGCCTCGTCGAGGCGGGCGAGCGCGTGGGCGCGGTCCGCGCCGTGGGCGATGACCTTCGCGAGCATCGGGTCGTACGACGTCGTCACCTCGGTGCCCGTCTCCACCCAGCCGTCGACCCGCACCCCCGCCGGGAACTCGACCCGCGTCAGCAGGCCCGCGCCGGGCCGGTGTTCGCGGCTCGGGTCCTCGGCGTACAGGCGGGCCTCGACGGCGTGGCCGCGTGGCGGTCCGGGATCGTGCACGACGTCCCGCTCGCCGCGCGCCAGGCGCAGCATCCAGGCGACCAGGTCGACGCCGTAGATCTCCTCGGTGACCGGATGTTCCACCTGCAGGCGGGTGTTGACCTCGAGGAAGTAGGCCTCCTCGCGGACCGCGTCGTACACGAACTCGACCGTGCCGGCGGAGCGGTAGCCGACGGAGGCGCACAGGTCGCGGGCGGATGCGGCGAGCTGATCGCGTATCCGGTCCGGGAGGCCGGGGGCCGGGGCCTCCTCCAGGACCTTCTGGTTGCGGCGCTGGAGGGAGCAGTCGCGGTCGCCGAAGGTGACGACCTTGCCCTCGCCGTCGCCGAAGACCTGCACCTCGACGTGGCGGGCGTGCTCGACGAGCCGTTCCAGGAAGACGCCGGCGGAGGAGAAGGAGGCGGCGGCGACGCGCTGGACGCGTTCCCAGGCGTCGGTCAGTTCGTCCGCCGAGCGGCAGGCGGACATGCCGATGCCGCCGCCCCCGCCCGTCGCCTTGAGCATGACCGGGTAGCCGATGGCCCGTGCCTTCTCCAGTGCCTCGGGCAGATCGGAGAGCAGACCGGTGCCCGGTGCCAGGGGCACACCGGCGGCCTCGGCGGCCGCCCGGGCGGTGTGCTTGGCGCCGAACAGCTCCAGCTGTCCGGGCGTCGGACCGACGAACACGACACCCGCGTCGGCGCAGCGGCGGGCGAAGACCGCGTCCTCCGAGAGGAAGCCGTAGCCCGGGTGGATCGCGTCCGCACCGGTGTCCTTGGCCGCCTTCAGGACCAGATCGGCGTCGAGGTACGACTCCTTCGCGGGCGCCGGGCCGAGCCGTACCGCCTCGTCGGCGAGCCGGACGTGGGGTGCCGAGCGATCGGGGTCGGAGTACACGGCGACCGTGCGCAGGCCCAGTTCGCGGGCGGTGCGGATGATCCGGACGGCTATCTCGCCGCGGTTGGCGATCAGTACCTTCTCGAAGCTCACGAGGCTGCCCCGGTGATCGTCATCTCCACCGCCGTCGGCTCGAAGCCGTTGCAAGGGTTGTTGATCTGGGGGCAGTTGGAGACCAGCACGAGGACGTCGCGTTCGGCGCGCAGGGTCAGGGCGAGGCCGGGGGCGGAGAGGCCGTCGACGATGCCGAGGGTGCCGTCCTTCTCGACGGGGACGTTCATGTACCAGTTGATGTTGGAGACCAGGTCCCGCTTGCCGAGGCCGTGCTTCGCGCCCTCGGCGAGGAAGTTGTCCACGCACGCGTGCTGCGCGTAGGTGTGGTGGCCGTAGCGCAGGGTGTTGGACTCCTTGGAGCAGGCGCCGCCGACGGTGTCGTGGCGGCCCACGGCGTCCGCGGTGACCGTCATCAGCGGGGTGTGCTCGTTGGACATCAGCACGCTGCCGGTGGTGAGGAAGATGCCGCCCTGGGCGTGGATGGTGTCGGGGGCGCTGTAGCGCACGGACGTGTCGTGGGCGTCGTAGACGAGGAAGTCGACGGCCTGGTTGCCGTGCAGGTCGGTGATGGTGAGCGTCTCTCCGGCGCGGACGACGGACGACCAGGCGGCGCGGGCCGGGACCACGGTCTTCGTGCTCATGCGAGCCCCCTCGCGGTGAGGAATTCGGCGGTGTTGAGGAAGGCGCGGCGGCCCTCGGGGGTGGCGTTCCACAGCGGGTCGCCCGGTGCCGTCGGTGCCGCGCGCCAGGCGAGGACCTCCAGCGGGGTGCTGACGTAGTCCGGGCGGGGGTCGGCCGGGTGCGGCACGTTGGCGATCAGGACCGTCAGATCCTGTTCGGCGCGCAGGGTGACGCTGCCGCCCGGTCCCGCCGAGCCGGTGAAGTCGAGAGTGCCGTCCTCGCGGACCTCCACGCCCTGGAAGAACGCCAGGGACGGTGGCAGGTCGCGGGGCTCGAGGCCGTTCTTGGCGGCGGCCAGCTTGAACAGCTCACGGCCCGCGGGGGAGGGGCTCTGCGGGGTGCCGTCGCCGTAGCGTTCGGTGTTGCGGACGAGCGTGGAGGTGCCGCAGAGGGCGTCGTGCCGGCCGGAGGTGTCGGCGATCACGGAGGCGAGGACGCGGCCCTGGTCGGACAGGAGCAGCACGCCCTCACCGAGGTAGGCGTTCCACTGGACCTTGACCGTGTCCGCGACGTTCAGCCGCTCCCAGGGGCGGCCGTCGACGTGGAGCAGCAGATGGGCGCAGGCGTCGCCGCGCAGATCGGTCAGGCGCAGTTCGGTGCCGCGGGCGAGGACCCGGTGGGTGTAGTTGCCGCCCGCCACCGTCTCGGCCCACACCAGGTGGCCCGCCTCGCAGGGCGGGGCCGGCCAGTCGGCCGCCGGGACGACGGGCATGGCCTCGGCCCGGGTGCCTTCCTGGGCGCGGGCGTGGGCGCGTGCTCCGTAGGTGGTCGCTGTCGCCGCCATCGTGGACCTCCGGCTGCCGGATGAGACGTGCTGGTGGATAATTTCTGTCGCCCGACAGAAATTAGGGGCGGGCCGGGTCGCGGGCATTGCCCGCGTGTTGCCGCTCGGTTACCGACCCCTCACCCGGACTTGCCCGCGGACCACCCGGAGATCGCCCGGCGCCACCCGGGGATCACTCGGGGATCGCCTGGAGATCACCCGGAGACCGGTGGGTGCGGCCGTGTGCGAGGATCGAACGCATGGAGAGCAGCGGTGGGGGCGGCGGGCGGCGGGTCGGCAGGCCCCGGGCGGCGCAGCGGCCGGACAGCGGACTCGAGCCGCGCGCCGAACTGCTCGCCGCCGCAGCGGAGTTGTTCACCATCCGCGGCTACGCCGCCACCACCACCCGGGCCGTCGCCGAGCGCGCCGGGATGCGCCAGGCCTCCATGTACCACTACGTCTCCGGCAAGGAGGAACTCCTCGCCGACCTGTTGGAGTCCACGGTCACACCCTCGTTGACGTACGCCCGCGCGCTGCTCGCCGACGACGCCCGTGCGGCCGAGGAGCGGCTGTGGGAGCTGTGCCGCACCGACGTGGAGTTGCTGTGCGGCGGGTCGCACAACCTCGGCGGGCTGTACCTGCTGCCCGAGGTGCGCGCCGAGCGGTTCGCCGGATTCCATGCCGTGCGGGCCGAACTGAAGGACGCCTACCGGCAGTTGATCGCCGCGACGGCCGCGGGCGGCGTGCTCGCCAAGAGTGAGCTGGACCTGCGCACCGATCTCGTCTTCGGGCTCATCGAGGGTGTGATCCTCGTGCACCGCTCCGATCCCGACCGGTCCGTCTCGGAGTTCGCGCGCGCCACCGCCGACGCGGCGCTGCGCATCACGGGGGCCTGAACCCCGCCTGGGAGTGACCGCCTCACCTGTTCAGGTGAACGTGATCCCGCACGCCCGCACATCGTTACTCAGTGTGTTCGAATGGTGCCCAAGGGTGTAAATGGGGCTGAGGTTACTCCACTCGCACAGCCGGTTTCAGACGGTTGCCGAATATGACACAGCGATGATCCGGTCGGACTAAGCTCGCCCGCGGCGCACCGAGTTGAGGTGTATTCGTGCGTCTGTTCCCAATTGTTCCGAAGATGCCGACAGATCCCTACAGAGGGTGCCCACATGGTGAGTGTTCAGTCCCCACCCGGTCGCCGAGAAGTGTCCTTCGCGCGTCTGCTGTTGCTGCCGGCGATACTGACGGCCGCGGCGTCCGGAACCGCTGCCGCGCTGGTGGCGGCGCACTCCCGGGTCGCCGTCGGCGTCTGTGGAGCCGTCGCCACCCTTGTGGTCACCGCGATGGGGTCCGGTGCCCTGCGCCGCGCCCGCCGGCAGGCGGAACTGCGCGCGGAGAACGACCGGCGCATCGCCCGTCTCGAACGGCGGCTCGCCACCTACCAGGACGAGAACTTCCGTATCGCCGACAAGTTCATGCCCCTTGGCGTGGAGTGGCTGCGCGGCGGAAATTCCCCCGACGAGGTGATGCTCCACATGGGTGATGTGGACGCCACCTTCAACGACTTCGACGAGTCGCAGCGCGCCATGTACCTGAGGTTCCTGGACGCCGTCGACTACGAGCAGGCCCTGCGCGACTCCGCCCAGCGCGCCTTCGTCAGCGTCGCCCGCCGCGTCCAGGCGATCGTCCACCAGCAGTCCGCGGAACTGCGGGAGATGGAGGAGGACCACGGGCGCAACCCCGAGGTCTTCGACGATCTGCTGCGCATCGACCACGGCACCACCATGATCGGCCGCCTCGCCGACTCCATCAGCGTGCTGGGCGGCGGCCGCCCCGGCCGCAGCTGGCCCAAGCCGGTCGCCATGTACAGCGTGCTGCGCGGCGCGATGTCCCGGATCCTGGACTATCCGCGCGTCAAGCTCGACAACATCGCCCAGGTCAACATCAGCGGCAACTCCGTCGAGCCGCTCATCCACGCGCTCGCCGAACTCATGGACAACGCCTGCCGCTTCTCTCCGCCGCAGTCCAAGGTGCACGTCAACGCCCTCGAGGTGCAGACCGGCATCGCCGTCGAGATCGAGGACGCCGGCGTCAGCCTCAGCGAGGAGGCCCACGCCAAGACCGAGAAGATGCTGGAGGACGCCCGGCGCGACGTCACCATGCAGGACCTCGGCGGCGCCCCACGTCTCGGCCTCGCGGTCGTCGGCCGGCTGTGCAAGTCGTTCAACCTGAAAGTGTCGCTGCGCACTTCGGCGTACGGCGGGGTCCGGGCCGTGCTCATCGTGCCCCGCGAGATGCTCACCACCGACCCCGCCCCCGGCTACGCGCACGGCATCGGCGCCGCCGCCGCGCAGATCAACCTCAGCGCGCTCGAGGGCCCCAAGCGTCCGCCCAAGAAGCGCCGCCCCACCAACCCGAAGATCCCGGCGGGCGTCTCGCTGGAAGACGACGTGCCCGTGGTCACCGAGTGGACCGACAAGGGTCTCCCGCAGCGCCGCAGCAAGGCGACGATCCCGATCACCGTGCGCTACCGGGAGGCCTACGCCGCCCAGGAGGCCGCCGAACGCGCCGAGCGCGAGGGCAAGCCGGACCCGTTCGAGCAGGCCCGGCCCGAGCCCGTGAAAAAGAAGAAGAAGCAGGAGCCCGGAGTGGCCTTCGAGGCCTTCTGGGAGGGCCTCAAGAAGATCGCGCCGCCCGGGGTCCACCCCACCGACTTCACCCGCAATCCCACCGCGTACCTGCACCTGATCGAAGACAAGCCCAAGCCCGAGGCCGACGACGAAGGGGACCTCACGTGATCCAGCAGCGCCAGAACTTCGACTGGGTGCTCAAGGAGCTCTACGACGGCGTGCCGGGCATCGAGATGATCGTCGTGCTCTCGGCAGACGGACTGCGCATCGCCCGCTACGCCGGTGAACCCGACGCCGCGGACCGCGTCTCCGCCGCCTGCGCCGGCATGCAGAGCCTGGCCACCGCCATCGCCCAGGAGATGGAGTGCGTCGAGGGCGACATGAACCTCATCATGATCGAGATGGACGGCGGCTACTTCTACATGATGTCCGCCGGTGCCAACGCCTATCTCGCGGTCCTCTCCGACGTGTGCTGCGAACCGGGCCGGATGAGCGCCTCCATGCGTGACCTCGTCGTCCGGATCGGCGCCCATCTGACCAGCCCGCCCCGCCGAGGCGGCCGGCCCGTATGACCACGCCCCCGCAACGCCGGCGGCGACAACCCGTAGCGGTCCCGGCCCCCGAGCCGCCCCCGCCCCCCGCAGAATCCCGGGAGGAAGAGGGGGAGAGGAAACCCGAGCGGTTCTACACCATCACGGGGCCCGACGGGGAGCGGGCGCTGCTCGACCTGGTGACGTTGGTCGTGGCGCGCGCCGACCGGCCCTCGTCGGCCTCCCCGGAACAGACGGCCGTGCTGCGGATGTGCGCCGCCCCGCTCTCGGTGGCGGAGCTGTCGGCCTATCTGGGCCTGCCGTTCAGCGTGGTGTCGGCGCTGCTCACCGAGATGCTGGCGGCCGGCCTCGTGCAGGCGCGCGCCCCGATCGTCCGGCAGAAGCTTCCCGACCGTTCCCTCCTCGAAGCGGTGATGCATGGACTTCAACGTCTCTGACACACTCCCCGGCCCCCGGGCCGAGGACCGGCTTCCGCAGACCGTCACGGCCGCGGCGAAGATCGTCATCGTGGGCGGCTTCGGCGTCGGCAAGACCACCATGGTCGGCTCCGTCAGCGAGATCAAACCGCTGACCACCGAGGAGACCATGACCCAGGCCGGCATCGGCGTCGACGACGACTACGGCTCCGACACCAAGACCGCCACCACCGTCGCCATGGACTTCGGCCGCATCCGCATCACCGACAAGGTGGTGCTGTACCTCTTCGGCACCCCCGGCCAGGAGCGCTTCTGGTTCCTGTGGAACGGCCTCTTCGAGGGCGCGCTCGGTGCCGTCGTGCTGGTCGACACCCGCCGCCTCGAAGTCAGCTTCGAGGTCATGGGACGGCTGGAGGAGGGCGGCGTGCCCTTCGTGGTCGCCGTCAACACCTTCCCCGACGGCCCCCGTTACCCCCTCGACGACCTGCGTGCCGCCCTCGATCTGCCACCGGAGATCCCGATCGTGGAGTGCGACGCCCGCCGCCGGGCCTCCAGCCGCGACGTCCTGATGACCCTGATGCGCTTCCTGCACTCCCTCGCGCTGACCGACAGCCTCACCTGAGCCATGCCCCGACAGCCGTACACCCCCGGGCACCCGCACACCCCGCCACCCGCCACCACCGGATCCCCCACCGTTTCGGAGCGAGACCTGTGACGCCTGAAAAACCCACCACGACCGGACCGCACGACCTCGCCCTGGACCCGCCGCCCGGCTGCCCCGCCCACGTCCCCGGCGGACTGCAACGGCTCTACGGCCCCGGCGCGGAGGATCTGGGCGAGCTGTACGAGCAACTCCGCGAGCAGCACGGTCCCGTGGCACCGGTCCTGCTCCACGACGACGTGCCGATCTGGGTGGTCCTCGGCCACGCCGAGAACCTGCACATGGTGCGTGCGTCCACGAACTTCACCCGGGACAGCCGTACCTGGACCCCGCTGCGCGAGGGCATGGTCAAGCCCGATCACCCGCTCATGCCGCACATCGCCTGGCAGCCCATCTGCTCCCACGCCGAGGGCGAGGAACACAAACGGCTGCGCGGCGCGGTCACCGCGGCCATGGCCACGCTCGAGGAGCGCAGCGTGCGCCGGTACATCCACCGGGCCAGCCAGTACCTGGTCAACCGGTTCTGCGAGGAGGGCCGGGCCGACCTGGTCGGCCAGTTCGCCGAGCACCTGCCGATGGCGGTGATGTGCCAGATCCTCGGCATGCCCGAGGAGTACGACGACCGGATGGTGGCCGCCGCCCGCGACGCGCTCAAGGGCACCGAGACCGCGCTGGCCAGCCACGAACATGTGGTGGACGCGCTGAGCCGGCTCACCACGCGCCGCCGAGCCGAGCCGGCCGACGACTTCACCAGCCATCTCATCGCCCACCCGGCCGGACTGAGCGACGACGAGGTCCGCGAGCACCTGCGGGTGGTCCTCTTCGCCGCCTACGAGGCCACCGCCAACCTGCTGTCCAACGCGCTGCGCATGGTCCTCACCGACCCGCGGTTCCTCGCCCGGCTCAACGGCGGCGAGATGACGGTGGCGGAGGCGGTCGAGCAGTCCCTGTGGGACGAACCGCCGTTCAGCACCATCCTCGGCTACTTCGCCACCAAGGACACCGAACTGGGCGGCCAGCGCATCCGCCAGGGCGACGGCCTGCTGTTCGCGCCCGCCCCCGGCAACGTCGACCCGCGGGTACGGCCCGATCTCTCCGCCCATATGCGGGGCAACCGCTCACACCTCGCCTTCGGCGGCGGCCCGCACGAATGCCCCGGCCAGGAGATCGGCCGCGCCATCGCCGACGTCGGCGTCGACGCGCTGCTCTCCCGGCTGCCGGACATCCAGCTCGACTGCGACGAGGACGACCTGCGCTGGACGACGTCGATCGCCTCCCGTCAACTCGTGGCGCTGCCGGTGTACTTCGAGCCGAAGCCGCAGCAGGACGTCAAGCTCAGGCCGACCCACGCGCCCGTCCCGTCGCAGCGGACCGCCCGGCCACTGCACATCGACCCGCAGCCCGCCGCGGCCGCCGCGGAGCCCGCGGCCACCCCCCGACCCGGGCCACAGGTACCGTCCGACGCGCCGCCACGGCCCGCCGACGCGGAGCATCCGGTCCGTCGGCCCAGTGCCTGGCGGCGCTTCCTGGCCTGGTGGCGCGGCTACTGACCGATCCGACCGCCCGCCCACCGGGTGTACGACGTCCAGGCCTCGAGCGTCCGGCCGCTGCGCAGACGGTGCTCCGCCCCCGTCACCGGATCGGTGAACTCCAGCTCCCGCGCCAGCAGTTGCAGCGGGCGCCGGAAGTCACCGGCCGGCACCGGGGCGGTCACCTCCGGGTAGAGCGGATCGCCGAGGATCGGCACGCCCAACGCGGCCATGTGGACCCGCAGTTGATGGGTCTGCCCGGTCTCGGGGAACAGCCGGTACAGGGCGAGGCCGTCCGCCCGGTGCTCGACGGGCTCGATCCGGCTGACCGCGTTCGGTTCGCCCGGCACCTCGTACGCGGCGAGCACCCCGCGCTCCTTCACGATCCGGCTGCGCACGGTCACCGGCCAGGCGCGCGCCGCCTCGTACGGGGCGACGGCCTCGTACACCTTGCGCACCCGCCGGTCACGGAACAGCGTCTGATAGGCGCCGCGCTCCTCGGGCCGCACCGTGAACAGGACGAGCCCGGCGGTGAGCCGGTCCAGGCGGTGCGCGGCGCCGAGCGTGGGAATGCCGAGCTCCCGGCGCAGCCGGGCCAGCGCGGTCTCGGTGACATGGCTGCCGCGCGGAGTGGTGGCCAGGAAGTGCGGCTTGTCGACGACGACGATGTGCTCGTCGCTGTGCACGACCTCCAGCGGGAAGGGCACCGGCACCTCCGGGGGCAGCTCCCGGTGGAACCACACGAACATCCCCGGCACGTACGGCGCGTCTGGCGCGACCGCCCTTCCGTCGGCCCCGACGACAAGCCCGGCCTCGAGCATCCCGTCGACGACCCCGACACCAGCGCCGCCGAGCCGCTCCACCAGATGCTCCCGCACGGTGGCCCAGCCGCCCACGCCCGGCAGCCGCACCCGCACCGGGTCGATCCCGTCGCGCTGCGGGAGGGGCGAGGGCGGGGGAGGGGGACGGCGTCTCATCGCCCTCAAGACTACGGCGCCCGGCACCCCCGTCGGCGGCGGGAAAAGCTGTTGGACGGCTGCTGCCCCCTTGGCAGGATGCGGGACATGCCCTTCACCGCACCCTTGGCCCTGCCTGCCGGAACGCTGTCCAAGATCCCGCAGCCCGTGCTCACCACCGGCGATGGACTGGACCTGCGCCCCTGGCGAGCGTCGGACGCCCCCGCAGTCCACGCCGCCTTCCAGGACCCGCTGATGCACCAGTGGCACATCAGGGCCGCCGACTCCGAGGAGGAGGTCGCCGGCTGGATCACCGAGTGGCAGGAGAGCTGGGGCACGGAGAAGAGCGCCCAGTGGGCCGTGGCCGACGCGGACACCGGCCTGCTCCTGGGGCGGGTGGCGCTGCGCGCCATCGTGCTGGTCGAGGGCCTGGCGGAGGTCGCCTACTGGACCACGGCGGCGGCCCGCGGCCGGGGCGTCGCGCCCAGGGCCACGACCGCGCTGACCCGCTGGGCCCTGGACGAGATCGGCTTCCACCGCCTGGAACTGATGCACGCCACCGCCAACGAGGCCTCCTGCCGCGTCGCCGCCAAGGCCGGCTACACGCTGGAGGGCACCAAGCGCAGCGCCTCGCTCCACCAGGACGGCTGGCACGACATGCACCTTCACGCGCGCGTGCAGGGCGACTGACGGCACCCGCCCGCCAACCGCCCTCCACGCGCGCGTGGCGCCGCGGCACGGCCTACGCGGCTGCCGTCTCCGGTACGGCGGCCGCCGGAACCGAGGTGCGCCCGCGGTACGCGCGGAAGGCGACGCCCGCCGCGACCGTCATGGTCAGGAACAGCACGGTGAACCACTGGAAGTACCGGTGTCGGGTTGACCGGGCCGCCGCCGGTGTGTGCGCTCACTGAGCGATCCGTTTCATCCATTCCGCGGCTGTCTGCGCGAGACGCCCGCGGACGTCGTCTGCGCCTTGGCCCACCTCGCCCGCGACCTGGTGCCAGGGCGTGATCAGTCGCGTGGGATGCGCCCCTTGCTGTGCATCGCGGTACGGACGCGTTCCTCGGCGAGGCCGCGGCCGGCGGCATGCGGGGTCACCTCTCGGCGCTCGGCTTCGTCGAGGACGGTGACCGTATTGGCCCGCAGCCTGGTCGAGATCGTCTCGAAGATCGTGGCGGTGTCCGGCCGGAAACCGGAGTAACGGGCATCCATCGCGAAGGCGGCGGCGACGACGCCGCCGGCGTTGGCGACGAAGTCGGGGACCACCGTGATGCCGCGCTGAGCGAGGATGCCCTGGGCTTTCGCGGACGTGGGCAGATTGGCGCCTTCCACGACGAGCTTGGCCTTGATCTCGTGAGCGGCGGTGTGGTCGATGACGTCCTGCAGTGCGGCGGGCACCAGGACGTCGCAGTCCACGGTGAGTTCCGTCCCGGGAGCGAGAGTGGTGCCCCGGCTCGGGCGGGTGACGAAATGGTCGCCGTGCTCCTGACGGGAGACCAGGAGGTCCTCGACATCGAGGCCACTGGGGTCGTGCAGGGCGCCGTGGGCCGTGGAGACCGCCACGACGGTGGCACCGAGTTCCGCGAAACGCCGGGCGGCGGCGCTGCCGACGGCCCCGAAGCCCTGGATGGTGACGCGGGAGCCGGCCAGGGCGAGACCCTGGCGCCGGGCCGCGGCATCGGTTGCCTCTGCGACCCCGTAGCCGGTGACGCCGAGCTTGTCGTACGCCACGCCGCCGAGGTGCTCGGGGGTGCCGACGGCGGCCCCGCGGTCGCCCAGCTCGTCCTGGATGATGGCGGCGTCGCTCTCGGTCAGCCCCATGTCCAGCCCCATCACGTACTCGCGGGGCACCTCGTTGGACAGGGCCCGGGCGAACGCCCGCAGGATCGCCTCCTTGTCGCGTGAGGCGGGGTCGGCGACGATGCCTGCCTTTGCGCCGCCGTAGAAGAGGTCGACGCCGGCCCACTTCCAGGTCATGACACGGGCGAGGCGGGCCACCTCGTCGACGGTCACGGTGGGGCTCATGCGGGTTCCGCCCTTGCCGATGCCCCGGGCGGTGTTGTCGATGACCAGGACGCCCTTCATGCGGGTGCGTCGGTGGGAGACGACGACGATTTTCTCGGGGCCCCAGTCGTCGACGAGGGAGAGCGCGTCGGTCACGGGTGTTCCTTGTCGGTGGAGGAGGAGCGGCGGGTATCAGGCGGAGGTGCCGGCCGGGGGCAGCGCGCGGGCGATGAGCTGCGCGAAGTGGGTGCCCGTACGGTCGGTCTGCTGTGCGATCTGGGTGCGGCAGCTGAAGCCGTCGGCAAGGATGTGCGTGTCCGGTGCGGCCGAGCGCACGGCGGGGAGCAGGACCTGTTCGCCTGCGGCGACGGAGACGTCGTAGTGGCCGCGTTCGAAACCGAAGTTGCCGGCCAGGCCGCAACAGCTCGAATCCAGCGTCGTGTTGTCGACCCCCATGCGGCGCAGCAGCGCACTGTCGGCGCCGAAGCCGGAGGTGGCGTGCTGGTGGCAGTGGGTCTGGCTGATCGAGGTGGCTTCGACTTGTGGGGGCTGCCAGTCGGGCGCCCGGTGGACGAGGAGTTCGGCCAGGGTGACGGTGGACCGGGCGATGGCGCGGGCGTCGGCGTTTCCGCCGAGGAGTTCGGGCAGGTCACTCCTGAGGGCGGCGGTGCAGCTGGGCTCCAGGCCGACGACGGGGATGCCCGCGCCGGCGGCGGGGCCCAGGACGGCGGTGGTGCGCCGGGCGATGCGGCGGGCTGTGCCCAGCTGTCCGGTGGTGATCCAGGTCAGTCCGCAGCACTGGGTGCCGTCGGGGACCTGGACGCGGAAGCCGGCGCTCTCCAGCACGTCGACTCCGGCCTTGAGGACGTCGGGGGTGAAGTGGTTGTTGAAGGAGTCGACCCACAGCATGACCGGGCCGCGGTGTCCTTCGCCCTGGGGTGCGCGGTCGCGGAACCAGGTCAGGAAGGTCTGGTCGGCGAACCGGGGAATGTCGCGCTGCGCGGCGATCCCTCCGAGCCGCTTGATGACGGGGGCCAGACGGGAGGAGGTCAGGGCGTTGACCAGTCGTGGCACACGGGCGGCCGCCCGGGACAGCAGGGGGAGCCAGCCCATCGTGTAGTGGGAGGCGGGCCGGATCCGGCTCTTGTAGTGGTGGTGCAGGAACTCGGACTTGTAGGTGGCCACATCCACGCCGACGGGGCAGTCGGCGCTGCACCCCTTGCAGGACAGGCACAGATCGAGGGCGTCGCGGACTTCCGTGGACCGCCATCCGTCGGTGATCACCTCGCCCTGGGTCATCTCGTACAGCAGGCGTGCACGGCCGCGGGTGGAGTCCTTCTCGTCCAGGGTTACCCGGTAGCTGGGGCACATGACGTCGCCGCGGTTGCTTGCGGAGCGGCACTTGCCGACGCCGACGCAGCGGCGGGTGGCCTTGGCGAAGTCACCGCCGTCCGCGTGGAAGGGGAAGACGGTGGTCAGGGGCAGCGGGGTGCGCCGGGGGCTGACCCGCAGATTGCCGTCGACGGGCAGCGGGTGCACGATCATGCCGGGGTTGAGGCCGTTGTCGGGGTCCCAGATGTTCTTGAACTCCTCGAACAGGGCGATGACCTCGGGCCCGTACATCAGGGGCAGCAGCTGGGATCGTGCCTGGCCGTCGCCGTGTTCGCCCGACAGCGAGCCGCCGTGCGCGGCGATCAGTTCGGCGGCCTCGGTGACGAAGGTGCGGAAGACGGCGGTGCCCTGCTCGGTGGTGAAGTCGAAGCTGATACGGACGTGCAGACAGCCCTCGCCGAAGTGCCCGTAGACCGCGCCCCGAAGATCGTGCTGCGCGAGCAGCTGGGTGAACCGGCGCAAGTAGGAGCCCAGTTGACCGGGCGGGACGGCCGCGTCCTCCCACCCGGGCCAGGCTTCGGAGCCTCCCCCAGCCTCCGGCCGGGAGGTGCCCCCAGGCAGACGTGTGGCCAGGCCCGCTCCGTCCTCGCGGATCCGCCACAGTCGCCGGGCCCGCGCGGGATCGATGACGACCTCACTGCCGGTGAAGCCCGTGGCCTGCCGGGCGGTCTCGGCGAGTTCCGTGGCCCGCAGCGGCAGTTCGTCGGCTGGGCCGCCGAGTTCGGCGAACAGCCACGCCTGGGCGGCGGGCAGGTTGTCGATCGCGGCGCGGGTCTCCGGCCGGGTGACGATGTCGGTCAGCGCGTGGTCGAGTCCCTCCAGCGCCAGCAGCCGGTGTTCGAGCAGGGCGGGCACGGCATCGGCCGCGGCGCAGGCGTCCTGGAAGCCGAGGACGACCAGGGCGCGGGCGGGCGGCGGGGAGATGAGGCGGACGGTCGCCGAGAGGATCACGGCCAGCGTGCCCTCGCTGCCGACAAGGGCCCGGGCGAGGCTGAAGCGCCGCTCGGGCAGCAGGTGCTCCAGCGCGTACCCCGACACCTGGCGGGGGAACTGCCCCAGCTTGGTGCGCAGCGCCGCCAGATTGCTCTGGGCGAGCCGGTACAGGGAGGCGATCAACTGGGCGCGGTCATCACCGGCGGCCATGGCCTCGTCGATCTCGTCCTGGGTCATCTCGCCGAGGCGGACCACCGTGCCGCGGTAGGTGACCACTTCGAGTTCCGTGACGTTGTCCGCGGTGCGGCCCCAGGCCAGGGAGTGGGTTCCGCACGCGTTGTTGCCGATCATGCCGCCGAGCGTGCAGCGGCTGTGGGTGGAGGGATCGGCGCCGAACAGCAGGCCGTGCCCGGCGGCGGCCTTCTGGAGATCGTCCAGAACGATGCCCGGCTCCACCGTCGCGGTACGCGCCTGGGGGTCCAGGGCGATGAGGCGATTGAAGTAGCGGGAGAAATCCAGCACGACTCCTGAACCGACGGCCTGCCCGGAGGTGCTGGTGCCCGCGCCCCGGGATGTGACCGGCACGCCGAGGCGGCGGCACACGGCAAGTGCATTGAGGACGTGCAGGCGCTCGCGCGGGAAGACCACCGCCAGCGGAATCCGCCGGTAGTTGGAGGCGTCGGCCGAGTACTGTGCGCGGCGGCCGACATCGCCGGCGACCTCGCCGCAGTTCCCCCGGCCGAGGGCTTCGGTCACTGCTGCCGCATCCACGCTGCCGAGGCCTTGCACTGTCGTGGCCACTGGTGCTCGCTCCTTCGTGCTCACCGGTCGCGTTCGACCCGGCCACCCCACGATGTCCGCCGACCAGGCCACGCCACAAGGCCCAGCAGACCGAAAGCATTGACACTCCAGAGCAAGGATTACTTATGCTCGGGCCTCTGTGCGTCTCGGGAGCCCGTCTTGCTGAAGCCTCTGCATCTGCTTACGTTGAAGGCCGTCGTCCGCAGCGGATCGTTCGCCGTCGCAGCCCGCGACCTCGGCTACACGGCCTCCGCGATCTCGCAGCAGATCTCCGCCCTGGAAAAGGAGACGGGGCTGGTCCTGTTCGAGCGGGAGGCGCACGGGATCCGTCCGACCACTGCGGCGCACCGCCTGGTCGACCTCGGTGCGCGGGTGCTGGCCGCCATGGACGATCTGGATTACCAGGTGCGGGAACTCGCCACCGGCGCCACGGGCCGACTGAGACTGGGCAGTTTCCCGACGGCGAGCGTCAGGCTGGTGCCTGCCGCGCTCCGGGCGCTCGGTGAAACGCATCCGCGCGCCCAGATCCACCTTGACGAGGGCGAACCCGAAGAGCTCATCGCCTCGCTCGGGAGCGGCGACCTGGACATCGCGCTGGTGTACGAGTACGGGCTCAGTCCGCGGCAGTGGCCCGACGGACTGACCTGCCATCACCTGTTGCGGGAGGACCTCATCCTGCTGCGGCCACACGGCAGCGCCCTGGGCACGCATCTTCCCCACCTGTCCAGGGCGCGGTGGATCACCAGCCGCGAAGGCACGGCAGGGGCCCTGTCGCTCACCCGGCTGTGCGCCGCCGCCGGATTCGATGCCGCGGTGGCCTTCCGCAGCAACAACTACGACGTGGTGCGGGAGCTGGTCTCCGCCGGCCTCGGAGTGGCTGTCGTACCGGCTCTCGGTCACGTACCCAGTGAGGACATCGAGGCCACCCGCCTGACGCAGCGCTCCGCGCACCGCCAGGTGATGGCGTTGCACCGCGCCGGCAACAGCAATCCCCTGCTGGCCACGATGCTCGATGCCCTGCGGCGTGCTGTGCCGGCCGGCGAGCCGTATCTGCACCCGGCCTAAGCCAGGGAGGCCGGGATGCCGCGCCGGGTCCCGGCCACCGCCCGCAGGACGTCGACCAGCGCCGCCACCGTGGGACGACGCTCGGCGGAGGAACGGAACACCACGACGATGTGCCGCTCCACCGTTTCGCGCAGCCTCACCACGTCGAAGCGTGAGGCGCGCAGTCTGAGCATCAGATCCGTCACGGTGCTCACCCCGATGCCCGCTTCGACCAGCGCAAGGGTGGCCGCGGTATCCGTCACCTCGTGCTGCACATCCGGCTCGAAACCTGCCCGCCTGCAGGCGGTGCGCACGGCGCGGCCGTAGTAGCTGTCGGCCGACGCCATGATCCATACCAGGTTCTGAGTGTCGGCCAGGGCGACCTCTTCCCGGCCGTCCATCGATCCGACGGGCACCGCGAGTGAGAACCGCTCCCGGTAGAGCTGCACCACCCGCAGGGCCGGATCGCGAGGGATGGGCAGATCCGGGTAGTCCAGGCCGAGCGCCAGGTCCACGCCGCCGGAGGCGACGGCGTCGTACACCTCGTCCACGTCCATGTCGCGGCTGTGCACGGCCAGCCCGGGATGGGTTTCGCGCACCCGTCGCAGGGCCTGCGGCAGAATCTCGGCGGCGGCCGTGGCGAACAGGCCGACCAGCAGCACCCCTGAGATCTCGTTGCGACTGCGCTCCAGGGCCTGGACCGCCTCGGCCTCCGTGGACAGGATCCGCTCGGCGTGATCGGCCAGCGTCATCCCGGCGTCGGTCAGCTCCACCCGTCGCCCCACGCGCTGCAGCAGCTCCATGCCGGTTGCCTTCTCCAGCGCGGCGATCTGCTGGGAAACCCCGCCTGGGGTGTATCCCAGGGCCTGTGCCACCGCGGTGATGGTTCCGCGCCGGCGCAGCTCAACCAGGGAGCGCAGCTGGGAGCTGGACCAGTCCATATAGGGATTCTAATAGATCAGACGTACTAACTGTTCATGGACGTCAACGGTTGGGGGCGTCACGATGACAGGCAGATAGCTGATCAGCGCTTCTCACCACAAAACCGACAGCCCAAGCCATGCCCCGAACGGATGCCTCTTCGGCTCTGGCGTCGGCCTTTGGAAAGGGGATCGGCCTCTTGCCCACCTCATCCACCTTCCGCACCGTGCCGCCGGCAGCCGATGTCGTGATCATCGGCGGTGGCGTGATGGGTGCCAGCATTGCCTTCCACCTGGCCGAGGCCGGAGTGAACGACATCGTCGTGGTCGAGCGCGGCGACCTGGGCTGCGGCAGTTCCGGCAAACCCATCGGCGGAGTGCGGGCCCAGTTCTCCGACCCGCTCAACATCGAACTGGGCAGCCGGAGTCTGCGGGCCTTCCAGGACTTCGCGCACCGCCCGGGTGCCGACATCCGTCTCGACAGCGTCGGCTACCTCTTCCTGCTCACCAGCGACCGCCAGGCCGCGGACTTCGAGGTAAGTGTCCGGATCCAGAACAGCCTGGACGTGCCCAGCCGCATGATCAGCCCGGACGAGGCCCGCCGGCTGTGTCCCTACATCACCACCGACGGACTGGTGGCCGCCGTCTACTCACCCACCGACGGCCACGCCCGCCCCGCCCTGGTCGTCCATGGATATGCCGACTCCGCGGCCCGGGCCGGCGTCAGGTTCGCTCCGCACACCGCCGTGACCGGTATCGACACCGCCGGCGACCGTGTCACCACCGTTCACACCGACCGCGGCCCGATCGCCTGCTCCACCGCCATCTGCGCGGCGGGCGCCTGGTCGGGTCAGATCGGCGACATGGCCGGCATCAACCTGCCGGTGCGGCCGGTGCGTCGCCAGCTGGCCTTCACCAAGCCGCTGACACCCCCGGCACCTCGCATTCCATTCACCATCGACTTCTCGACCTCGGCCTACTTCCACAACAGCGACGACGGTCTGCTGTTCGGCCTGGCCGATCCCGACCAGCCTGACGGCTTCGACACCACCTGGACCCCGGACTGGCTCGAGCTGTTCCGTGCCGCAGCGCGGCGCCAGGCCCCCGCGCTGGCCGACATGGAGATCGCCGACGGCTGGGCCGGACTGTACGAGGTCACCCCGGACCACAACGCGCTGATCGGACGCTCCGGTGAACTGGGCAACTTCCTGTATGCCACCGGGTTTTCCGGTCATGGCTTCCTGCAGGCCCCTGCCGTCGGCGAGATCGTGCGCGACCTCTGCCTGGACCGCGAACCGTTCATCGACATCTCCCCCCTCAGCGCCGACCGCTTCCGGGCCGGGGCCGAGATCCGCCCCGAAGCCCACGTGGTGTGAATTCCCGTGACCGCCCGACCGACCGCCCGACCGACCGTCCGCCCGGTCCAAAGCCCGATGGAAAGAGACCCGTCGATGATCAGCCAGTGGCAACTGCGCGCCGCCTTCGCCTCGCGGCTCTCGGACATGTACGGGCGGGAGGTTCCCGCCTACACGACGCTCGTGGACGTCTCGCGCGAGGTCAACGAGGACGTAATGCGCGCGCAGGGTGCCGACGCCGAACGCCTGGGATCCATCAGCCGGGTGACCGCGGAACGGCACGGCGCCATCCGCGTCGGCACCCCCGGCGAACTGCGGCAGGTCGCCCGTATCTTCGGGGCCCTGGGCATGCACCCGGTGGGGTTCTACGACCTGCGCGAGGCCGCCGCCAGCGCGGTGCCCGTCGTATCGACCGCGTTCCGTCCGATCGACGGCGAGGAACTGGCACGTAACCCCTTCCGCGTCTTCACGTCCATGCTCACCCCGGCGGACCCGCGGTTCTTCGACGCCGGTCTGCGCTCCCGCCTGGAGACGTTCCTCGCCGGCCGCGAGCTGTTCCCGCCGGAGCTGCTCGCCCTGGCCGACCGGGCCGAGGCGCAGAAAGAGCTGCCGGAAGCCGCAGCCGAACGCTTCCTCCGGCTCGCAGTGCAGGCCTTCGAGCTGTCGGCCGAGCCGGTCGACAAGGCCTGGTACGAGACCCTGGAGAAGGTCTCCGCCGTCGCCGCGGACATCGGTGGTGTGCGCAGCACCCATATCAACCACCTCACCCCGCGCGTCCTGGACATCGACGAGCTCTACCGGCGCATGACCCGGCGCGGCATCGAGATGATCGACGCCATCCAGGGCCCCCCGGACTGGAAGGGCCCCGATCTGTTGCTGCGTCAGACGTCCTTCCGGGCGCTGGCCGAGCCCCGCGCCCTGCGCACCCCGGACGGCAGCGTGATCACCAGTGCCCTGCGCGTGCGGTTCGGCGAGGTCGAAGCCCGCGGCATCGCCGTCACCCGCGAGGGCCGGGCCCTCTACGACCGCCTGCTCGCCCTCGTCGACGAGCAGGCCGCTGTCCACCCCCGGGCGGACCGGAGCGAACTCGCCCGCACCCTGTGGGCCGAGCACGTCCCCGCCCGCGAGCGAGAACTCGCCACCCAGGGGCTGGCGTACTTCACCTACCAGGTCGCGACCGACCGGCCACGGGACGGAAGCCGCCCGCCGGCCGGCATCGGCGATTTGCTGGTGCAGGGCTGGGTCCGGGCCGAGCCCGTTGTCTACGAGGACTTCCTGCCCCGCTCCGCGGCCGGCATCTTCCAGTCCAACCTCAGCGGCGAGGGCTCCAGGAACAACGACCAGGAAGGCGCCGCCTACGACAGCGAATGGCTCTCCGGCGCCATCGACCGCGAAGTCCTCGACCCCTTCGCCCTCTACGAGCACCAGCAGAACCGCTCCATCGCCCAGGTCGCCAGGGAACTGGGACTCACTCGGCCGACCCCGCCGATCCGGCCTCCTCACCCGTCAACTCCCAAGGGAGCATCATGACCAGCACCACCCTGCCCACCACCGAGGACCTGCGCGCCCGAGCCCGTGCCGCCCTGGAGCGCATCGGCGTCACCGTTCAGGAAGGCACCGACTTCCAAGCCCGTACGCCCATCACCGGCGAGGACCTTTTCGGCCTGACGGCCGCCACCGCCGCTGACACCGAGGAGGCCATCAGCGCCACCCGCGCGGCCTTCCTCAGCTGGCGCACCACACCCGCACCCCGTCGCGGCGAACTCGTCCGCCGCCTGGGCGAGTTGCTCCGTGATCACAAGAGCGACCTGGCCGACCTCATCACCATCGAAGCGGGCAAGATCCGCTCGGAGGCACTGGGCGAGGTCCAAGAGATGATCGACATCTGTGAGTTCGCGGTGGGCCTGTCCCGTCAGCTCTACGGGCGCACCATCGCCTCCGAACGCCCGGGCCACCGCCTCGCCGAGACCTGGCACCCCCTCGGTGTCGTCGGTGTCATCTCCGCGTTCAACTTCCCCGCCGCCGTGTGGTCGTGGAACACCGCCGTGGCTCTGGCCTGCGGCGACACCGTGATCTGGAAGCCCTCCGAGCTCACCCCGCTCATCTCGCTCGCCTGCGACCGGCTGCTGGCCGAGGCAGCCGAAGAGGTCGGCGCCCCCCTCGACGTACACCGTCTGCTGCTCGGCGACCGCACCATCGGCGAGAAGCTCGTGGACGACCCCCGCGTCGCGCTCATCAGCGCCACCGGCTCCACCCGCATGGGCCGTGAGGTCGGCCCCCGCGTCGCGGCCCGCTTCGGGCGCACTCTGCTGGAGCTCGGCGGCAACAACGCCGCCGTTGTCGCGCCCTCCGCCGACCTCGACCTCGCCGTCCAGGGCATCGTCTTCGCCGCCGCCGGTACCGCGGGACAGCGCTGCACCACCCTGCGCCGCCTCATCGTCCACCGCGACATCGCCGACACCCTCATCGCACGGCTGACGGCCGCGTACGCCAAGCTCCCCATCGGCGACCCGTTCGACGAGAACACCCTCGTCGGACCGCTCATCTCCACCAAGGCGCTCGAAAGCATGCAGGACGCCCTCACCCGCGCACAGGTGCGGGGCGGCAAGGTTCTCGTGGGCGGCGGCCGCCGGCTGGCCGACACCGCCCCGGGGGCGGCCTACGCCGAACCGGTCATCGTCCGCGTCGACGAACAGACCGACGTCGTCCGGGAGGAGACCTTCGCCCCGGTCCTCTACGTGCTGACGTACGACACGTTCGAGGAGGCCATCGCCCTGCACAACGATGTTCCGCAGGGCCTGTCCTCGAGCATCTTCACCCGCGACCAGCAGGAGGCCGAGCTCTTCCTCTCCTCCGAGGGCTCCGACTGCGGCATCGCCAACGTCAACATCGGCACCTCCGGCGCGGAGATCGGCGGCGCCTTCGGTGGTGAGAAGGAGACCGGCGGCGGCCGCGAGTCCGGCTCCGACGCCTGGCGCGCATACATGCGCCCGGCCACCAACACCATCAACTACTCCAGCCGGCTCGCCCTCGCCCAGAACGTCAGCTTCCTCTGAACGCGCGCCCTCAGCCCCGCCCCGGACCTGTGCCGGGGGCGGGGCTGACTGACACTCGCCCGGGACTGCGGCTACATCGGCTGGAGCGAGGGCGCCCCGTTGCTCGAGGACTTCGCGTAGGCGGCGAGCAGGCGCTCGGTGTCGGCCATCTGCCGGAGCCAGCCGTCGCGGACGACGTCGATGCCCGTCTCGGGCTCCTGCAGGGACGCCAGGTACCCGGCGAGCGGGGCGCCCCCCGGGCCCGCCTGCTCGTGCAGTTCGATCATCCTGGCCACGAGCTTGGTCTGCATGCCGTAGATCGGGATCTGCGGGCCGCGCGGTGCGATGAGGCCGATGAAGTACAGCTTCTCGGCGGTTTCCGTCACGATGCCGCCCGCGTAGCGCACCGGAGCCCCGGCGGCGGAGGGGAAGAGGGAGCTGTCGAGGAACGGGAGCCGGACGTTGAAGCCGGTGGCCCACAGGATGGTGTCGTAGTCGCGGGAGGTGCCGTCGCCGAAGTGGACGGTGTTGCCGTCGAACCGCTCGATGCCCGGGCGGACGGTGATGCGGCCGTGGTGGATCCAGTACAGGAGGAGGTCGTTGACGACCGCGCGGCCCTCGGCGAGGGTGGCTCCCTCGGGCTCGGGCAGGCCGGGGTAGGCGTTCCACTCCCCGATCGACAGGCGGGCCATGAGCCGGCTGATCAGGTCCTGCTCCGGCGGCGAGAAGTCGGCCAGGAACGGCACTTCCTGGCGTGGCACGCCGAAGTAGGTCTTGGGCTGGAACCACGAGCCGTGCCGGATGACGATGTCGGCGTCCAGGCGGTGCTGGGCGACGTCGACGGCGAGGTCGCAGCCGGAGTTTCCGGCGCCGACGACAAGGATGCGGTCGCCCTCCAGCTCCGAGACGTTCTTGTAGACGCCGGAATGGATCGTCTTTCCGGTGAACTCGCCGGGGATGTCCGGGATCCTGGGGTCCCACAGGTGGCCGTTGGCCACGAGCACGCCGTCGTAGACCTCGTCGTCCCCGGCGGAGGTGGTCACCCGCCAGCCGTACGACCCCGTCCGCGCGTCCGTGACACCTTCGGGGGCCGGGACCGGCTCGACGCTCGTCACGGCCGTGCCGAACCGGATGATCTCGTAGAGGCCGTGCTCGCGTGCGTACGACTCGATATAGGCGCGCACCTGGTCGCGGCGCGGGAAGTGCGGGTAGTCGGCGGGCATCGGAAAGTCCTCGAACGCCGTCATGTCGCGCGAGGTGATGAGGTGAAGGGCGTCGTAGTCGGTGTGCCAGTGGCCGCCGACCCGGTCCGTCTTCTCGAAGCAGTCGACGCTGTGGCCGCGTCGGCGCAGTTGCTGGAGGGCGGAGACGCCTGCGGCTCCGGCGCCGATGACGCAGTAGCGGGACATGGGGTTCCCTTCGTGGTCCGGGACGGTGGCTTCCGAAGCCGTCGCCCGGCGGCCTTGGACCGAGCCGGGGCCGGCGTGCGGAGCGAGGGCTTCGTTGCATCCAGACGCGGTCAGGGGTGAGTGGGTCCGCCCGTCAGGATGACCAAAGTATTGACGGGACAACTGCTCTAGGTGAATGCGAGATTTACGCCGTGCCCATAGGGCTTTCCTATGGGCGGCCCGCGCTCGTCAGAGGCGGCCGGGCCTCACTCGCCGCCGGCTCCCTCGGTGCGGCTGATCACCGGGTCACAGGACTCCAGCGCCGCCAGGTGCTTCGTGACCAGTTCCATCAGCACGCGCGTGGCGGGGGAGAGGTGGGCGTCGCGCCGGGTGATGAACGCGAACGTCTCGTGCAGGGGCGGGTCCAGCGAGACGGAGTGCAAGCGTTCCAGATACCCCAGCGAGCGGGCGAGGGGCAGGGAGATGACGGTGTCGCCGACGCCGCCGGCAGCGAGGGTGAGGGCCAGGGCGGGGGATTCGACCTCGGCCACGGGGTTGAGGGAGACGCCCGCCCTCTGGACGCGCCCCAGCAGCTGGCGACGGGTGGGATCGATATTGCCCCAGCGCGCCTCGGGGAGGATGAGCGGTGCTTCGGCCAGCCGCTGCGCTGTGGGCGGCTCGGTGACGCGCGACGGATCGGCGCTGAGGTAGACGACCTCGCATGTCCATACGACGCCGCTCACGTCCAGGCCGCGGTCGTCCACCGGGAGGGCGACAAGCCCCGCCTCCAGTGTGCCGTCGCGGACGGCGTCGGCGACCTCGCAGGAGTTCAGCCCGACGACACGGATTCTCACCCTCGGGTGCCGCGCGCGGAAATCGGTGATCAGGTCGCTGAGCAGCAGGTGCTGCGCGCTGCTGAAGGTGCCGAAGGCCACGGTGCCGCCGGTGAGCGTACGCACTCCGCGCACCGACTCCTCTGCCTCTTTCGTGGCGACGCGGACGTGCTGGGCGCGCGGCAGCAGCAGATGTCCGGCCTCGGTCAGCACCAGCTTCCGGTTGGTGCGGACGAAGAGCGGGACGCCGAGCGAGTGCTCCAGGCGCCGGATCTGCTCGGACAGGCTCGGCTGCGCGATGTACAGCGCCTCCGCCGCCGCGGAGAAGGAGCCGTGCTCGACGGCGGCGAGGAAGTAGGTCAACTGCTGCAGAGTCATCGCGCTTGCCAAAGGCTGATCCTTGAGGAGCCTCGGAATTTCGAGGGTTTACCAATTTCCGTGGAGGTCTCCATACTCTCCGCAAGCGCTGGGGTAATCAACGGGCGGACGCACATCACCTCGCCGGACCATGACCGGCCCGCACCCCTCCGGCCCGCTCACTGAGCCAGTTCACAGCTCCCCAGCCTTCTCGTCCCCCTCCAGCCCGCTCACGTCTGGTGAAGGAGGTCTCCCGGTGCGGAACTCCCCTGAGCAAGTCCGCGAAGCGGTCCTGGAACCCAGCCGCGACGCCCGGGCCCGCCGCACCGATCAGTACATCCCACCCAGGAGACGGCATTGAGTACCCATCCCAGCACGCCGCCCGGCGCACGGCTGTCCGGCAGGACCGTCCTGATCACCGGCGGTGCACGCGGTCAGGGAGCCTCGCACGCCGAACGGCTCGCCTCCGAAGGCGCGCGGGTCCTGGCCTGCGACGTCCTCGACGACGCGGGCAAGGCCACTGCCGCCCGCCTCCAGGAGGCAGGGCTCGACGTGGAGTACCTGCACCTCGACGTCACATCACCCGACGACTGGGCCCGGGCCGTCCAGCATGCCCGTACGGCCACCGGACGTCTGGACGTACTGGTCAACAACGCCGGGATCATCCACGTCAACCCGCTCCTCGAAGAACGGGCCGAGGACTGGAACGCCACCCTCTCCGTCAACGTCACCGGGCCGCTGCTGGGCATCCAGGCAGCCGCACCCCTGATGCGTGAGAACGGAGGTGGCTCGGTCATCAACGTCGCCTCGATCTTCGGAGTGGTCGGTGCCGCCGGCTACGTCGCCTACTGCGCCAGCAAGGGCGCCCTGATCGCGCTCACCAAGACCGCCGCCCTGGAACTGGCCGCCGACGGCATCCGCGTCAACGCCCTCTGCCCCGGCGGAGTCAGCACCCCCATGAACGAACAGGAGAAGGAAGGCGGCGTGATCCCGCAGACCCCGATGGGCCGCCGCGCCCACGTCCGGGAGATCTCCGGCGCCGTCGCCTTTCTCGCGTCCGACGACTCCAGCTTCACCACCGGAACGGAGATGATCATCGATGGCGGCTTCCTCGCCCACTGAGCCCGCGCACTCGGGGCCCCCGCGCTCCGCGGCCCTGGTGACAGGCGCGGCCAGCGGCATGGGCCGGGCCGTCGCCGAGCGGTTCCTCGCCGAGGGCTGGTCCGTCCTCGGCGTGGACCGCGACACCACGGCCCTCGACAAAGTGGCCGGGGAGCTCGGGCCCGCCTTTCGGCCCGTGGCGGTGGACATCACCGACCGTGCCGCCGTTGCCACGGCGCTCGGCTCCCCGCAGGGGCTGCGCGCCGTCGTCAACGCCGCCGGCATCTATCCCCCCACCCTTCTGGCCGACTTCGACGAGCCGACCTACCGGCGCATCTTCGACGTGAACGTACTCGGCACCCTCAACGTCACCGCCGAAGCCGTCCCCGCACTGCGCGGCGCGGGCGGCGGATCGGTCGTCAACTTCGCCTCCATCGACGCCTTCGCCGTCTCGCCCGGCCAGCTGATCTACAGCGCCTCGAAGGCGGCCGTGGTCTGTCTGACCCGCTCCCTCGCCCAGGAACTGGCCGCCGACGGCATTACCGTCAACGCCGTCGCCCCCGGCTGGGTCGACACCCCGGGCACCCGCGCCGGCGGCCGCATCGAACAGGCCGTCTCCACCATCCCGTTGGGCCGGGCCGCCCAGCCCGAGGAGATCGCCGACTGGGTCTGGAAGCTGTGCCACGGCACGTACATGACAGGCGAAACGCTTGTCGTCAGCGGCGGCATCGCCGTCCGCTGACCCCTTTGGAAGCTCCCGCCACGCAACGGAGACATGCCATGACCGTCCAGCCGCCGACGGACGTAGGAATACGCGCGTTCGTCGCGCAATGCGTGGCGGCCGACTCCATCGACTCACGGCCGGGAACGGCAGGTTGCCCAAGGCGCCGAAAGTTACCCTTCGGGTTCGGCAACTGAATACAGAGGATTTGTTTCCGGCGAGTCAATTCCTCGCGAGTCCTCGCGAGATGGTGGCCCACGTGACGGCCCCTGTTTCCGCATGCCTTCTTGACGGATCCCGGCATGAATAACAATTCAATGCCGAAACCTGATGAAAACTTCGCCGTGACCTATAAGTGACCTGGAAGCCCCAGATTTTCCCATTACCTTCGGCGTTGAGGAGTGGAATGTTCAGAGCAGCCAAGATTTTCGCAACGGTCGCGGTGGCCGGGCTCGCTGCAAGTGCCTGCGGGGGCAGCGCTTCGGGCGGCTCGGACGGTGGCTCGAGCAGCGGCACGATGGTCATCGGTATTGACCTGCCGCTCCAGGGAGCGTCCAAGGACGCGTCCGAGTCGACGATCAACGCGATGAAGCTCTACCTGGACCAGGTGGGCGGCAAGGCCGGCAAGTACAAGGTGAAGCTCAAGGTCTACGACGACTCGACCGCGGCCAAGGGGGCCTGGGACGACGCGACCTGCGCCAAGAACGCGCAGGACCACGTGGCGAACACCGACGAGGTCGCGGTCATGGGCACCTACAACTCCGGCTGTGCGAAGATCGAGGTCCCGGTCCTGAACCAGGACCCGAAGGGCCCCATGCTGATGGTGTCGCACGCGAACACCAACCCCGGTCTGACGAAGTCCTGGGACCCGGGAGAGCCCGCGAAATACTACCCGTCCGGTAAGCGAAATTACGCCCGTGTCATCGCGACCGACGATTACCAGGGTGCGGCGGGAGCCCAGTTCGCCGCCAAGGATCTCGGCGTCAAGAGCTGCTACATCCTCAACGACAACCAGACGTACGGTATCGGTGTCGCCAAGGCGTTCGCGGACGAGGCGAAGAAGCAGGGCATCAAGGTGCTCGGCAACGAGGCGTGGGACCTCAAGCAGCCGAACTACACCGCGCTCTTCACCAACATCAAGGCGACGAACCCGGACTGCGTCTACGTCGGCGGCATCTTCGACAACAACGGTGGCCAGTTGGTCAAGGACAAGGTCAAGGTCCTTGGCGACAACTCCAAGGTGAAGCTGATAGCACCCGACGGCTTCAGCGGCTACCCGGACTTCGACAAGCTGGCGCAGGCCCAGGGCTCGTACCTCACCTTCGCGGGCCTGACCACCACCAGCCTGCGCGAGCAGGGCGGCGTCGGCGCGAAGCTCCTCGACGCCTTCAAGAAGAAGTACGGCGCCGACCCGGCGACCAACTACGCGCTGTATGCGGTAGAGGCGCTGCAGGTGATGCTGAAGGCCATCGAGCAGTCCGACGGGACCCGGGCGGGCGTCCGGGACCAGGTGTTCTCGGGCAGCGGGATATCCATCCCGGCCGACGAGTCGGCCGTGGGCAAGACGCTCACCATCTCCCCGAAGACGGGCGATGTCGATGTCCTGGACATCTCGGTGATCAACGTCAAGGACAACGAGGAGAAGTTCCTGAAGGCGTGGCCCGTCAGCTGAGCTGAGGCCTGCGGGGCGGGCGGCATCCGACCAGGTGCCGCCCGCCCCGGACCGGCTTCCGGCCGGCTCTCCTGCACGTGATCTCATCCCCCCGAGGACCCTTCATGGCAGCAGCTGCTACCAGCGTCGTGGTACCAGCCACGATCGACCGCAAAGCGGTTTTCCAACGCTATGTCACGTACGCCATTCTCTTCGGCGTCGTCGTCTGGCTCGGCGTCAACCTGATCCACGCACCCTCACAGTTCTTCTCGGCGGGCGCTGAGGGACTCAACAACGGGATGCTCTACGCGCTCATCGCGCTCGGGTACACCCTGGTCTACGGCATCATCGAGCTGATCAACTTCGCCCACGGCGACCTGTTCATGCTCGGAGCCCTGTTCAGCGGATTCCTGCTGACCACCGTCATGGGCCAGACCACCTCCACGCTCCTCGGATGGGTGCTCCTGCTCGTCACGCTGGTCGCCACCATGGCCTTCTGCGGCGGCGTCAACGTGACCCTGGAGTTCGTGGCCTACCGGCGCCTGCGGCGGGCTCCCAAACTCGCCCCGCTGATCACCGCGGTCGGCATGAGCTTCATGCTGCAGTTCATCGGCCTGAAGTGGAACGGCTCGACGCCCCAGCAGTGGCCGACCATTCTCCCCGAAGGATCCTTCGGGTTCGGCGGCTTCACCGTCGACTACAGCCTGCTGGCCGTCATCGCGGTGACCGTGCCCGTCCTGCTGCTGCTGAAGTGGGTCGTCACCAGCACCAGGCAGGGCAAGGCGATGCGGGCCGTCGCCCAGGACCAGGACGCCGCCCGGCTCATGGGCGTCAACGTGAACCGGACCATCTCCTTCACCTTCCTGATCGGCGGGGCGCTGGCCGGCACCGCGGGCGTGATGTACCAGCAGGTCGTGGGCACCACGGCGTACAACCTGGGCTACCAGATGGGGCTCATCGCCTTCACCTCCGCGGTCCTCGGCGGCATCGGCAACATCTCCGGCGCGGTGCTGGGCGGCCTGCTGATCGGCGTCATCCAGGGCTTCAACGACGGCCTGCCCTACGGGTTCCACCAGAAGTGGTCCCAGACAGTGGTCTTCACCATCCTCATCCTGCTCATGGTCTTCAAGCCCGAAGGCCTGCTGGGCCGACCGACCACGGAGAAGGTGTAGCCCATGGCTTCCATATCCGTATCCGTACCGCACCGGCTGCGGTGGCCGCTGGGATACACCGCCGCGGCGGTCCTGGTGTTCCTGGCCTACTACTACATGATCCCCAACCTCGGACCCGGCGGCCAGACGTTCTTCCGTAACTGGCTGCCGCTCACCTCGGTCAACGAGGCGCTGGTGTGGGTGATCTGCGCACTCGGTCTGAACATCGTGGTGGGCTACGCCGGCCTGCTGGACCTGGGCTTCGTCGCCTTCTGGGCCATCGGCGGCTACGTCGCGGGCTGGCTGATGTCCGGCAAGTTCTACGATGTCAACTTCAACTTCTTCGGCGGCGCGTCCGGGCCGGGCATCCACATCAGCTTCTGGCTGGTGCTGATCGTCGGAGGAGCGTTCTGCGCACTGTGGGGCGTGATCATCGGCGCGCCCACCCTGCGCCTGAAGAGCGACTACCTCGCGCTCGTGACGCTCGGCTTCGGTGAGATCATCCCGCAGGTCTTCCTGAACGGCGACGACATCGGTGGCTTCAACCTGACCAACGGCGCCCTGGGCATCACCCCGGTCGACCCGATCGCCATCGGCTCCACCAAGCTCGGGCCGTTCGACCTGGTGTGGAAGTACCTGATCTTCGTAGGGATCGCCGCGCTCGTCGTCTTCATCACGCTGCGGCTGCGCGAGGGCCGGCTGGGCCGCGCCTGGCTGGCCATCCGCGAGGACGAACTCGCCGCGAGCATGATGGGCGTGCCGCTGATGCGCACCAAGCTCGCGGCCTACGCGGTCGGCGCGGTGGCGGGAGGCCTCGGCGGAGTCGCCTTCGCCACGCACGTCAACGGTGTTCTGCCCGACCGGTTCAACTTCTCGATCTCCATCACCCTGCTGGCGATGGTCGTGCTCGGCGGCATGGGCAACGTCTGGGGCGTCATCCTGGGCGCGCTCGTGCTCGCCTGGATCAACTCCACCGGGCTGCCGCAGTTCGGCACGTCCTTCAACGAGCAGTTCGGGACGAACGTCAACTTCCCCTCGTACAACTTTCTGCTGTTCGGCGGCATCCTCGTCCTGATGATGCTGTTCCGGCGCGAGGGCATCCTGCCCGAATCCCGCACCCGACTGATCCTGAAGGAACCCAGCCGGACCGACATGGAGTCGCTGCACGCAGACATGGAGGAAGCGGCACCCGAACTGGACGAGGACCTGGAAGCCGTCATCGCCACCGACGGAGCAGGGGAGAAGGCATGACGACTCCGCAGACAGCACCCCGGAACACCGAGACCGGGCTGAAGCTGCGCGCCGACCACATCACGGTGCAGTTCGGCGGCCTGGTGGCGGTCAACGACGTCAGTTTCACCATCCCCGAGCAGTCCGTGGTCAGCCTGATCGGGCCCAACGGCGCCGGCAAGACGACGTTCTTCAACGTGCTCACCGGCCTGTACCGGGCGACCAGCGGCAGGGTGGTCCTCGGCGACCGGGACATCACCACTCTGGTCCCGCACAAGATCGCCGCCCTCGGCATGGCCCGTACGTTCCAGAACATCCGGCTCTTCGGCCTGATGACGGCCGAGGAGAACGTGAAGGTCGCCATGCATTCCAAGCTGCGGGCGGGGCCCTTCCACACCATCGTGCGAACCCCCCGGCAGCGCCGCGAGGAGCGGGAGGCCCAGGAGACCGCCCGGGAGCTGCTGGAATTCGTCGGCATCGGCAAGTTCGCGGGCGAGTACGCACGCAACATCTCCTACGGCGACCAGCGTCGGCTGGAGATCGCCCGCGCGCTCGCGCTCGACCCGAGCGTCCTGCTGCTGGACGAGCCGACCGCCGGGATGAATCCGCAGGAGTCGGCGACGTTCACCTCGTTCGTGCACAGGCTGCGTGACGAGAAGGACCTCTCGGTCCTGCTCATCGAGCACGACATGAGCGTCGTCATGCAGGTCTCCGACCGGATCACGGTCCTCGACAGAGGAGAGAAGATCGCCGAAGGCGGCCCTGACGACATCAGGAACGACCAGCGGGTGATCGAGGCGTATCTCGGGAAGTCCGGAAGGGACAAGAAGATATGAGCGGCGCCAACGGCGTGACCGAGACGCGCGAGCCGATGCTCGAACTCGACGAGATCCACGTCTACTACGGCAACATCGCGGCGGTGAAGGGCCTGTCGCTGACCGTCTACCCCGGCGAGATCGTCACCCTCATCGGCTCCAACGGCGCAGGCAAGTCCACCACTCTGCGGGCGATCTCCGGCCTGCTGCCGGTGCGGCGCGGCACGGTGACCTTCCAGGGCGGCAAGCTCAACGGTGTGGCCGATCACGAGGTCGTCAGGCGCGGTATCGCCCACTCTCCGGAGGGGCGGCGGATCTTCCCCAAGATGACCGTGGACGAGAACCTCGACATGGGCGCGTTCCTGCGCAAGGACAAGGAGGGGATAGCCGAGGACCGGGAGATGATCCTGGAGCTCTTCCCCCGGCTCCGGGAACGCATCCACCAGAAGGCGGGCACCATGTCCGGCGGCGAGCAGCAGATGCTCGCCGTCGGGCGGGCGATGATGGCGAGGCCCCAGCTGCTGCTGCTCGACGAACCCTCCATGGGACTGGCCCCGGTGCTCGTCGACGTCATCTTCGAAACGATCGTCCGGATCCGTGAGCAGGGCACCACGGTGCTGCTCGTGGAACAGAACGCACTGGCCGCGCTCGAGGTCGCGGACCGCGCCTACGTTCTGGAATCCGGCTCCCTGAAACTCCATGGTCCCGCGGACGAGCTGGCCGAGGACCAGGAGATCGTCAGCGCCTATCTCGGCGGCTGACACACCCCCGGCGCGCGGGTGCGCCCACCTGACGCGGCCACCCGCGCACCCGGGGTGCCGGTTTTCGACGAGGCATGAACAGGGGGGAAGCGACGCGGTGGTGACGAGTGCGGTGGTCGCCGTGCCGCGGATGACCCCGTCGCACCGGTTCGGTTTGCTGATGGGCACCGCCTCCGCCGTCCTGGTGGGCATGTCCTTCGTGGCGAGCAGCGTGATGGCGCACTACCCGTTCCTGGGCGGGCAGTCGGTGCGCTACGCCCTCGGGTTCCTGCTGCTGGCCGTCCTGTGCACCCGGCGCGGATGGGCCCCGGTCCGCCGGCTCACCCCACGGCTGTGGGTGCGGCTCACTATGGTGGCGGCGGCGGGCCTGGTCGGGTTCAACGTGGCGGTGCTCTCCGCCGAGCGCACCGCCGAGCCCGCCGTACCGGGCGTCGTGGTGGGATGCACACCGGTGGTGGTGGCGATCCTGGCACCGCTGATGGAGTCGAGACGCCCCTCGGGCCGGGTGGCCTGCGGAGCGCTGGTCGTGGCGGCGGGCGCCGCGGTGGTCCAGGGCTTCGGGCGGACGGACGCGGCGGGTCTGCTCTGGTCGCTGGCGGCGCTGGGCGGGGAGGTGGTCATGGCCCTGTTCGTCGTGCCGGTGCTGAGAGTGCTGGGGCCACTGCTGCTGACCACCTGCGCGTGCGCGATCGCTTCGGTGGAGGCGGCCGCACTGGGCCTGGCCCTCGACGGTTCGGCGTGGGTGCGGATGCCCGACGGGGCGGAGGCGGCGGCGCTGGCGTGGCAGATCCTGGCCGTGACGGTGCTGGGTATCGTGCTGTGGTTCGGCGCGATCCACCGGATCGGCGCGGTGGGCATGGCACTGCTGTCCGGCCTGATCCCGGTCTCGGCCGCGCTGACGGCACCTATGGTGGGCACGGGAAGCTTCGGTGCCGGGCAGTTGCTGGGAAGCCTGCTCGTCGCCGCCGGTGTGTCGCTCGGCGCGTCCTCCGCGGCGGCCGACGCGGGCCCGGTCGGCGACGCAGGGCCCGTACGCCGCCCGACGCCGGAGCCGGTTACCGTAGCGAGCCCCGTAACGAAGAGGCAGGAGCGCATGCCGGAAGCACCGCAGGAGATCCTCTTCCTGTCCGAGCGTCAGGTGGAGGCGCTCTTCGATCCCGACACCGCCATCGAGTCCCAGCGGGTGGCGTTCACCGCCCTGGGCGACCGGACCGCCGAACTGCCGGAAAAGATCCTCTATCCCAGCCGCTTCGACGGCTCGATCGTCTTCTGCTACGCCTCCCGCCTGTCGGCGGACACCGGCGCGGTCTGCAAGTTCGGCAGCCTCAACCAGGGCAACAGCGGGCGCGGACTGCCCAACGTCAGCGCCCTGATCACCGCGCTCGATCCGGAAACCGGCCGCCCCGTGGCCGTGATGGACGGGACGGCGGTGACGACCCTGCGCACGGCCGCCGCGAGCGCCCTCGCCGTCTCCGTCCTCGCGCGTCCTGACGCCACCCGGCTCGCGGTCATCGGCTCCGGCGTGCAGGCCCGGGCCCACGTACGTGCCATCGCCCGCGTACGCCCCCTGCGGACGGTGCGCATCTGGAGCCCCACACCGGGCAACAGCCTGGCCGCCGCGGCCGAACTCGCCGCCGAACTCGGCATCGAGGTGGCAGCCGCCAGGACTGCCGAGGAGGCGGTGGCGGAAGCCCATGTCGTCGCCGCGTGCACGCTGAGCGAGACGCCCGTTGTCCTCGGTGCCTGGCTGGCGAAGGGCTGCACCGTGGTGAGCGTCGGATCCGTCGAGCCGACGCGCTGCGAGGCCGACCCCGAGGTGCTGCGCCGGTCGGGAGCCGTCGTCGTCGACGACCCCGCCACCGCTGCAGGGCACTGCGGGCCGGTCGTGGCGGCACTGCGGTCGGGAGACCTCCTACGGGAGGACCTCGTCGGCCTCGGGGACGTCGTCGTGGGCCGTGCGACCGCCCGGAAGCAGCCCGACGACATCGTGTTCTACGGCAGCGTCGGCATCGGCGTGCAGGATGCCGCAGCCGCCTGGGCGGTGATCCGGCGGGCGCGCCACGGGGGCCAGGACGCGGCCGGGAGCGAGTTTCTCGTGCCCTGACCCGTCGCCCGCCGACGGGTTTCGGACCGTCCGGCCGGAGGCGGGCCGCAGTGGGGTGACCGTCGACCACCCCTCGATGAGTCCGTTCGTCCTCAAGAAACCAACTCTGCGCAAACCTCCACGCATCCTCTGGAAGGACGGGGTCAGCGCCCATGGTTGTGCATGACGTGCTTGGTGCGCGAGTAGTCCTGCAGCGCGTAGATCGACAGGTCCCGGCCGTAGCCGGATCCCTTGAATCCGCCCCAGGGGACTTCGCCGGCCAGCACCAGATGTGAGTTGACCCAGACGGTTCCGAAGTCGAGCCGCGCGGCGATGTCGTGACTGCGGCGGGCGTTCTCGGTCCACACCGATGCCGACAGACCGAGAGGCACGTCGTTGGCCCGCCGTACCGCCTCCTCCTCGTCGCTGAAGGTCTCGACCGTGACCACGGGGCCGAAGATCTCCTCGCGCGTGACTTCGGCCCCTTCGGGTACGTCGACCAGCACGGTCGGGGCCACGAAGTAACCGGGCCTGTCGATGGCCCCGCCTCCGGTCGCCGCTCGGACGCCTTCGTTCTTCGCCCGCTCCAAGTACCCCCTGACACGGTCGAAGTGCGCCTTCGAGACCATGGGGCCGACCTCGACGTCCTCTCCGGCCTGCGGCTCACCGACGACCAGGGCCCGGACCTCGTCGACGAGCTGCTCGACGAACTGCCCGGCGACCGATTCGTGGACGAGTACGCGGCACGCGGCCCCGCATTCCTGGCCCGAGTTCCAGAAGCCGGCGACGCGCAGCGACGATGCGGCAGCGGCGAGATCGGCGTCCGGGAAGATCACGACCGGGGCCTTGCCGCCGAGTTCGAGGTGCACCCGCTTGAGGGTGTCGGCAGCGGCCCGGGCGACGGCACGGCCGCTGGCGACCGAACCGGTCAGGGCGATCATGTCCACGTCCGGGTGCTCGGCGAGCCGGGCGCCGGCAACCGCGCCGTAACCGGTCACCACGTTCACCACACCGCGCGGCAGGAGATCGGCCACGAGTTCGATGAACTTCAGCGTGGTCAGCGGGGTCTGCTCGGACGGCTTGATGACCAGGGTGTTGCCGGCGGCGAGAATGGGCGCGATCTTCCAGGCCGCCATGAGCAGGGGATAGTTCCAGGGGGTGATCACGCCGATCACCCCGAGCGGCTCACGCAGAATGACAGACAGGTGGTCCTCGGCGTAGTCGCCGGCGGCCATGGACGTGGTCGCGCGCAACGCACCGGCCATGAAGCGGAAGGTGTCGATGGTGCCGTCGACGTCGTCCCGTGACACCGCGAGCGGCTTACCGGTGTTGGCCGACTCCAGCCTGACGAGGAGGTCGGTGTTCTCGGCCACCCGGTCGGCGATGGCGTGCAGCACTTCCGAGCGGTCCTTGGGGACCCGCCGAGCCCACTGCTCCTTGGCCGCGACCGCAGCGGCGACCGCTCGGTCGATGTCCTCGGGGGTTCCCTCGGGAATCCGGGCGATGACGCTTTCCGTGCTCGGGTCGACCACGTCGATGACGCGCTCGGGCGATCCGTCGATGAACGTCCCGTCGACGAAATGCCGGGCCGGAGGGAGGTCGGCAGCGGAGATCAGAGGCGGCGCGCCCGCTGCGTGTGCAGCCGTGGCTGTCGTGAGGCCGGAGGCTGCCGACAGCTGTGGAAGCTCCTTGACCAGGGAGGAGATCCTGGCCGTTGTGGCGGCGTCGAGGCCGAGTACCGGCTCACGGGGGCTTCCGACGGGGAATCCGGCTGCCCCCAGGGCTGCCTTGACCGCCGGAATGAACGGAGCGGTCATGATCGCGTCCATCAGCGGGTAGATCCGTGCCCACTCGGATCGCGCGCGTTCGAGTTCGCCGTCGCGCAAGGCACGGTGGATCGAGACGAGTTCGGCCGGCATCACGTTCGCGGTCCCTGCCATGACACCGGCGGCGCCCTCGGAGATCGCGGTCAGGAGAAGGCTGTCCCAGCCGACGAAGGTGGAGATGACGTCGCCGTGGCGCTGGATCAGCTGCCCGGCCTGAGCCATGTCCGCGCTGGTGTCCTTGATGTACCGGATGTTCTCGACCTCGCGGGCGAGCCGTCCGACGGTGTCCGGCGAGAGATTGACACCGGTGGCCCCGGGCAGGTTGTAGAGCATGATCGGAATGTCCACGGCGTCGGCGACGGTGCGCAGGTAGCGCAGCGTTTCGTCGAGAGTGAGCGGCTCGTAGTACGGGGCGACCACCATCAGGACCGAAGCTCCGGCGGCCTGCGCGTGGAGGGACAGTTCGACCGCCTCCTTGGTGCTCAACGCGCCGGTCTGCGCGATGACCGGGACACGTCCGGCCACCTGGTCGACAACGGTCTCGACCACCCTGCGCCGTTCCGCGCCGCTCATCGCCGCGAACTCACCGGTGGATCCGCAGGCGACGACGCCGTCGACCCCGCCGTCGACGCTGCGGTCGACCAGGCGGCGCAGTGTTTTCTCGTCGATCTCCCCGTCCGACGTGAACGGTGAGGCAAGTGCGGTCAGGACACCGCTCAGCTGTGACGACATTCTCGAGTCTCCTCAGGTGAACCCTCAGGTAAAGCTGTGGGCAGGTATCGGCCGGGGGCGCGGATGCCAGGCTCATGGGTTTGCCGCACCGGAGCAGTCGGGGCTCCGGACGGGGCGGCGGATCTACGTGACCGCGTCCACCGGCGCCAGGCCGTGCCGGGTGGCCTGCCGGTCGGTGGCCAGCAGGCTCCGGGCCTCCTGCGCGGCGGACAGGCCGGTCTGGATCGCGGTCTCGGTGTAGAGGGTGCCGAGGTAGTCACCGGCCAGGAGCACCCGGCCGGTGCGGCGAGTCAGCGTCTGCTGCAGCTGCCCACGACCGGGGAAGCAGTAGGGCGCGCCTGTGGGCCAGCGCTGGACCTCGGCTTCGACGACCTTGTCGGCGAAGCCCGGCAGGACCTGGCCGAGCTCGTCGAGGTAGGTCCGGCGGATCTCGTCATCGTCGAGTTCGAGGAGCGTGCGCGCCAGACTGCCGGGCGAGAAGACCATGAGGCTGCTGCCGGGCCGGCGTTCCGGCTCGAGACCGCGCGCGATGTTCGAGAGGTTCAGCGCGACGTTGAAGGACCGCTTCGGCGTCGCGATGGCGTAGGCGTCGTCCCAGACCTGACGCTCGGTCTCGTCGGTGAGGAACGCCGCGCTCACGTACGGGCCGTAGACGATCTTCGACAGGGCCTCCCGGACGTCGCGGTCGAGATCGACCGCGACCCGGTGGCTGACGGTCGCGGGAGTGGCCAGGACCACGCAGCGCGCCTCGACCTCCTTCTCGGCTCCGTCCTGCCGGTAACGGACGACGACCGAGTCCTTCTTCTGGACGATCTCGTCGACGGCCGCGTTCAACCGCACCCGGTCCGACAGGGCTGCGGCGATGCTCTCGGTGAGGGTGGACGGCCCGCCGAGGATGCTTTGGGAGAGGCCGCCACCGACGCTCCAGACCAGGCTGAAATAGCCGACGCCGGCACCGGCGGAGAGCTGGTCCATGTCGGCGGCTGACCGGGTCACCGTGGGCTTGAACAGTGCTTCGGCGTCTTCGGGCAGGTCGCCGACGAAATCGGCGAAGGTGCGGTCGTTCATGAAGTCGTAGACCCGCTGCTGTCGGGTGGCTTCGTCCTCGCCGGGCCGCCGCTGGACGATCCTGGCGTATCGGGTGACGGCCAGCGCGACCTTGGCACCGGCCTTCACCATCCCGACGCGGGCGGACCACGGCATGGGGATCCGGAACGGGTAACTCTCCACCCGGCCCTTGAGGAGCAGCTTGCCGTTCATGGCCAGCCCGGCCAGCGATCCCGTCACCGGGGTCGAATCGATGCCGGTGTCGCCGAGGAGCCAGGACGTGGCGGAGTTCCCGCCGGCGTAGACGTGCCCGCCCCAGTTGAGCCAGTACGGTCCGCGGCGCTCCGATCGGATGCGTCCACCGACCCGTCCCTCCGACTCGAGCAGGAGCGTGTCCCAGTGCCGCAGCCGCCAGCCCGCGGCCAGTCCCGCGATGCCGCCTCCGACGATCACTACGTCTTTCAGTCTGTTCCCTGCGTCTGCGGTCATCACAACCTCTGGGAGCGGTTCCCGGACCTGGCCCAGGTGGGGGCAGGTCCGGTCCAGGTCGGGGTTGATGTCTTTCAGCCGTCGTGCGTGCTGCCCGGCGAGCGTCATCGGCGCGGGCTCCCGGGAGCGCGGCACCCGGTGCCAGCGAAGTATGTGAGGGCCACGGGCCGCCAACAACACCCCCGCTGTCCCGCGGATGCCGGGGCACCTCTGATTCAGAAATTCGGCTACGGTTGCCGTCATGGCCGGCCGTCCCCGCAACGCCGTGATCCTCACCGAGGACGAACGGGCCGCGTTGCTGCTCAGGACCCGCAGCCGCTCCTGCTCACAGGCGCGGGCCCTGCGTGCGCAGATCGTGCTGGCGTGCGCGGACGAGCCCACCAATACCGCCGTGGCCCAACGCCTCGGTATCTCGCGCGACATGGTCGGCAAGTGGCGCGCACGCTTCCTCGCCGAACGGCTGGACGGCCTGGACGAGCAACCCCGTCCCGGCCGGCCTCCCGCTGCCGACGACGACACCGTGGCGCACGTCCTCGGCCGCACACTCGCCCCGCCACCGGCTGGTGCGAGGCAGATCTGGTCGACCCGTTCCATGGCGGCCGAGACCGGCCTGAGCCAGAGCACGGTGAGCCGGATCTGGCGGACTCACCGCGTCCAGCCGGGGGCGCGCGCCACGGTCGGGCCGCGCCGGGCGTGGTCCCTGCCGGACCACGCCGAGGAGATGGTCGGTCTGTTCGTGGCCCCGCCGGTGTGCGTGCTCGCCGTGACAGCCCGGGCGGGCGGCGGCGGGGCCGTACGCACCTCTGCGGCGACCGCCACGGGCCGGCTGTTCGGCCAGGACGGGAAGGCATCCCACGTACTGGCGGTGGCCTGCGCCTTCGCAGCGCTGCGGGGCAAGCAGCACACGCAGGACGCGCCCTGGACGGACCACCCGGCTCTGCGCGCGTTCCTGGAGCAGGTGACGTCGGCAGCGGGTGCCGGGACATTCGTGCACCTGCTGGCGCACGGCGTACCGGCGGAGGCGTGCGGCACCCCCGAGCGGCCGGACACGGCCGGGCTGCCGCCCCCGCGCCTGCGCTGGCACCGCGCACCCACCCCGGCGACGTGGACCGACGAGACCCGGCGCCTCCTCGCCGCCGGCGCCCAGCTCCCTCGCGAGGCCGCACCCGACCTGCCCCGCCTGCGCGAGGCCCTGCTGACCTGGTCCACCACGTGGACGCCCTCCGCAGCTGCCTTCACCCGGATCGCCGCTCCGCGCCCGCCGTACGACATCCCGGCCATCTGCGGCCCTGACAACGACTCGAACGCCCCCGACGGGCGCGCGGCCGCCCACCCGGACGTCCCCACGACGCCCCGGATCACCTCCCCCGACGCTCCGCCCGGCGCTCCCATCACCACCGACCCCGTCGTAGGCCTGCTGCGCGAAGCCCTCCTCGCCGGTTCTCACCGGCCTGGCGACCGCGTCCGGGAGGCGCCGCTCGCGGTCCGCCTCGGCCTCTCACGCCGGGTCATCCGCGCGGGGCTGCGGGCGCTGGCCGAAGAGGGCATGCTCGACCTGCTCCCGGACGGCGCGACCGCCGTCCCCGCCGTCACGCCGAAGGACGTCCTCGATCTCTACGCCCTGCGCGCCGGCCTCGGTACGCTGCTCATCCGCCGCGTCGCCATGCTCGGCCGCGAGCACCTCGCTCCGGCCTCAGCGGCCCTGGCGGAGGTCCACGCCGCCGCCCGGGACGGCGATCACGCCCGCATGCGTGAAGTCGACCTGTGGTTCCAGGACGCCCTCGCCCGTACCGCGGACCTCCCGCAGGCGGCCCGCACCTTCGAACGCCTCACGGCCCGCCTGCGCATGTTCGTCACGGTTCTGGACATGGACTACAGCCAGGCCTGTGACACCATCGCCGACGAGGACACCGCCGTCTACGACGCGTTGTGCAACGCCGATGGAAACGAGGCGGCCCGCCTGTGGCGGGTCAAGATCGAACGCTGCGTCCGCTACATGATCGCCCGACTCCCCGAGGACGACGTCCCCTCGCACCACCTGTGGACCACCCTGGCGGGCAGACCCCGCCTGCGCCGGGAGGATCCGCGGGGCGCTCATGAAGGGACTCCTGGGATCTGGATGAGGGAAAACGGTCGGTAGTGGGGGGCCGGGGCCGGTCACCGGCGGGCGAAGCGGCGCGGTGATGGCGGCTGCCAGGCCGACGGCGCCGGCTCCCACAACGATGGTCCGCATGACAGACGTGCGTGTCCCGAAGAAGTGCACGCTTCACAGTCTTCGGGACTTTACGCCACGACGCCGATCACGAAGCGGGAGAACGTGAAGTTGGTTCAGGTCCGCCTCGGGCACTCGAAGCCGTCGATCACTCTCGACGAGTACCTCGGCTTCTGGCTGACCGAGGAGGACACGGCCGCGGCGGCTATCGAATCGGTTCCGGGAGAGCCGGAGCGGGTTTTTCAGCCGAGTGCGCGCGTTGTGCGCTCCGCCACCGGTACAGGGCTCCGGCACCCACGCTGACCAGCAGGAACAGCACGGTGAACCACTGGAAGTACCAGTGCCCGCCCGCCGGGTCGTACACCGCGGCCCGGGGCCAGGCCAGGTTGACCGTCATCAGCAGGCCGTAGAGCAGCGCGAGGGCGTTGACGGGGACGCCCCAGCGGCCCAGGGAGAACAGGGGGGCGCCGGTCTCGTCCGTGCCGGGCGACTCGGTGCCCGACGACTCCGTGCCCGACGAGGGGAAGCCGCCGCGCAGCCGGCGGACCAGGAGCGGGCCTGTGACCATCGCGTACGCCAGGTACAGCATCACGATGCAGGTGGTGCCGATGGCCAGGAAGGCGTCCGGTGAGGCGAAGTTGAGCAGCAGGAGGGCCGCCGCGAGGACGCCGACGACCAGGGCCGGGGCGCTCGGCATGCCGGTGCGGGGGTTCACGCGTGCGAGGCGGGCGGAGAACGGGAGCTGACCGTCGCGGGCCATGGAGAACAGCATCCGGCAGGCCGCCGTCTGGATGGCGAGCGTGGCCACCGCGATGGCGATCACGACGTCCGCGAGGAGCGCCTTGCCGACGCCGTCGCCGAGGCTGCTGGTGAGGACGTAGCTGAGCCCGTCGACGCCGAGATGCCCGTCGGTGAGGCTGGGCGCGGCGAGCAGTCCGCCGAGCACGATCAGCCCGCCGAGCAGACCGGCCGCGCCGAGCGCCGTGAGGATCGTGCGGGGCGCCGTGCGGCGGGGGTTGTGGGTCTCCTCGCTCATCTCGCCCGCGCTGTCGAAGCCGATCATCACGTAGGCGGCGGTGAACGAGCCCACCGCCAGCGCCCCGAACAGACCGGACTGGGCCGCGCCCGTGGTGTGGAAGGTGATGCCGGGCGTGCGCTCGGAGTGGGTGAGCAGCAGGACGACGATGAGGACGGCACCGATGATCTCGGCGGTCACCCCGACCCGGTTGATCACCGACATCACGCGGTTGTCGACGACGTTCACGAGGGTCGTGAGCACCAGCAGGATCACGCCGAGCAGTGCCGCGTTGGCCGCGCCGTCGGGGGAGACGGGCGAGGGGTCGGTGCCGACCAGCTGGAAGCCGGACCAGATCGCCGGGAGCACCATCTGCAGCGCCAGCGCGGCCGCCGCGACCACCACGATCTGCCCGATCACCATGATCCAGCCCGCGAACCAGCCGAACGAAGGCGTCGACAGCCGCGAGGACCACTGGTAGATCGCGCCCGAGATCGGATAGCGCGCGGCCAGTTCCGCGAAGCAGGCGGCCACCAGCAGCTGTCCGACCAGCACCACCGGCCAGGCCCAGAAGAAGACCGGGCCGCCGAAGGCGTACCCGAAGGCGAAGAACTGGAAGACGGTCGTCAGTACGGAGATGAAGGAGAACCCGGCGGCGAACGAGGCGTACCTGCCCAGGCTGCGGTGCAGTTCCTGGCGGTAGCCGAACTCGGCGAGGGAGCCGTCGTCGGAGGCGGCGGGGGAGTGCGGCGGGTCGGGACGTACGTCGGACGGAGAGGTGGTCGTCACGGCGGCACCTGCCTTGGGCGCGAATTCCTGTCGGGCGACAGAAATTAGGGACGGGCTGTTTCGGGAGCGTCACGCCGTCGTGTCCGGGGCGGGCCCAAGTCCTCACGCCTTCGCCGGCTTCACTCGATCGCGTTATATCGCATCCATTGACCGGGTCGGGAGGGACGCGATATGTTCGGACGCGGATATTCGGATGCGAGGTCGGTACGGGGAGGTGGTCGCCATGGCGAGGAAGCGCCGCAAGCTCGGCAACCCGCTGGCTCTGGCCGTGATGACGACGCTCTGGCAGAAGCCGATGCATCCGTACGAGATCGCCCAGACCCTGCGCAGTCAGGGGAAGGACACCAGCACCAAGACCAACTACGGCTCGCTCTACACGGTCGTGCAGAACCTCGAGAAGTACGGCTTCGTCGAGGTGACCGGTGTGGAGCGGCAGGGAAACCGTCCCGAGCGCACGGTCTACGGCCTCACCGAGGCCGGGCGCGAGGAGATGACCGAGTGGCTTGCCGACCTGATCGCCATACCGGCGAAGGAGTACCCCATCTTCGAGACGGCGCTCTCGCTGATGGCGGCGCTGCCGCCGGACGAGGTGGTGCGGCTGTTGGAGACCCGGCTGAGCTCGCTGGAGGTGCAGTTGGCGAGCGGCCGGGGCGGCCTCGAGAAGGTGTCCGAGACCGTGCCGAGGCTCTTTCTCGTCGAGGTCGAGTACCAACTGCACATGATCGAGGCACAGGTCGAGTGGGTCGGCGGTTTCCTCGAGGAGATCAGGAAGGGCTCGCTGCCCGGCGTCGAGCGGTGGCGCCTTTTCCATGAGACGGGGGAGCTGCCCGCAGAGTTCACCACATGAGAAAGACCCCGGCAGGACTGTTGCAGCAGGCCCGCCGGGGTCTCGAACCCCGAACTGAACCCGCCGTGAGGCAGCTCCAGGCGATCGAGGTGCGGCACACCCAGGATAGCCCGGTGCTCCTTCGGCGGATCAGCAGTCATTTCCGCTCACACAGGAGAGCAGCATCGTGATGAGTACGACCCGTGCGCCCGCGGTGGAGGCGCGTCAGCTGATCAAGACCTACCAGGGCGGCGTCACCGCCCTGGCCGGCCTGGACATCACCGTCGAGACCGGTACCGTCTTCGGACTCCTCGGCCCCAACGGCGCAGGCAAGTCCACCACCGTCAAGATCCTCACCACCCTGGCCCGCCCCGACTCCGGCTCGGCGACGGTCGCCGGGCACGACGTGCTGCGTCACCCGGACCGGGTCCGCCGCGCGATCGGCGTGGTCGCCCAGAACTCCGGCGCCGACCCGGTCGCCACCGGCCGCGAGAACCTCCGCCTGCAAGGCCGCCTCCACGGCATGAGGGGCGCCGAACTCGAGCACAGGGTCTCGGAGTTGCTCGACCGGTTCACCCTCACCGAGGCCGCCCGGCGGCCGGTCAAGGGCTACTCCGGCGGTATGCGGCGCCGGCTCGACGTGGCACTCGGCCTGGTGCACCGGCCGGAGGTGCTCTTCCTCGACGAGCCCACCACCGGCCTGGACCCCGAGGCCCGCACCGCGATGTGGGACGAGCTGGGCCGGCTGGCCGGTGAGGAGGGGCTCACCATCCTGCTCACCACGCACTACCTGGAGGAGGCCGACCGGCTCGCCGAGCGCGTCGCCATCGTCGACCGCGGCCGGATCGTCGTCACCGGCACCCCGGACTCCCTCAAGGGCGAACTCCGCGGCGACGCCGTGCACGTGGAACTGCGTTCGCCTCTCGGCGAGGCGGGCCGCACCCTGCTGGACGGCGCGCTCGGCGCGCTGCCGGGCGTCCATGAGGTGCTGTGCGACGGGCGCCGGGTGAGTGTCCGCACCGACGACGGGGCCGCCGCCCTGCCGGCCCTGCTGGGTGCGCTGGAGCGGGCCGGGGTCGCCGTCGCCACCGCGACCGTGGCCCGGCCCTCCCTCGACGACGTGTACCTGCGCTACGCGGGCCGCCGTTACGCCGAGGCGGACGCCGGGGCGGGTTCCGGAGCCGGTGCCGCCGAGGCCCCCGCCCTCGCCGGAGGCGGCCGATGAACACCGTCGTCACCCAGACCTGGTTCATGACGCAGCGTCAGCTCATGGTGTTCGCCCGGCAGCCCGCGTACGCCGTGATCACGCTGGTCCAACCGGTGATCTGGCTGTTCCTCTTCGGCGGCTCGTTCAAGAACGTCGTCGAACTCGGCGGTTTCGGGACGACCTCCTACCTGGACTACCTGGTGCCGGGCGTGGTCGTGATGAGCGCGCTGGGCGTCGGCATGTGGTCGGGCATGGGCACGCTGGAGGAGATCCAGCGCGGCACGCTGAACCGCTTCCTGACCACCCCGGCCAGCCGGGCCGCACTGATGAACGGCAATGTCGTGCACAACGGCATCGTCATCGCCCTGCAGTCGGGCGTCATCGTGCTGCTCGGTCTGCTGGGCGGCGCGGACTACCCGGGCGGTGTCACCGGTGTCGCGGTCCTCATCGCCGCCGCCGTCCTGCTGGGCACGGTGTTCGGGGCGCTGTCCAACGCGCTGGGCATGCTGGTGCGGGAGCGGGAGTCGATCATCGGCGTCAACACCTTCCTGCTGCTGCCGCTGACCTTCCTGTCCTCCGCCTTCATGGCTCCGGCCCGGATGCCCTCGTGGATACGGCACGTGGCGGACTTCAACCCGCTCGACTGGGCGATGGTCGCGGGCCGTTCGGCGCTCGGTGCCCACCCCGACCTGGGCGTGGTGCTCGGCCGCGGCGGGGCGCTGCTCGCGCTGGCGGCGGCCGCGGTGTGGCTGTCGATCCGGACGTTCCGGTCGTACCAGCGGTCGGTGTAGGCGTCGCGGCGGCCCCGGCGGTCCGCATCGACGGTCGGTGTGCCCCTCGGGGTCTCGCGAGTGCGGCCCGCGCCACGAGTGCGGGCCGCCTTCGCCGGACTCAGGCCGCCGGCGCCGAGCCCTCCTGCTCCGCCTCCACGCGTGCGTTCCACTCCCGCTTCGAGGCCTGCCAGCCGTCCTCGTTGTGGCCGAGCCGCCAGTAGCCGGAGATCGACAGGTCCTCGCGGGGGATCTCGAGCTCGACGCGGAGCAGTCGGCGCAGTTCCTTCACCGCGGCGGCTTCGCCGTGCACGAACGCGTGCGGGCGGCCCTCGGGGAACTCCAGCGCGCGGACGGCCTCGACGAGCATCTCGCCGACGGGCCGCTCCCCGCGGTGCAGCCAGGTGACCGCCACGTCGGAGTCGATCTTCTGCTCCTCCTCGGGGCCGCTGACCTCGATGAAGGCGTGCGCCAGGGTGCCGGAGGGCAGTGATTCCAGCGCGGTGGCTATCGCCGGCAGAGCGCTCTCGTCGCCGGCGAGGAGATGCCAGTCGGCCTCCTGGTCGGGGGCGTAGGCGCCGCCGGGGCCCATGAAGCGGACGGTCTCACCCGGTTGCACGCGCACCGCCCACGGCCCGGCGAGGCCCTCGGCGCCGTGGATGACGAAGTCCAGGGTCAGTTCGCGCTGTTCGGCGTCCCAGCCCCGCACGGTGTAGGTCCTGGTAACGGGCCACTGCTCGCGCGGGAACTCGGCACGGATCCGCTCCAGGTCGAAGGGCTCCGGGTAGGTCACGCCTTCGGGGCCGAAGAGGAGTTTCACGTAGTGGTCGGTGCAGGTGCCCGCCGTGAAGTCGGCCAGCCCGTCACCGCCGAGCACCACCCGCTGCATGTGCGGAGTCAGCCGTTCCGTACGGACGACCTGCGCGGAGTGGGGCTTACGGGGTTTCCGTGCCGGACGTTCTGCCATGGCGGCCTCCCATTTTGCTATGGTTAGGTTTACCTAAGTTAGCATCCCTGCCCCCGATGATGCTCCCCCTGTGAGAGGTTGAGCGACCTCTTTTGACGAGCATGACTTTCCGCCACCGCGAAAGTCATTCCGACAAGCGAAAACAATGCTTACGTGCTCAGTGTGAGCAACAGCCGCTGCAGCGATCCGCCCAGCCCCCAGCGCTCCGCCAGGGCCTCCAGTGTCGCTCCGTCGCGCGGCGCGTGGGGCAAAGTCGTGTCCATGTCCGGCAGCGGCACGTCGTCGGCGACCTTCACCACCTTCGGCGCGACGGCGACGTAGGGGCGCGCCTCGTCCAGCCGCCCCCGCTGGGACGGCGTGAGCTTCGCCTTCGGGTCGTCGACCGCCGCCATGATCCCGGCCAGATCGCCGAACTCGGCCAGCAGCTTGGCCGCGGTCTTCTCCCCGATGCCCGGCACGCCCGGCAGGCCGTCGCTGGGGTCGCCGCGCAGCAGTGCCAGATCGGCGTACCCGCGTCCGTCGACGCCGTACTTCTCGCGCAGCCAGCTCTCGTCGGTCATCTGCAGGGTGCCGACGCCCTTGAGCGGATAGAGCACCCGCACCCCGCGCGCGTCGTCCACCAACTGGTAGAGGTCGCGGTCGCCGGTGACGATGTCGACCGGGCCCTTCGCCCGCGCGGTGAACGTGCCGATCACGTCGTCCGCCTCGTAGCCCGCGACGCCCACCCGTGCGATGCCGAGCGCGTCCAGCACGGCCTCGATGACCGGCACCTGCGGCGAGAGGGTGTCCGGCACCTCCTCCTCGTCCGGTCCGGTCTCGTGCTCCTCGGCGACGCGGTGCGCCTTGTAGGAGGGGATCAGGTCGACCCGCCACTGCGGGCGCCAGTCGGCGTCCATACAGGCCACCAGTTCGTCCGGCCGGTGGTCCTTGACCAGCCGGTCGATGAAGTCCAGCAGCCCGCGCACGGCGTTCACCGGGGTGCCGTCCGGGGCCTTCACGGAGTCCGGGACGCCGAAATAGGCGCGGAAGTACAGCGAGGCGGTGTCGAGGAGCATCAGTCGTCCGGTCACGCCTCGCATCATGCCGCACAGGTCCCCGGGTGACCGGCGGGGGCCGACACCGCTCCCTCCCCGACCCCGATCGAGAAGGTACGCGTGTCATCCGGGCCAGGGCCCTTCGGCGTGCCGTCGCCACGGTAAGGATTCAGCCAACCACGCAGAGCCATGTCCTCACCCGAGCCGTTGTGGTGGGAAGCCCACGACGAGCGGGAACACTCACGGCCGCGCGCGCATTGAACTGAATAGGACTCGGAAACGGCGCGGACGGACTTCGGCCCGGCCCGTCCCCGGGCCGGCCGACTGGCGCGAACTGTCAGGTCGCGTGTGACGCCCGGTGTCCTCGATGTGACGGCCACATGAAACGGTTTGCCGAACATGCGTAGGGTGCAGAGAACTCATCAGAGAACTCGGCAGGGCATCAACGGTTCCGACGAGCGAAGGAGGGAGCCGGAGCGATGGGCGACCACAAAGAACAGCCCCTTCGGGTGGGCGCGGCCGTGCGGCGCCGCCGCCGGTCCCTCGATCTGACGCTCGCCGTCGTGGCCGAGCGCAGCGGCCTGTCGGTCCCGTTCCTGAGCCAGATCGAGAACGACCGCGCGCGGCCCAGCACCGGCTCCCTGGAGAAAGTCGCCGACGCCCTGCGCACCACGGCCGTCGAACTCCTCGCCGCCGCCGACCCGGCGTGCAGCGTGGACGTCGTACGGGCCGACGACAGCCAGGCGGCCGGCCCCGAGCCGCGCTCCCGCTCCCTGGTGCGCGGCCACCACCAGATGCACGCCACGGAGTTCACCGGCGGTCACGAGGCCGGCCGGGAAATCCAGTACCGCAACGACCAGTTGATGTTCGTCGCCGACGGCGCCGTGGAGATAGAGGCCGAGGGCCGCGCCTACCGCCTGGGCCGCGGCGACACCCTGTACCTCACCGGCGGGGTCCGCCACCGCTGGCGGGCGACCGTGCCGGACACCCGGGTGGTCGTCGTCGCCGTGGCGGAGCACATCGAGGCCGTGCGGAACCGGAAGCGGTAGGCGGGTCGCGGGGCACGGCCGCGCCGGCTGGACGAGGCGGAGGCGGGTGGCAGGCGCCGAAAGGCCGACGACCGCGTCACGGCCGTCGTACCGATCTGGCGCCGCCCCTGGATGGTCCTCGGCCGGGACACCTGCGCCGGGGACGTGCTGCCCGACGGCCTGCGAGCAGCTCTCCGCTGACCCGCCCGAGCAGGGCGGCCACGGGGTACGTCCCCATCAGGACATAAGGTTCCTTTATGAGCAGCCGTACGGGGCATGGCGCGGCACAGGGTGCGGGGCAGGGTTCCGGGCAGAAGGACGTCCGGACCGGCGCAGGTGGCACGCTGGCGCACCGGGTGCCGGATCTCGGAGCGCTCGAACTGCTGCTGGCGGTCGCTCGGCTCGGCAGCCTCGGCGCGGCGGCGCGCGAGCTGGGCATCACCCAGCCGGCCGCCAGCAGCCGGATCCGTTCCATGGAACGCCAGCTGGGGGTGGCGCTGGTGGACCGCTCGCCGCGCGGCTCCCGGCTCACGGACGCGGGCGCGCTGGTGACGGACTGGGCGCGGCGGATCGTGGAGGCGGCGGAGGCCTTCGACATCGGGGCCCAGGCACTCCGCGACCGCCGTGACTCCCGGCTCAGGGTGGCGGCGAGCATGACGATCGCCGAGTACCTGCTGCCGGGCTGGCTCCTCGCCCTGCGTGCCGAACGGCCGGACACCGCGGTGTCCCTCCTCGCGGGCAACTCGGCCGCCGTGGCGGAGCGGTTGCTCTCCGACGAGGCGGACCTCGGCTTCGTGGAGGGACTGACCGTCCCCACGGGTCTGGACTCCGTGGTCATAGCCCACGACCGGCTGATCGTCGTGACGGCCCCCGGCCACCCCTGGGCGCGCCGCAGGCGCCCCCTGGAGGCCTCGGAACTCGCCGCGACCCCCTTGATCCTCCGGGAGGAGGGCTCTGGCACCCGGCAGGTCCTCGACACGGCGTTGGGGGGCCTGGCCCGTCCGCTGATCGAGCTCTCGTCCACCACGGCCGTGAAGGCGGCCGCGGTCAGCGGGGCCGGTCCGGCGGTGCTGAGCGAACTGGCGGTGGGGGAGGAGCTGGCGATGCGGAGGCTGGTGAGCGTCCCGGTCGAAGGCGTGTCCCTGGCCCGCGACCTGCGCGCGGTCTGGCCCACGGGCCACCGTCCGACGGGCCCGGCGAGGGAGCTGCTGTCGCTGACCCGGGGGTGAGGGGCTTAGGTTCGAACCAGCGGCCCCGGAAGAACCGCTGGGCTGCTGCCGTCGGGCAGCATGGTCGATCAGGGGACCGGGGGACCGATGAGCAACACGACCGAGGCGGAGGACAGCAAGGGGGACATCCGTCTCGTCTGCAAGGACGTCGGCTGTGCGCCGGAGAGCGACACCAACGTGATCCACGTGAAGTCGCCCGCGTTTGGGACACCCCCGGGATGAGTTTCGTGCGGACGGACCCGACGGTCTGGTCGTCGGCCTGGAAATCCTTGGCGCGTGGACGCGTGCGTCCCCCACCATGAGGCGCATGCCGTCCTCCGCCCCGCCCGCCACAGGCGTCCGTACCCCCTGGGAAGATCTTCCGGGGGCCGTACGCGACGGCGTCGCGGACCTCCTCGGCGCCCCCGTCACCCACGCCGCCACCCAGCCCGGCGGCTTCTCCCCGGGCGTCGCCGCCCGCCTGCGCACCGCCGCGGGCCACCGGGCCTTCGTCAAGGCCGTCAGCGCCGAGACCAACCCGGACAGCCCGGGCCTGCACCGGGCCGAGGCCCGTAACGCCGCCGCGCTGCCCCCGGCCGTCCCCGCGCCCCGGCTCCTCGGTACCTACGACGACGGCACGTGGGTCGCCCTCGTCTTCGAGGACGTTCCCGGCCGTCAGCCGCATGTCCCTTGGCGGGAGCGGGAGTTGCGGCGGGTGCTGGACGCGGTGGCCGAACTGAGCCGCTCCCTCACCCCGGCCCCGATCGCCGCTCCGCCCGTGGCGGAGTCGCTCGCCGACGCCTTCGTCGGCTGGGAGCGTCTGAGGGCACCGGAGGCGGCAGAGCTCCGCGCCCGCCTGGATCCCTGGACCCGCGCCCACGTGACCGAGCTCGCCGGACTCGCCGCCGGCTGGGCCGAGGCCGCCGCCGGCGACACCCTCGCGCACGGCGACCTGCGCGCCGACAACATGCTGCTCACCGGCGACGACGGCGACGGCGTCGTGTTCGTCGACTGGCCGCACGCCCTGCTGGCCGCGCCCTGGTTCGACCTGCTCGTGATGCTGCCCTGCGTGCGCGCCCAGGGCGGCCCCGATCCCGAGGAGGCGTTCACGGCACATCCGCTGGGGCGGGAGGCCGACCCGCACGCCGTCACCGTAGCCCTGGCCGCGCTGACCGGCTACTTCGTGGAGCACGCGCTGCGCCCCGACCCGCCCGGCCTGCCCACCCTGCGCGCCTTCCAGCGGGCACAGGGAGAGGCGGGTCTCGCGTGGCTCAGGAGGCGGCTGAAGCGGCCGTAGCGGCCTCGACCAGCGCCCGCATCACGCGCAGGTCGTCGCCCATCTCCGGATGCCACTGCACACCCAGCACCCAGCCGTCGGCGGAATGCGGCTCCACGGCCTCCACCGTCCCGTCCTCCGCGTACGCGCTCGGGACCAGACCCGCGCCGAGGCGGTCGACGGCCTGATGGTGGTACGTCGGTACCGTGGCCTCCTCCGGCACGGCGGCGGCGTACCGCGTGCCGGGGACCGGCTTCACCGGGTGACGGCCGAAGACGCCGACCACCTCCGCGTGCCCGTCGATGTGCTGGGTCAGCGTCCCGCCGAGGGCCACGTTCAGCAGTTGCATGCCCCGGCAGATGCCCAGCAGCGGCAGCCCGGCCGAGAGTGCCGCGTCGATCAGGGCCAGCTCCCACGCGTCCCGCTCGCGGGCCGGCGGGCCGGTGCGGGGGTCGGGCTCCGCGCCGTAGCGGACGGGTTCGACGTCCGGGCCCCCCGCGACGACCAGCCCGTCGAGCCGGGCGACCGCCGCGGCCGCGTGCTCGGGCGCGTCCGGCGGGAGCATGGCGGCGAGGCCGCCCGCCCGCTGCACCAGCCGCGGATAGCCCACCGGCAGCAGTGCGGCCTCCAGCTCCCACACGCCCCAGCGCGCCCCGGCCTCCAGATAGGTGCTCACGCCGATCAGCGGCCGGCTGCCGTCCGTCATCTGCCCTCCCGCTCCCGCAAAGCAAGCTTCCGCAAAGCAAGCTCCCGCAATGGATCGTACGCATACCATTTCACGCGAGGAAGCCCCTGAGCAGGGCCGCCGTGCCCGCGCAGTGCTCCCTCATCATCTCCCGCGCGCCGTCCGCGTCCCCGTCGAGCACCGCCTCCACGAGCGCGGTGTGCTGCCGCTGGGAGTGCTCCAGGTTGCGCACCAGTAGCGGGATGCAGTCGAGCAGGTCGTTCACCGTAGCCCGCACCCCGGCGTACTGGGCGGTGAGGGACGGCGAGCCGCACAGTTCGGCGAGCGTGAGGTGCAGGAGGGTGTCCCGGCGGCGGTAGTCGGCGAGCGGCGCGTCCGCCGTCCGGGCCAGCGCCTCGCGCAGCCGGTCGGCCTGCTCGTCGTCGAGCCCGTGCGCGGCGCAAAGCCCGGCCGCACCGACCTCCAGGACCTCCCGGAACCGCAGGACGTCCTCGATGTCGACCTCGGTGATCCGGCGCCGCAACTCGTCCTCGCCGCCCGCGTCGAGCGCCGTACGGGGAAGGACAAACGTTCCGCCGTAGCGCCCCCGCCGGGATTCCACCAGACCCTGGTCCTGCAGCACCTTCAGCACCTCGCGCAGCGTCACCCGGCTGATCCCGAGCCGCTCCGCGAGCTCCCGCTCGGCCGGCAGCCGCTCGCCGCCGGGCACCAGACCCAGCCGTACGACCTGCAGGATCTGTTCCAGCGCCTCCTCGAAGCCGTTCCCCGCCCGCACCGGCCGCAGCACCGGCGTCAGCCGGTCGTCCATTCCGCCGTCCGCGTCCAGCGACATCTGGCCGTGCCCCCTTCCCAAGCAATGGTTCTCCGCAATACCTTATGGCTCCCGGCCCGGCCGCAGAAGCGCAGCGGCAGCGCGAAGAAGCCGAAGGAGCCCCACCGTGGCAGACCGCACACCCCCGCTCGCCGTCGAGGAACTGCACGCCCTCGTGGCGAGCGGTGAGATCGACACTGTCGTCCTGGCCTTCCCCGACATGCAAGGGCGCCTCCAGGGCAAGCGGTTCGCCGCACGCTTCTTCCTCGACGAAGTCCTCCGGCACGGCACCGAGGGCTGCAACTACCTCCTCGCCGTCGACACCGAGATGAACACCGTCGACGGCTACGCGATGTCCTCCTGGGACCGTGGCTACGGCGACTTCGCCATGCACCCCGACCTGTCCACCCTGCGCCGCGTCCCCTGGAACACCGGCACGGCGATGCTCGTCGCCGACCTCGCCTGGAACGACGGCTCGCCCGTGGTCGCCGCGCCCCGCCAGATCCTCCGCCGCCAGCTGGAGCGCCTCGCCGAGCACGGCTTCACCGCCCAGGTCGGCACCGAGCTGGAGTTCATCGTCTTCAAGGACACCTACGAGCAGGCCTGGGACGCCGACTACCGGGGGCTCACCCCCGCCAACCAGTACAACATCGACTACTCGGTCCTCGGGACGGGACGCATCGAGCCGCTGCTGCGCCGCATCCGCAACGAGATGGCGGCCGCCGGCCTCACCGTGGAGTCCGCCAAGGGCGAGTGCAACCCCGGCCAGCACGAGATCGCCTTCCGCTACGACGAGGCACTGGTCACCTGCGACCAGCACGCCATCTACAAGACCGGCGCCAAGGAGATCGCCGCCCAGGAGGGCGTCTCCCTCACCTTCATGGCGAAGTACAACGAGCGCGAGGGCAACTCCTGCCACATCCACCTCTCGCTCGCGGACGCCGCCGGAAACAACGCGATGGCCGGGCCCGACGGGATGTCCGAGGTCATGCGGTACTTCCTCGCCGGACAACTGGCGGCCCTGCGCGACTTCTCCCTCCTCTACGCCCCCAACATCAACTCCTACAAGCGGTTCCAGCCGGGCTCCTTCGCCCCGACCGCCGTCGCCTGGGGGCACGACAACCGCACCTGCGCGCTGCGGGTCGTGGGACACGGCCGCTCCCTGCGCTTCGAGAACCGGCTCCCGGGCGGTGACGTCAACCCGCACCTCGCGGTCGCGGGCCTGGTCGCGGCCGGCCTGTACGGCATCGAGCAGAAGCTCGAACTCCCCGAGGCCTGCCCCGGCAACGCCTACACCGCCGACTACGCGCACGTCCCCACCACCCTCCGCGAGGCCGCCGGGCTCTGGGCGGACAGTCCCATCGCCCTGGCCGCGTTCGGCGAGGAGGTCGTCGCGCACTACGCCAACATGGCCCGCGTCGAGCTGGAGGCCTTCGACGCCGCGGTCACCGACTGGGAGCTGCGCCGCTCCTTCGAACGTCTGTGAAAGGTCCTTCGTTGTCGTACGAGCATGAGCTGACCGTCCTCAATCCGGCGACGGAAGAGGTCGTCGCGACCGTTCCCGCCGCCACCGAGGCCGACGTGGACGCGGCCGTCGTACGTGCCGCGGGGGCGCAGCCCAAGTGGGCCGCGCTCCCGCCCGCCGACCGGGCCCGGCTGCTGCGCCGTTTCGCCGACGTCGTCGACACCCGTCTCGAAGAACTGGCCGGGCTCGAGGTCCGGGAGGCCGGCCACCTCCTCGGCAACGCCCGCTGGGAGGCCGGCAACGCCCGCGACCTGCTGCTGTACGCCGCGGGGGGTGTGGAACGGCTCCTCGGCAGCCAGATCCCCGTACCGGGCGGCTGGAACGTCACCTTCCACGAACCGCTCGGCGTGGTCGGAGTGATCGCCCCCTGGAACTTCCCCATGCCGATCGCCGCCTGGGGCTCCTTCCCGGCCCTCGCCGCCGGCAACGCGGTCGTCCTCAAACCGGCCGAGACCACCCCGCTCACCGCCCTGCGGCTGGCCGAACTCGCCCTGGATGCAGGGCTTCCCGAGGGTCTGTTCCAGGTCCTCCCCGGCCACGGCGCGGTCGCCGGACGTGCGCTCGTCGACCACCCGGGCGTCGCGAAGATCGTTTTCACCGGCTCCACCCGCACCGGCCGCGAGGTCATGGAGCGCTGCGCCCGGCAGGTCAAGCCCGTCACCCTGGAACTCGGCGGCAAGAGCCCCAACATCGTCTTCGCCGACGCCGACCTCAAGGCCGCCGTCGACCCGTTCTCCTTCCTCGACAACTCCGGACAGGACTGCTGCGCCCGCACCCGGATCCTGGTCCAGGAGAGCGTCTACGACGAGGTGGCCGAGCATCTCGCCCGGGAGCTGTCGGCCGTCGTGGTCGGGGACCCGGCCGACGAGGCCACCCACATGGGTCCGCTGATCTCCCGCCGGCAGGTGGACCGCGTACGGTCGTTCGTGCCGGACGACGCCCGGGCGCTGCGCGGCACCGCCCCCGAGGGCCCCGGATTCTGGTTCCCGCCGACCGTCCTCACGGGCGCCGCGCCCGACTCCGACGCGGCCCGCGAGGAGATCTTCGGACCCGTCGCCGTCCTGCTGCCCTTCACCGACGAGGCGGACGCCGTACGGCTCGCCAACGACACCCCCTACGGCCTCTCCGGCTCCGTCTGGACCCGTGACATCGGCCGCGCGCTGCGCGTCTCGCAGGCCGTGCGCGCCGGGAACCTGTCCGTGAACTCCCACTCCAGCGTTCGCTACTGGACCCCGTTCGGCGGCTACAAGCAGTCCGGCGTCGGCCGCGAGCTCGGCCCGGACGCCCTGGCCGCGTTCACCGAAACCAAGAACGTCTTCATCAGCACGGAGGGCCCCGCACAGTGACCGCATCGCCTGAAGAGATCATCTGCCGGCGGCTCGTCGGCCGTACGGCCGTCATCACCGGAGCCGGCAGCGGCATCGGCCTCGCCACCGCGCGCCGGCTCGCCTCCGAGGGCGCGCACGTCGTCTGCGGCGACGTCGACGAGGCCCGCGGCAAGGCGGCCGCCGAGGAGACCGGCGGGACCTTCGTGAAGGTCGACGTCACCGACCCGGAGCAGGTCGAGGCGCTGTTCAGGACGGCGTACGACACCTACGGCAGCGTCGACATCGCCTTCAACAACGCGGGCATCTCCCCGCCCGACGACGACTCCATCCTGGAGACCGGCCTCGAGGCCTGGAAGCGGGTCCAGGAGGTCAACCTGACCTCCGTCTACCTGTGCTGCAAGGCCGCGATTCCCTACATGCGGCGCCAGGGCAAGGGCTCCATCATCAACACGGCGTCGTTCGTGGCGCGGATGGGCGCCGCCACGTCCCAGATCTCGTACACGGCGTCCAAGGGCGGCGTGCTCGCCATGTCGCGCGAACTGGGCGTGCAGTTCGCGCGCGAGGGCATCCGCGTGAACGCCCTCTGCCCCGGCCCGGTCAACACCCCTCTCCTGCAGGAGCTGTTCGCCAAGGACCCGGAGCGCGCCGCGCGCCGCCTCGTCCACATCCCGGTGGGCCGGTTCGCCGAGGCCGAGGAGATCGCCGCCGCCGTCGCCTTCCTGGCCAGCGACGACTCCTCGTTCGTCAACGCCTCCGACTTCCTGGTCGACGGCGGGATCGCCGGGGCGTACGTCACGCCGCTGTAGGTCTCCGCCGTCCTCAGAGGAACGTTTGGCCCTCGCCGCGGTAGGTGGGCACGGTCGCCGTGACCGCGTCCCCCTCGACGAGGTGCAGCGTCTCGAACCGCTCGCACAGCTCACCGGCCTTCGCGTGCCGGAACCACACCTTGTCGCCGATCAGCAGATCGTCGGCGGGGGAGCCGATGAGCGGGGTCTGCACCTCGCCGGGGCCCTCCTGGGGGTCGTAGCGCAGCCCCTCCGGGAGGTACGGCACCGGGAGCCGGTCGGGTCCGGCGGCACCGGAGGCCGGGTAGCCGCCGCCGAGCACGGTCACCACACCGACCCCCGGCCGCCGTACCACGGGCTGGGCGAACAGCGCGGCCGGACGCCCGCTGAACGACGTGTAGTTGTCGAAGAGCCGCGGCACGTACAGCCCCGACCCGGCGGCGATCTCCGTGACCGCGTCCTCCGCGGCGGTGTGCTGGACGCTGCCGGTGCCGCCGCCGTTGACGAACTCCAGATCCGGTACGACGGCCCGCACCGCCCGCACCACGGCGGCGCGCCGCTCGGCCAGTTCACGCCGGGCCGTGGCCTGCATCAGCCGGATCGCGCGGGAGCGGAGGGGCCGCCCGGCGACGGCGTCACCGACACCGGCGATGTGCCCCTCGTACGCCATGATCCCCACCAGCTCGAACCCCGGCCGCCGGGCCACCGCCCGAGCCACCTCGGCGACCTGGGCGGGGGAGTGCAGCGGGGAACGCAGGGCGCCGACCCGGAGCCGGCCGCCGAGCAGCTTCAGCGAGGTGTCCAACTCCAGGCAGACCCGGACGACTTCGGTGCCGCCCGCGCGCGCCGCGTCGATGAGTTCCAGCTGGGCCACGTCGTCGACCATGACCGTGACGGCGGAGGCCAGCTTGGGGTCGGCGGCGAGCTCGGCGAAGGCGGACCGGTCGGCGGAGGGGTAGGCGAGCAGGATGTCGTCGAAACCGGAGCGGGCGAGCCACAGCGATTCGGCGAGGGTGAAGGACATGATCCCCGCGAAGCCGTCCTTCGCCAGGACGCGTTCGATCAGCGTCCGGCAGCGGATCGACTTGCTGGCCACGCGGATCGGCTTGCCGCCGGCCCGGCGGACGAGGTCGGCCGCGTTGGCGTCGAAGGCCTCCAGGTCGACGATCGCGAGAGGGGCGTCGAGGTGCTCGGTGGCCCGGTCGTAACGGGCCCGGTCGGCGGCGCGCGCAGTCATGAACGAAGCCTGCCAGACAGGATTACCGCAGGGTAGGGGGACGATCCGGGCAGATGCCCCGCGGGTCGCGGACTGGTTCCCGTTCGGTCGGCAACAAGCCGTAGAGTGACGCGCACGCACGGACGACGGCTCCGGCCGCGGGGACCCGCGCCGGGATGCCGGTCCGCCCGTGCGGGTATGCGTGCCCAGGGCGGACCACCGTGTCCGCACCGGGCCGCCGGGCAAGCGCACGTCGGCCCGCGTACGAGAACGACGGCCCGGGCACGAGGAAACGGGGGGTGCATGAGCACGGAAGCACGCCGCGCCTCGGTCCCCCCGCGCCCCGACGTGCCGCCCCGCCCCGGCGTCCCCCCGCGCCCGACCCGGCCGCCCGGGGAGCCCACGCCGGAGGAAACGGCCGGCGAGCCGCCCGAGGCGGGCACGGCCGAGGCGGGTACGGCCGAGCCCACCGGGACACCGGGCGGAGGGACATCGAGGGACGTGCCCGAGACCCCCGCGGACGCCCCGTCCGCCTCGACCCGCACCGCGTCGCCCACTCCGAGGACACCCCGGGGAGCCTCGCCCTGGGTCAGGCCGTACGCCCCCGTGCCCGGCGCCAGCGCCTCCCCACGCTCCGACACGGCACCCCCCGCACCGCGCTTTCCCCACCCCCCGGACGCCATGGCCCCGCCCCCGCCGCCCGCCTCGGCCCGCTTCCCGGACACCCCGCCACCGGCGGACAGGCAGGCGGAAACGGGTAGCACGGCCGCGGCGGACCGCCAGGCGGAAGCACGCCGTCCCGCCGGAACCGATCGTCCGGCGGGTGGCGACCGTTCGGCCGCCCGGCGTGACGAGCCGACCTCGCGAGGGGATGTCCCCTTCCCCGGCCGCACCGCATCCGGCGGTCCCCGCCCGGACCCGACGACCGACACCCCCCGCCCCACCCCGCCCGCCGGGCCGGCTCCCGCCCGCCCGCTCGGCTTCCGGCCGGTGCGTCCCGAAAGGTTCCGCGCCACGGGGACGACCGGTGGGCGTACCGGTGGCCCGACGGCGCCGCGCCCCGCCGAGAGCGGTGGCCCCCGGGACACGGGCGCCACCGGCGCGACGTCCTCGCGGAGCGCCGGACCCGGCAGCCCGGGCGGCGTCCGTTCCGACGGCCCGCGGGCGGAGGGTTCGGCGATTCCCCGCCCCACGGCCCCCGCCGGCCCGCGTCCCGCCGCCGAGTCCGCCGACGAGAGCGCCTGGAGCCCACTGCCCCGCAGCTGGGTTCCCGCCCCGGGCCGGGCCGCCCAGAAGGACCCGGACCAGGGTTCGGCGCCCGCTTCCGGGCAGCGCCCCGCCGCGCCACCGCTCCCCGTCGACCCGGACGCGCAGCCGGCCTGGAGCCCCGCCTCCCCCGTCCGCCACCCCGACTTCGCCGCCCGGTCCGCGGACCCGGACACCACGGTCCGGCCCCCCACCGCACCCCCGCCGCGGCCGAGGACAGCCCCCGCCGCACCCCCGCCCCGGCCCACGGCCGCTCCCGGCGCGGGCTCGTCCGGTGGGGTCTCGCCCGACCCTGCTCTCTCCTGGAGCGCTCCCATGAGCCCCGGCGGTGCCTCCGGTGCCACCCGGCCCGTCGTCACCTTCGCCCGGCCCGAAGGGTTCGGGGACGAGCCCCGGCGGCTGGGCCGGCGGACGCGCACCGTCGCGGCCGCCGCCTGCCTCGTGCTCGGCCTCGGGCTGATCGGCGGTGCCGTCACCGGGAGTTGGCTCATAGGGGACGCGCAGGGCGGAAGCGAGCGGGGCGCGTACACCGCGGCCGGCGGGCTGTGGCACAACGTTCCCGTCGACGACCTGTTCCCCGTGACCATCGCGGGCCAGGGCGCCGGACCCGGCGGAGCCGACCGGATCTGGACCCGGGTCGCCGTCGCCCCGGACAGCGGCTGCGCCGACGCCTTCGACCCGCTGCTGAGCCGGGCCCTCGCCCCCGTCGGCTGCCAGCGGCTCCTGCGCGCCACCTACACCGACGCCACCCAGAGCTACGTCACCACCGTCGGCCTGCTCTTCACCACCGCCGACGCCAACGCCATGCGCTCCCTGGAGACCCGCTTCGACAAGGAGGGCCTGGCGAAGCGCACCGACCTCATGCCGCGGCCCTACGCCGCGAAGGGCACCGTCGCCGCCGCCTTCGGCGACAAGCAGCGCGCCTCGTGGACGATCTCGGTCCTCACCGACGCCCCGGTCGTCGTCTACTCCGTCTCCGGCTGGGCCGACGGCCGTACCGTCGACGCCCCCCAGTCCGCGCAGGAGGCCACCGCGTCCGGCGCCACCACGGCCCCCGCCCAGGCCGGCCTGGGCAACGAGGCCCAGGGCCTCGCCGACCGTGTGGAGCGCGCCCTGCGCAAAATCGCCGTCACGCCGCCCTCGGAGCAGCCCGGATGATCCGCCGCCCCACAACCCGTCGGACCCGTCGGACCGGTCGCCGCGCCGGGCTCCTCTGCTGCCTCCTCGCCGGCTCCGTCGCCCTGCTGCCCGCCGCCCCCGCCCACGCCGACGGCATCCGCGCCCAGCAGTGGGCCCTGGACGCCCTGCACGCCCAGGAGGTCTGGCAGACCACCAAGGGCAAGGGCATCACCGTCGCCGTCCTGGACACCGGCGTGGAGGCCGACCACCCCGACCTCGTCGGGAACGTCCTCAAAGGCAAGGACATGGTCGGCTTCGGCGCGGTCGAGGGCCAGAACGCCTGGGCCGTGCACGGCACCGCCATGGCCGGCATCATCGCCGGTCACGGCCACGGGTACGACAACGGCGACGGCGTCACGGGCATCGCCCCGGAGGTGAAGATCCTGCCGGTCCGGGTGATCCTCGAGGACGGCGACCCGCAGCGCACCAAGGCCCGCAACACCCGCGGCAACGCCCTCGCCGAGGGCATCCGCTGGGCCGCCGACCACGACGCCGACGTCATCAACCTGTCCCTCGGCGACGACTCGGCCTCCGCCCACCCCGAGCCCGCCGAGGACGAGGCCATCCAGTACGCGCTGAAGAAGGGCGTCGTGGTCGTCGCCTCCGCGGGCAACGGCGGCAAGACGGGCGACCACATCTCCTACCCGGCCGCCTACCCCGGGGTGATCGCCGCGACCGCCGTCGACCGCGAGGGCGCCCGGGCGGACTTCTCCACCCGCCGCTGGTACGCCACGGTCAGCGCCCCGGGCAAAGACGTCGTCATCGCCGAACCGGACCTCAAGTACTACAAGGGTTGGGGGACCAGCGCCGCCTCGGCGTTCGTCTCGGGAACCGTCGCCCTCATCGAGGCGGCCCACCCGGGTCTCACCCCGGCCCAGATCAAGAAGCTCCTCGAGGACACCGCGAGCAACCCTCCCGTGGGCGGGCGCGACGACTCCCGGGGCTTCGGCTTCATCGACCCGGCCGCCGCGATCAAGGCCGCCGCCCGCCTCAAGCCCGAGGGCCTCGAGTCCCTGGCCTACGGCAAGAAGTACTTCGGCTCGGGCCCCGAACCGGCCCCGTCCGAGGACGACACCTCCAGCTGGGTGGCCCCCCTCGCGGGCGGCGCCGGGGTGGTGCTCCTGATGGGCGCGGTCGTCCTGTGGCGCGGCCGCCGCGAGCCGGACACCGACGACGAGGCCTACTAGTGCCCCTTGGCGAGGACCCGTCGCGGCACCTGGGAGCCCGCCACCGCGCGCACGCCCGGGTCGGGGACCGAGGGCCGGGGCCGGTCCGGCTCTCGCGCTGCTCACAGCCCGCACCATGACCGGCAGAGCTGTTGCAGGATCGCCACCGACTCATCGATCCGGCTCGTCGAGCACCACTCGTCGGTGACGTGTGCCTGGTCGGGTTCGCCGGGGCCGCAGATCACTGTCGGCACCGAACCGAGCGCGGGAGCCAGGACCGCGGCATCGGTGAAGTACGACATCCCCCTCGGCCCGGGCTGTGTCACACCGGTGATCTCCCGCACGTCGGAAGCGACAGAGGCCGCCCACTCACCGTCCGGCTGCGTCCACACCGGCGGAAGGTCGACCAGCGGCTCCCACTCCACGTCCGGCCCCGCGCAGGCGGCCAGCTCCGCCGAAACCAAGTCGTGCCGCTGTCCGGCGACGGTACGGACGTCGAGCGTCATCTCGGCCCGGTCGGGCACGGAGTTGGTGTTGAGACCGCCGTGGAAGGTCCCGACGTTGAGTGTCGGTTCCCCCATCACCGGATGCGCCTCGTGGCGGAACGAGTGGTGGGCGAGCCGCACGGTGGCGTGCGCGAGCCGGGTGATCGCGTTCACGCCGAGCGACGGCGTCGATCCGTGCGCGGTGACCCCGACGGCGCGCCCTGTGAGCCACAGCGCTCCCTTGTGCCCGTAGGCGACGGTGTTGGCGGTCGGCTCGGTGATCACCAGCGGTCCGCTGGGTCTGCCCCGCAGCAGCGACGCCGCGGCGCGTGCACCGTCGGATCCGGTCTCCTCGGCTGCTGTCAGCACGATACGGAGCCCAGCCCGGCGCGCGCGTCCGGATGTGAGCCGGGTGGCGGCCGCCACGATCGCGGCCACCCCTCCTTTCATGTCGCTGGTACCGCGGCCGTGGAGGCGGTCGCCGTCCTGCTCGGCGAAGAACGGGTCGTGCGTCCAGGGCGCGGCACCGAGCGGGACGGTGTCGAGGTGCCCCGACAGGCAGAGCGGCGGCACATCGTGGTCGATCGACCACTCCGCGACGAGGGTGCACCGGCCGGGTGCGTGCTCGACGGTGCTGACGTCGAAGCCCGCGCTCTCCAGCAGGGGAGCCAGCACGGCGACGGCCCTGCTCTCGTCGTGTCCGGCCGTGTCGAGCGCGACGAGGCTTCTGGTCAAGGCGACAGCTTCACTCATGGCCCGATCCTCCATGCTGTTCCGTTGCTCGGGGGAGTGGCGGGAGGGACACCCTCTGATACTTTCCCGCCATGCATCGTGTTGTGGTTCTGGCGCTCGACGGCCTGGTCCTGCTGGACTTCGGCGCGGCCTCGCAGTTCTTCGGGTTCCGGCACCGTGACCCCGATCCTCCGCGGTACGAGTTGAGGGTGTGCACCTCGGACGGTGGCCCGGTGGTTTCCGCCTGTGGTGCGCAGGTCGCCGGACAGGGCGGGTTGGAACTGCTCGATCAGGCCGACACCGTGCTCGTCCCCGGCTACGGCCCCATCACGGACCCGTTGCCCCGGGCGACGGCGTCGGCGTTGCGCCGGGCCGCGGCCGGCGGCGCTCGGATGGTGTCGATCTGCACCGGCGCCTTCGCCCTGGGGCACAGTGGCCTGCTCGACGGCCGCAGGGCGACCACGCACTGGGCGGTCACCGGGGACCTGCGCCGCCTGTTCCCGGAAGCGACGGTCGAGGACAACGTCCTCTACGTCGACGACGGCGATCTGCTCTCCTCGGGGGGCGTCGCCGCGGGGATCGATCTCTGTCTGCACATCATCCGCGGCGACTTCGGTGCCGAGGCGGCGAACAAGGTTGCGCGCCGGACGCTGGTGTCCCCGCACCGGGCCGGGGACCAGGCCCAGTTCGTCGAACACCGCCTCCCGCACCCCGTCTCGGCCAACATCGACATGGCGCGGCTTCTGAGCTGGCTCGACGAGCGGCTGGAGCAGCCCTTGAGCGTCGCCGAGATGGCCGATCACATCGGCTACAGCCCCCGCTCCTTCGGCCGCCACTTCCAGGCGCAGTTCGGGACCTCCCCGTGGAAGTGGGTCACGCGCCAGCGGGTGCTGCGGGCACAGCGGCTGCTGGAGACCTCGGATCTGACAATCGCCCAGATCGCCACCCGATGCGGGTTCGAGACGACGGTGGCCTTTCGGCGAAGGTTCCGCGAGATCTTGCACATCGCCCCGTCCGACTACCGGCGGGCGTTCCACACCACTCCGAACGACGCCGTCAGGACGTCCAGCGAGCCGGCGCCGTCGCCGTGACCGGGGGAACGAGCGGACGGTGTCCCGGCGATGATGCCGGGACACCGTCCGTGGTGGTCAGCCCGCAGCCGGGAGTTCCACGCCGAGCTTCTTGCCGATCCGTTCGGCGGTCGCTTCCCGCTGGGCCGTCAGCTTCGCCACCGACCGCTTCGCCGCCTCCAGTACCTCGGCCGGCGCGGTCTCCGGTGTCCCGCTGTCGAACGGCGGTTCCGGCGCGTACTGCATCGCCAGCTGGATGCGCTGGGCCGCTGGTTCGCCGCGCAGCTCGGCGGCCAGCTGCAGGGCCCCGTCGATCCCCGCCGTGACACCCCCGGCGAAGACCCAGTTCCCGTCCACGACGACCCGGTCGTCGACCGGGATCGCACCGAAGTAGGGCAGGAGGTGGATCGCCGACCAGTGCGTGGTCGCGCGGCGGCCCTGGAGCAGGCCCGCGGCACCGCACAGCAGCGCCCCCGTGCAGACGGAGAACACGGAGTGTGCCCCGAGCGCCTGCCGCCTGATCCAGTCCAGCACCTCGTCGTCTTCCATCAGCGCTTCCTGCCCGAACCCGCCCGGCACGTGCAGCACGTCGAGCTGCGGTGCGTCGGCCAGCGTGGCGTCGGCGGTCAGCCGCAGACCGTGGATGTCCTGGACCGGGTCGGTCGTCCTGGCGTACACCGAGTAGGTCGAGTTCGGGATCTGAGAGAGTACTTCGAAGGGTCCGGTGAGGTCGATCTGGTCCAGTCCCTCGAAGAGAAGCGAGCCGATCTTCAGTGGCTGGTCGTGCGGGATCATCGGTCGTGTGCTCCGTTCGCTTGGCTCGTCATGCGCGTGATGTCGGTCGTCGGTCTGTGCCGGAGGCGTTTCGCCGTGCCGTCTCCCGTGACCGCTCAACGGGAGTAGACGGGCGTGACGACCCCTCTGGCGAGGGTGTGGAAGAGGAGGGTGAACGCCGCCGCGGTCGGTGTGGCGTCGGGAGTGAGGTCGAGGTGCTCGACGTCGACCGCGTGCACGGCGAAGCAGTAGCGGTGGTCGCGATCGCCGGGAGGGGGTGCCGCGCCGCCGTAGGCGCGGGCACCGAAGTCGTTGCGGACGTGGAACGCGCCGCGGGGCAGCGTTTCGTCACTTGCTCCCGCACCGGCGGACAGCTCGGTCGTGGTGACCGGAATATCGAGCGCCGTCCAGTGCCAGAACCCCGAGGGGGTGGGTGCGTCCGGGTCGAAGCAGGTGACCACGAAGCTTCGCGTCGTGTCGGGGAACCCGGACCAGCTCAGCCGGGGTGAACGATTCGCCCCGTCCAGCGTGTGGTCGTCGGACAGCTGCTTCCCGTCCGCGACATCCGTCGACAAGAGCTGAAACGAGGGAACCGCGGGCAGGAGACCGTAAGGGTCGGGAGCTGCCGGTCGGTCGAGCTTCATGCTGTTCCTTTCGTTCCGGTGGCGCGGTCGACGCCTATTCCGGTCAATGCGCGTACCTCCATCTCGGCGTGTTTCACAGCGTCGGCCTTTTCGCCGGAGAGCAGGGTGCCGACACAACCGAGAAGGAAGGACAGGGGAATTGAGACGATGCCGGGGTTGGACAACGGGAACCAGTCGAAGTCGGCCTTGGGGAAGATGGCCGTCTCGCTGCCGGAAACGACGGGGGAGAACACGATCAGCGTTATCGTCGTGCCCAGCCCGCCGTACATGCTCCACAGTGCGCCGGTCGTGTTGAATCGTTTCCAGAACAACGTGTACAGCGTCGTGGGCAGGTTCGCCGAGGCGGCCACCGCGAACGCCAGCGCCACGAGGAACGCGACGTTCTGACCGTTGGTCACGATGCCGCCGACGATCGAGACCAGCCCGATGACCACGACCGCCCAGCGGGCCACGACCACTTGGGACGCGCCGGCATCGGGATCGTTCTTCTTGATCACGTTCAGGTAGATGTCGTGAGCGAACGACGCCGCCGCGGTGATCGCCAGCCCGGCGACGACTGCGAGGATCGTCGCGAACGCCACTGCCGCGACGAGGCCGAGCAGTGCCGGACCGCCGAGCTCGGCGGCCAGCAGGGGGATCGCCGAGTTCACCTTGCCGGGGGCGCCGAGTATGCGCTCCGAACCGACCAGAGCAGCCGCTCCGTAGCCGAGCACCATCGTCATCAGCAGGAACGCGCCGATCAGGCCGATCGCCCACACCACGGAACGCCGGGCCGCCCGGGCGTCGGGGACGGTGTAGAACCTCATCAGCACGTGCGGGAGACCGGCCGTGCCGAGGACCAGCGTGATGCCGAGGGAGAGGAAGTCGGCCCTGGTGGTGCCGGTCGCACCGTATTGCTTGCCCGGTGCGAGCATCGCCTCGCCGTTCTCCCCGCCGTGCCGCACCACATCGCCGAGCAGCGAGGAGACGTTGAATCCGTAACGGCTGAGGATCCAGACGGTCATCACGAATGCCGTCGCGAACAGCAGCAACGCCTTGATGATCTGGACCCAGGTGGTGCCCTTCATGCCGCCGATCAACACGTAGGCGATCATCACGACGCCCACCACCGTGATGACCACGGCCTGTCCCACCTCGTCGCCCACGCCGAGCAGGAGGGCGACCAGGCCGCCCGCACCGTTCATCTGGGCGAGCAGGTAGAAGAAGGTCACGGCGAGTGTGGAGATCGCCGCCGCCGTGCGTACGGGGCGCTGGCGCATCCGGAAGCTGAGGACGTCGGCCATCGTGAAACGGCCGGTGTTGCGCAGCAACTCGGCGACGAGCAGGAGCGCGACGAGCCATGCGACGAGGAACCCGATCGAGTACAGGAAGCCGTCGTACCCGTTGAGGGCGATGGCCCCGGTGATGCCGAGGAACGCGGCGGCCGACAGGTAGTCACCTGCGAGTGCGACGCCGTTCTGCCGACCGGTGAAGCCGCTGTCGCCGGTGTAGAAACCGGATGCGGACCGGGTGCCGCGGTTGACGCGGTACACGACGACGAGGCTGATGGCGACGAACACGCCGAAGACGGTGATGTTCAGGCCCGGGTGGTTGTTGTTCACGCGATCACACCTCGGCCCGGTCTCGGACGGCATCGGCGACGGGATCCAGTCGCCGGTTCGCGAACCACACGTACGCGATCGTGATCAGAAAGGTGGACACGAACTGCAGGAGACCGAGTACCAGCCCGAGCGTGATGTTGCCGGCCACCTTCGTGGCCATGAACTCGTGCGCGTAGTCGGCCAGCACCAGATAGAGCAGGTACCAGGTCAGGAAGAACCCAGTCAGCGGAAAAGCGAAAACACGCTGCCGACGCCGCAGTTCGACGAACTCAGAACTGCGTTGGATTTCCTTCCAGTTGGTCTCCGACCTGCTGCCTGTGGTGTCTTCCACGACATCCATGGAGCCTCCGAATGGATCGCAGCCCTGTTGGCCCACGTGGTGGGTCCGAGAAACATCGCCGAGCGGGAAAGCGGCGTTGTCATTGGCTGGCAAATGCAGTTACGCGAACCAGTCTCGGCGCAGCCGGGGGAGGTGATGAGTGGCCGGAGGGACACATGGCGATACTTTCCGGCCGCATGTCCTCGCTCCGCTGCTGAGCGCAGGCGGGTGCGGCGCGGACGGAGATGCCGAAGCGGACGGCGATGCCGGCGAGGCGCCGGACCCCAGGAGGGGCCTCACCGGCGCCGGTTCAGCCGCAGGAGCACGTACGCGTGCTGTTCGACCTCATGAGGAATCCAGCACTGGGACCGCCCGTCACCACCCGGTGGCCGAAGCCGAAGCGGTCGCCGACGTGGTGTCGTCCGCGAGGGCCGAGACCGCAGCCTTCGCCGCCGCCTCCACCAGCGTGATGCCCTTCGCCTGCGTCGCGTTGCCGTTCGACAGCACCGCCACCAGGTAGGTGTGCCCGCCGGACGTCACCCGTCCGATGCTGTTGATGTCCCACAGCCCGGTCGTGCTCCGCGGCAGCCAGCCGTTCTTCAGCGCCCACGCCGAGCCGTCCGCCGCCGCGGAGACGCCCCAGTGCTGATCGGCGGCGATCTGCCCCATCAGCCCCTGGATGTACGCCTGCGAGGCCTCGCTCAGTTCCGAGTCGTCCCCGAAGACCTGCTGGAGCAGCGTGAGCTGGTCGGCGGCCGTGGTCTGGGTCAGCCCCCACAACGCCCCGTCGCCGCCCTCGGTGTCCGTGAGCCCGAACCGCTCGTTCGCCGCGTCCAGCCCCTCGGCCTGCCCGATGGCGTCCCACAGCGCCGAGGCCGAGGTGTTGTCGCTGTTCTCGATCATCGTGGTGGCGTACGACTTCTCGCTCGCGGTGAGGTGCCGGCCCGCGTCCTGCGCCTGGAGCAGCAATGTCGCCAGGATGTCCACCTTGACGATGCTCGCCGTGTCGAACGCGGCGTCCCCGTACGCGGCGCCGTCCCCGGAGTCCACGTCGAGCACGGCCGCGGACACCTTCGCCCCGCTCGGCACGCTCACCGACGTCATGGCCTTGGCCAGCAGAGTGTCGTAGTCCACCTCGGGTGCTGCCACCGACTCCACCGAGATCCCCTCGTCCGACTCCGACTCCGACTCCGACGCGGACGCCGACGGCGCCGGAGAGGACGACGATACGGCGCCCGTACCGGAGTGAGCGTGCCCCTTCACATAGACGGTCCCGCCCGCGGTGGCGCCCAGGACGGCCACGGTGGCGAGCGTGATGTAGAGGAGCGGACGTCGCCGGGAAGGGCGGGAGCGGCGGCCACGACGTGCTCTGGAAGACTCCATGCCCGAGATGGTGGCGACGCCGACTGTGCGGGCCGTTAGACGGACGTTAGAGGTACGTCAGCGGAGACTGAGAATCCTGTGAAATCCGTGACCGCCGTGTTTCCGGGCCCGCACAAGCCCAGCAGCATCCCCCCGATAAGGTCGGTGACCGTGGCGAACAAGAACATTCCCGACCCAGGCTTCTCCGACGACGACGGCTCGGCCGACCCCGGGCTGAGCGCGGCGCTCGCCGCCTGGGCCGAGGACCGCACCGCCGTGGGACCCGTCCTGCAGGCGCTCAAGGGCGCCCGGCTGCTGGTTCCCGTCGTGGCCGTGCTCGGCGAGGTCGAGGAGGACGAGAACGGGCTGCGCCGCGAGAAGACCAGCGACATGGCGGTCCCCACCCTGAAGGCGGGCGCCCGCACCGCCCTGCCGGCCTTCACGTCCACCGACTCCCTGGCCCGCTGGGACCCGGCTGCCCGGCCCGTCGCCGTACCCCTGCACCAGGCCCTGCAGGCCGCCGCGCACGAGAAGGCGGACACCGTGGTGCTCGACCTGGCGGGGCCGGTCGCCTTCGAGCTGACGGGGCCCGCGCTGCTGGCGCTCGCGGAGGGCCGTACGAGCGCCGATCCGCTCGCCGATCCGGCGGTGCGGGAGGCGGTACGGGCCGTGGTGGCCGCGGAACCGGACGTGCTCAGCGCCCACCTCGGGCCGGGGCGGGCCGACGGCACCCTCGCCCTCGTCCTCGGCCCGGCCGCCGTCCCCGCGGAGGCCGCCCGGTCGGTCGCCGGGCGCCTCGCCGCCGACGAGACGCTGCGGGCCCGCCTCGTGCGCGGCCTCGACCTGGCACTGCTGCCGGCCGGGACGACACCTCCGGGCGAGCCCCTGTACGTACGCGAGTGAATCCAGTGCCCGCCGGCCTCAGCCGTAGATCGGGCCGGTGTACTTCTCGCCCGGGCCATGGCCCGGCTCGTCCGGGACGAGTGACGCCTCGCGGAAGGCGAGCTGCAGCGACTTCAGGCCGTCGCGCAGCGGGGCCGCGTGGAAGGAACTGATCTCGGTCGCGCTCGCGTCGAGCAGACCGGCGAGGGCGGTGACCAGCTTGCGGGCCTCGTCGAGGTCCTTGTACTTGTCGCCTTCCTCGGTGAGCCCGAGTTTCACCGCGGCGGCGCTCATCAGGTTCACGGCGACCGTCACGATCACCTCGACCGCCGGGACCTCGGCGATGTCGCGGGTCATCTCGTTGAAATCGGGGCTCTCACTCATGCAGGACACCATAGGCGCAGGCCCGCCGGGCCCCGTGCCGAGGGCTCGATTGGCCGTTCCTGGCGCAGACTGCTAATCTCGTGTAACGACCGGTCGGACACGCGTGCCACTCGGCAGGCGGGCCCGGCCCACAAGTGGAGACTCCGAGCTCCCACCCGACTGTCCCCCAGGGACGGCGGGTCACCCCGGTCAGGCGGCCACCATCGTTCCGTACGGACGATGGAGTCGCCCGGTAGTGCGCCCCGCGATCCCTCGCGACGGTGCTCCGGTAGTGCTTGGAGCCCCGCATGTGATCGTTCGGGGCATTTTTTGTGCTTCGGCGTGGTTATAGGTCTAACGACACAGACGTTACGTGGCCGTCCGCCAGGCTGCCGCGTGGTGCTACATAGGAGGATCCATCAGCGCCGAGCCCCGCATCAACGACCGGATTCGCGTTCCCGAGGTGCGACTTGTCGGTCCCAGTGGCGAGCAGGTGGGCATCGTCCCCCTGGCCAAGGCACTGGAGCTTGCGCAGGAGTACGACCTGGACCTGGTCGAGGTCGCGGCGAACGCCCGCCCGCCGGTCTGCAAGCTCATGGACTACGGGAAATTCAAGTACGAGTCGGCCATGAAGGCCCGTGAGGCGCGCAAGAACCAGGCGCACACGGTCATCAAGGAGATGAAGCTCCGGCCGAAGATCGACCCGCACGACTATGACACCAAGAAGGGTCACGTCGTCCGGTTCCTCAAGCAGGGCGACAAGGTCAAGATCACGATCATGTTCCGCGGTCGTGAGCAGTCCCGTCCCGAACTGGGATACCGACTGCTGCAGCGTCTCGCGGAGGACGTCCAGGATCTCGGGTTCGTCGAGTCGAACCCGAAGCAGGACGGCCGCAACATGATCATGGTCCTCGGTCCGCACAAGAAGAAGACCGAGGCCATGGCCGAGGCCCGTCAGGCGCAGGAGGCCCGCAAGGCCGAGGCGAAGGCCAACCCCGGCCGCTCGCAGAACGCCGCGGACGCCGACGCCGTGAACGCCGAGGCGGAAGACGCCGAGGCACCGGCCGAGGCTTCAGCCGAGGCGTGATCCAGGGGGGACGCGAGTCCCCACTGACGTAACCGACACTAGAGCGACGCTCCACCCCGTGCCCGGTTTCACGACCGGGCACCGGAGCGCCACCGACGAGGAGAGAACGGCGCTATGCCGAAGAACAAGTCGCACAGCGGTGCCAGCAAGCGCTTCAAGATCACCGGCTCCGGCAAGGTGCTCCGTGAGCGCGCCGGCAAGCGCCACCTGCTTGAGCACAAGTCGTCCCGCGTGACGCGTCGCCTCACCGGCAACGCCGAGATGGCCCCGGGCGACGCCGCGAAGATCAAGAAGCTTCTCGGCAAGTGACGCTCCGGCGCCTTCCACTGAGCGCCGTACGTCAGGACCGGGACCCAATCGATTCCGGGCCGTGTGAGTCCAACCACGGCCCCGCTACAAGGAGTTAACAAGTGGCACGCGTCAAGCGGGCAGTCAACGCCCACAAGAAGCGCCGGGCGATCCTCGAGCAGGCCTCCGGCTACCGCGGTCAGCGTTCGCGCCTGTACCGCAAGGCCAAGGAGCAGGTCACCCACTCGCTGGTCTACAACTACAACGACCGCAAGAAGCGCAAGGGCGACTTCCGTCAGCTGTGGATCCAGCGCATCAACGCCGCTGCCCGCGCCAACGGCATCACCTACAACCGCTTCATCCAGGGTCTGAAGGCCGCGAACGTCGAGGTCGACCGCAAGATCCTGGCCGAGCTGGCCGTGAACGACGCGAACGCGTTCGCCGCGCTCGTCGAGGTGGCCCAGAAGGCGCTGCCGTCGGACGTGAACGCCCCCAAGGCTGCGTGACGCCGCGCCGGCGTCAGGCCGACGTGACTGAGGACCCGCAGGCTCCGGAAGCCTGCGGGTCCTGCCGTGTCCGCACTTACCGCTGAAGGTGAACCGCACATGCCCGCCACCCCCGACCTCATCTCCCCCCGCTCCCCCCGAGTCTCCGCCGCCCGGCGGCTCGCGCGGCGGAACTTCCGGGGGAAGGAGCGGCTGTTTCTCGCGGAGGGGCCGCAGGCCGTGCGGGAGGCGGCCGGGCACGGCGGGGACACGCTCGTGGAGCTGTTCGCCACCGTGGAGGCGGCCGAGCGGTACGCGGACATCATCGGGGAGGCACGGGACGTCGGTGCCCGCGTCCACCTCGCCGACGAGCAGGTCATCGCGGACATCTCGACGACGGTGACCCCACAGGGGCTCGTCGGGATCTGCCGGTTCGTCGACACGCCCTTCGAGGAGATCCTCGCCGCCCGGCCCGGACTGGTCGCCGTCCTGGCGCACGTGCGGGATCCCGGGAACGCCGGGACCGTCCTGCGGTGCGCCGACGCCGCCGGCGCCGAGGCCGTCGTCCTGACCGACGCGTCCGTCGATCTCTACAACCCCAAGGCCGTGCGCGCCTCCGTCGGGTCGCTGTTCCATCTGCCCGTCGCCGTCGGCGTGCCCGTCGAGCGGGCCGTGGCCGGGCTCAAGGAGGCCGGTGTGCGGATCCTCGCCGCCGACGGGGCGGGCGAGGACGACCTGGACGACGAACTCGACAAGGGGACCATGGGCGGGCCCACCGCGTGGGTGTTCGGCAACGAGGCCTGGGGGCTTCCGGAGGAGACCCGCGCGCTCGCGGACGCCGTCGTGCGCGTCCCGATCCACGGGAAGGCCGAGAGCCTGAACCTCGCGACCGCCGCGGCCGTATGTCTCTACGCATCGGCCCGTGCACAGCGCGCCTCCGGAGGGTGCCGCTCCGTCACCGAGAGCTAGTAGGGTGACGTGCTCGGGGCGCCTCTTCCGGGAGGACGGGAGGTGAGGTACGGGGATGAGTGTCGGCACGAGCAGCGCACCGGGAGCGGCCCGTCCCGCCGGTGACCTCGCCGAACTCGGCATCGACCCCGACGACCTGCCCGACGGGCTCGTCGTCGCCGACGAACACGGCCAGGTGATCTGCTTCAACGCGGCCGCCGCCCGCATCACGGCGATGGCGGCCGAGGACGCCCTCGGACAGCGGCTCGAGGCGGCCCTTCCGTTGGAGGACCTCGAAGGCCGCCGCTGGTGGCAGCTCACCGACCCCTACGGCGGCCTCGCCATCCGCGTCGGGCAGCCCGAGCGCAACCTGCTGCTGCCCGGCGGGCGGGAAGTGCTGGTCACCGTGCGCTACGTGCGCGGCGAACCCACCGGGCCGGTCCGCCGTGTCGTCGTCTCCCTGCGCGACACCGAGGCCCGCCGCCGCACCGAGCGCAGCCACGCCGAGCTGATCGCCACCGTCGCCCACGAACTGCGCTCCCCGCTCACCTCCGTCAAGGGCTTCACCGCCACCCTGCTCGCCAAGTGGTCCCGCTTCACCGACGACCAGAAGCGGCTGATGCTGGAGACCGTCGACGCCGACGCCGACCGCGTCACCCGCCTCATCGCCGAACTGCTGGACATCTCGCGGATAGACAGCGGCAGGCTGGAGGTGCGGCGGCAGCCGGTCGACATAGGCGCCGCCGTCGGACGGCACATCCAGGCCTACGTCGCCGCCGGGCAGCCCGCCGACCGGTTCCTGCTGCGCATCGAGCAGCCGCTGCCCGCGCTGTGGGCCGACCCCGACAAGGTCGACCAGGTCCTCAGCAACCTCATCGAAAATGCGGTGCGCCACGGCGAGGGAACCGTCACGATTGACGTCACGCCCGCCGCGTCCCCCCGGGAGGGGGAGGACATCGGCACGTCGGTCACCGTGAGCGACGAGGGCGCCGGCATCCCGGAGGAGTCCATGAACCGCGTCTTCACCCGCTTCTGGCGGGGCAGCAAGCGCGGTGGCACCGGCCTCGGGCTGTACATCGTGAAGGGCATCGTCGAAGCCCACGGCGGCACCATCACGGTCGGCCGCGCCCCCGGCGGCGGCGCCGAGTTTCGATTTACGTTGCCCGTCGGCGCCCCGGCCTATCTCTCCTGAGAGATACGCCTGAGCCGCCCGCGGGCGCGTTCGCACTCCCTCACCCCGTTAGACTCGGCCTTTGGCACCTTTGTGTCCCACACACATCAGACCCACGAGCCGGTCACGGGGACCTTCAGCCAGCCAATCGGAAGCACGGGAAGAGATGTCGGCACCGAATAAGTCGTACGACCCTGTCGAGGTCGAGGCGTTGAAACCGGAAGAGATCGAATCGCTGCGGGACGAGGCGCTCGCCGCCTTCGCCGCCGCGGACTCGCTCGACGCGCTCCAGGAGGCCAAGGTCGCCCACACCGGGGGCACCTCCCCGCTGGCCCTCGCCAACCGCGAGATCGGCGCCCTGCCGCCGCACGCCAAGGCCGCCGCGGGCAAGCTGGTCGGCCAGGCCCGCAGCGCCGTGAACAAGGGCCTCGCCGCCCGTCAGGAGGAGCTGGAGGCCGAGCGTGACGCCCGGGTGCTGGTCGAGGAGGCGGTGGACGTCACCCTGCCGTACGACCGCGTACCGGCCGGCGCCCGCCACCCCCTCACCACCCTCTCGGAGCGCATCGAGGACGTCTTCGTGGCCATGGGCTACGAGGTCGCCGAGGGCCCCCAGGTCGAGGCCGAGTGGTTCAACTTCGACGCCCTCAACATCGGCCCGGACCACCCGGCCCGCGGCGAGGCCGACACCTTCTTCGTGCAGGGCCCCGAAGGCGGCACCGAGTCCGGCGTCGTCCTGCGCACCCACACCTCGCCGGTGCAGATCCGCTCCCTGCTCGACCGCGAGCTGCCGGTGTACGTGATCTGCCCCGGCCGTGTGTACCGCACCGACGAGCTGGACGCCACGCACACCCCGGTCTTCCACCAGGTCGAGCTGCTCGCCGTCGACGAGGGCCTGACCATGGCCGACCTCAAGGGCACCCTGGACCACATGGTCCAGTCCCTGTTCGGCGAGGGCATGAAGACCCGGCTGCGGCCGAACTTCTTCCCCTTCACCGAGCCGTCCGCCGAGATGGACATGGTGTGCTACGTCTGCCGCGGCGAGTCCGTCGGCAACCCCGACCGGCCCTGCCGCACCTGCTCCAGCGAGGGCTGGATCGAGCTGGGCGGCTGCGGCATGGTCAACCCCAAGGTGCTGGCCGCCTGCGGTGTCGACCCGGAGAAGTACAGCGGGTTCGCCTTCGGGTTCGGCATCGAGCGGATGCTGATGTTCCGCCACAACGTCGAGGACATGCGAGACATGGTCGAGGGTGACGTCCGGTTCACCCGGCCGTTCGGGATGGAGATCTGATGCGGGTCCCGCTTTCCTGGCTGCGGGAGTACGTCGACCTGCCGGCCACCGAGACCGGCCGTGACGTGCAGGCCAAGCTCGTGTCGGCGGGTCTCGAGGTCGAGACCGTCGAACACCTCGGAGCCGACCTGAAGGGCCCGCTCGTCGTGGGCCAGGTGCTGACGATCGAGGAGCTGGAGGGCTTCAAGAAGCCGATCCGCTTCTGCACCGTCGACGTCTCCACCGCCAACGGCACCGGCGAGCCGCAGGAGATCGTCTGCGGCGCCCGCAACTTCGCCGTCGGCGACAAGGTCGTCGTCGTCCTCCCGGGCGCCGTCCTGCCCGGCGGCTTCGCCATCGCCGCGCGCAAGACGTACGGCAAGACCTCGCACGGCATGATCTGCTCGAGCGACGAGCTGGGCATGGGCGACGACGGCACCAAGGGCATCATCGTGCTGCCGCCCGAGACCGAGGTCGGCAAGGACGCCATCGAGCTCCTGGAGCTGGTCGACGAGGTCCTGGACATCGCCGTCACCGCCAACCGCGGCGACTGCCTGTCCATCCGGGGCGTCGCCCGCGAGACCGCCATCGCCTACGGCCTGCCGCTGCGCGACCCCGCCCTGATCGACGTACCGGGCCCCAACGCCTTCGGCTACCCGGTCCAGGTCTCCGACCCCTTCGGCTGCGACCGCTTCACCGCCCGCACCGTCACCGGTCTGAGCCCCGAGGCGCGCTCCCCGATCTGGCTGAAGCGCAGGCTGCAGAAGGTCGGCATGCGCCCGATCTCCCTCGCCGTCGACATCACCAACTACGTGATGATGGAGCTCGGCCAGCCGCTGCACGCCTACGACCGCTCGCTGGTCCAGGGCGCCATCGGCGTCCGCCGGGCCGGGGAGGGCGAGCAGATCGTCACCCTCGACGGCGTCACGCGGAAGCTGCACTCCGAGGACCTCGTCATCACCGACGACCGCGGCCCCATCGGTCTCGCCGGGGTCATGGGCGGCGCCGACACCGAGATCGCCGACCACGACGACACCGAGAAGTCCACCGGTGACGTCGTCATCGAGGCCGCGCACTTCGACGCGGTCTCCATCGCGCGCACGGCCCGCCGGCACAAGCTGTCCTCCGAGGCGTCCCGCCGCTTCGAGCGCGGCGTCGACCCGGCCGCCGCCGCGGCCGCCGCCCAGCGCACGGTCGACCTGCTGGTCCTCCTCGCGGGCGGTACCGCCGACGCGGGCGTCACGACGATCCTCGCCCCGTCCGCCCCGCACACCATCACCGTGCCGGCGAACCACCCGGACCAGGTCGCGGGCGTCGGCTACGGCCGGGAGACCGTCGTCCGCCGTCTCCAGGAGATCGGCTGCGACGTCTACGGGCAGGACGAGCTGATCGTCACCGTGCCGTCCTGGCGGCCCGACCTCGCCGAGGCCAACGACCTGGCGGAGGAGGTCATCCGCCTGGAGGGCTACGAGAACCTGCCCTCCACGCTGCCCAAGCTCCCCTCGGGCCGCGGCCTCACCCACCGCCAGCGCCTGCACCGCCGCGTCGGGCGCGCCCTGGCCGGGGCCGGCTATGTCGAGGCGCCGAACTACCCGTTCATCAGCGAGGGCGTCTTCGACCAGCTCGGACTGGACGCGGACGACCCGGCCCGCCGGGTCGTCAAGCTCACCAACCCGCTGAACGACGAGGAGCCCGCGCTCCGCACGTCGCTGCTGCCGGGCCTGCTCGGCGCGCTGCGGCGCAACGACGGCCGGGGCAGCCACGACCTCGCGCTGTTCGAGACCGGCCTGGTCTTCCACCCGCGTGAGGAGGCCGGGGTCGCCGGTCACCTCCCGGTCGACCGCCGGCCCACCGACGAGGAGCTCGCCGCGCTGAACGCGGTCCTCCCCGAGCAGCCGCGCCACGTCGCCGCCGTCCTCGCGGGCGCCCGCGAGCAGGCCGGCTGGTGGGGCAGGGGCCGTCCGGCCGACTGGGCCGACGCGGTCGAGGCCGGACGCGCGGTCGCCCGGGAGGCCGGGGCCGAACTGATCGTCCGCAAGGGCCAGTACGGCCCGTGGCACCCGGGGCGCTGCGCCGAGTTCGCGGTCGTGGCCGACGGCACGGAGACGGTCGTCGGCCACGCCGGCGAGCTGCACCCGCGCGTCCTGAAGGCGCTCGGCCTGCCGGCCCGCACCTCCGCGATGGAGCTGGACCTCGACGTCCTGGAGGCGGTCGGCGACGACACCCCGCAGGCGCCGAGCATCTCCACCTTCCCCGTCGCCACGCAGGACGTCGCTCTCGTCGTCGACAAGTTCGTCCCGCACGCCGAGGTCGAGGCCGCGCTGCGCGAGGGCGCGGGCGAACTGCTGGAGGGAATCCGGCTGTTCGACGTGTACGTGAACGACGAGCAGCTCGGCGACGGGAAGCAGTCGCTGGCGTACGCGCTGCGCTTCCGCGCGGGCGACCGGACGCTGACGGTCGACGAGGCGTCGGCCGCGCGCGACGCGGCCGTCGCCCTGGCGGGGGAGCGGACGGGGGCGGTCCTGCGGGGCTGATGCCTTCATCCAGGTGACAGACTCGGACCGGCCTCTCGGGGCCGGTCCGAGTCTGTTCCCGGGCTCCGCCGCGCGGACGCGCCCCACGCGAACGCCGGACCGTCGTTCATGAGGGGGAGCCGACGGCCCGGCGAGCCTCTTGCGAGGCATTCAACTCAACAGGCCGGAAACTCTCCGCGACAGCGCGCGCACATCACGGATACGCGCACTCGCTTCACACCCCGTGTGAATTCGGACCCACTACTCTGGCGGCACCGAGGCACCGGGGGGCACCCAATGCAGCCCAACACTCTGCTCGACGCGATCCTGGACGAGGCGGGCATCTCGCACGCGGGCCTCGCCGCCCATGTGAACCAGGCGGGCCGGGCCCGTGGACTCGCGCTGCGGTACGAACACACCGCCGTGGCCCGGTGGTTGAAGGGCCAGCGGCCGCGCGGGCAGGTGCCCGACCTGATCTGTGAGGTCCTCGCGAGCCGTCTGCACCGGCCGGTGACCCTGGACGACATCGGCCTCGGCGTGCCGGGCCAGCCGTCCACCCCGCACGGCACCTCCCTCTCCGGCTTCGTCGAGCGGGCCACCGCGCTGTGGCGTTCCGACGAGCAGCAGCGGCCGCACCTCCTCGGCGCGCCCGCCGTGACCGGGACGCCCGCCGTGATGCCGGTGTGGGAGTGGGAGAACCCGCCGGAGGACGTGGACGTCTCCCGCGGCGGCCGGCATCACGTCACGTCCGCCGACATCGAGATGCTGCGCGCCGCCCGTACGCACTACGAGCAGATGTACCGCAAGGCCGGCGGCGTGGCGACCCGCAGCCGGATCGTCGGGTTCCTGAACGCCGAGGCCGCGCCCCTGCTGCGCGGCAGCTACACCGACGAGACGGGGCGTCAACTGCACCGGGCCACCGGTGGGTTGGTCGCGGTCGCGGGCATCTGCGCGTACGACTCCGACGCGCACGGTCTGGCCCAGCGTTACTTCCACCAGGCCCTGCGGCTGGCGAAGGCCAGCGGGGACCGGGGACTCGGGGCGTACGTGATCGCGCTGCTCGTCAACCAGTCGCTGTTCATGCGGGAGCACCGGCAGGCCGTCGCCTTCGCGGAGGCCGCGCTGCGGGCCGCCGGCAAACACATCACCCCCGCCCTCGCCTCCGATCTGTACGCGATGCAGGCCAAGGCGTACGCCCACCTCGGTGACGGCACGAGTGCCCTGTCGTGCATCCGGCGGGCGGAGACGGCCGCCGAACGCATCCGGCGGGGGCACGAGCCCGACGAGACCGGCTATGTCCAGCCGGGGCTGGTCAACGTACAGGTGGCGGAGGCGCTGCTCAGTCTGGGGGAGATCGCCGCGGCCGCCGAACACGCGCATGCGGCCGTCGGCAGTCCCGCGCACGACCGGGGCCGGGTGCACCGGCTCGCCATGCTCAGCACGATCGAACTGCGTCAGGGCAACGCCGACAACGCGGTGGTCACCGCGGTGCAGATGGCCGAGCAGGCGAGAGGGATGGAGTCCCAGCGGCTGCGCGACCGGCTCCGGGCGGTGCGCGAACACCTGGCGCGCAGCGGCTGCGCGGGCACGGCCGAGGCCGCCGAACTCATCGACGGAGCGCTGCGCGTCCCGCTGTAGACCTTGGCGGTCAGCGGGTACCTGAACACCGGCGAGGCACAGTCCCTGCTGCGATATTGCCACTCACCCGACGGAAGGTGGCAGAACCGTGCAGTGGACGAAACAGAACGAACAAACTGTGTATGAAAACCGCTGGTTCAGCGTCAACCTGGCCGACGTCGAGCTGCCGGACGGCCGGCACCTGGACCACTTCCTGATACGGCTGCGGCCGGTCGCCGTGGCCACCGTGGTCAACGAGGCGAACGAGGTGCTGCTCCTGTGGCGACACCGCTTCATCACCGACAGCTGGGGCTGGGAACTCGCGGCGGGTGTCGTCGAGGACGGCGAGGACATCGAGCACGCGGCCGCCAGGGAACTCGAGGAGGAGACCGGCTGGCGGCCGGGGCCCCTGCACCACCTCATGAGCGTGGAACCGTCCAACGGTCTCACCGACGCCGTCCACCACATCTACTGGTCGGACGACGGCGAGTACGTGGGGCACCCCGTGGACGACTTCGAGTCGGACCGCCGGGAGTGGGTTCCCCTCAAGCTCGTGCCCGACCTGGTCGCCCGGGGGGAGGTCCCGGCCGCCAACATGGCGGCCGCGTTGATGCTGCTGCACCACCTCAGGCTCGGCGAAGCGTAGGAGACACTCAGCGGCCCAGGGCCTGCCAGACCGTGACGACCAGTGCCCCCAGGGCCGTGAGCGCCGCCAGCGAGGGCAGCGGCCAGCGCGCGTGTTCCAGCGAGATCATCCGGGTGTTCAGCTCGTCCAGTTCCTTGGCGGTCTCCTCGGTGCGATGGGACAGCAGGGCCAGCCCACCCTCGACGCGGGCGTAGGCCACGTCCAGCCGGCGACGTAACTCTGCGAGTTCTCCATGAACCACGGGATGCTCGGGGTCGGCGGTCACGAGTCCGCTCCTTTCCGTAGTCGTCTCACATCCCTTGCATGTGCATGATGAGTCAACTCGCCTGGTGGGCCGGAGGGGAGCGTGTGCGCCCGGCATATGCGGGCCCGCCGCGCACACGGCGTGTGAAACGGACGGGCCCGGCACTCCGCGGAGCGCCGGGCCCGTCTCGTTCACCGCCGGTAGTCAGGCGTACGTGTAGAAGCCCGAGCCCGTCTTGCGGCCCAGCCGGCCCGCGTCGACCATGCGCGCCAGCAGCGGGGGAGCGGCGTACAGCGGCTCCTTGTACTCGTCGTACATCGACTGCGCGACCGAGGCGACCGTGTCCAGGCCGATCAGGTCGGACAGCTTCAGCGGGCCCATCGGGTGGGCGCAGCCCATCTCCATGCCGTTGTCGATGTCCTCGCGGCTGGCGATGCCCGTCTCGAACATCCGGATCGCGGAGAGCAGATAGGGGATCAGCAGCGCGTTGACCACGAAACCGGAGCGGTCCTGGGCGCGGATGGCGTGCTTGCCGAGCACCTTCTCGGCGAACAGCTGTGCCCGGCTCAGCGTGCCCTCGGAGGTGGTCAGCGCCGGGATCAGCTCGACCAGCTTCTGCACCGGGGCCGGGTTGAAGAAGTGGATGCCGACGACCTGGTCGGGCCGTGAGGTGGTGACCGCCAGCCTCACCAGCGGGATGGAGGAGGTGTTGGAGGCCAGGATCGCGTCCGGGCGGGTCACCACCTGGTCGAGGACCTGGAAGATCTCGGTCTTGACCTGCTCGTTCTCGACGACGGCCTCGATGACCAGATCGCGGTCGGCGAACTCGCCGAGATCCGTGGTGAAGCTGAGCCGCGACAGGGTCGCGTCCCGTTCCTCCTCGCTGATCTTGCCGCGCTCGGCGGCCTTGGCCAGGGAGTTCAGCAGCCGGGTCCGGCCTATCTCCAGGGCCTCCCCGGTGGTCTCGGCGACCTTGACGTCGAGTCCGGCGCGGGCACAGACCTCGGCGATGCCCGCCCCCATCTGGCCGCAGCCCACCACTCCGATCTGTTCGATGTCGTTCACATCGATCCTTTCCGCCGCACTGGGACTCTGCCTGCTCCGATCGTGCACGTTACTAGCAAGTATCGATGATCGATCGCCGGGGTGGGTGCATGCTGTGCGCGGAGACGATCCGTGACCGAGCGGATCCACGGTGTGATGTGGGGATGGGTGCGATGGGGCGACTGACCCGGCGGGCCTTCGCGCTGGCGGCGCTGTCGGCGTTCACGACGACGGGCGCGGCGGCCACTCCGGCGGCCGCTCCTGCGGGGACGGGAGACGGGGACCCCCGGGCGACGACCGAGATGCGGGGCATGTGGCTGGCCACGGTCGGCAACCGCGACTGGCCCTCGCGGCCGGGCCTGACGGCGGCACAGCAGCGGGCCGAGCTGATCACGTGGCTCGACCTCGCGGTCCGCGACCGGCTCAACACCGTGCTCCTCCAGGTGCGGCCGGCCGCCGACGCGCTGTGGCCGTCGCCGTACGAGCCCTGGTCGCAGGTCCTCACCGGCACCCAGGGCGAATCACCGGGCTGGGACCCGCTGGGCACGGCCGTCACCGAGGCCCACGCCCGCGGTCTGGAGCTGCACGCCTGGTTCAACCCGTACCGGATCGCCACCCACGACGACCTCTCGAAGCTGGTCGCCGCCCACCCGGCGCGCAGGCACCCGGACTGGGTGGTGTCGTACGGCGGGAAGCTCTACTACAACCCCGGTCTGCCGGCCGTCCGTTCCTTCGTGCAGGACGCGATCCTGGACGCCGTGAAGAAGTACCCGGTCGACGCGGTGCACTTCGACGACTACTTCTACCCCTACCCGCTGGCGGGCCAGACCTTCGACGACGACGCCGCCTACGACGCCCACGGCGGCGGTTTCGCCAACCGGGCCGCCTGGCGGCGCGACAACGTGGACAGACTGGTGCAGGAGACGGCCGCCCGGATCAAGGACGTACGGCCGGGCACCCAGTTCGGCATCAGCCCGTTCGGCGTGTGGCGCAACGCCTCCAGCGACTCCCGGGGCTCGGACACCCGGGCGTTCCAGTCGTACGACGAGATCTACGCGGACAGCCGCAAGTGGGTGCGGGAGGGCTGGCTCGACTACGTCGTCCCCCAGCTGTACTGGGAGATCGGCAACTCGGCGGCCGACTACGCCAAGCTCGTGCCCTGGTGGGCGGAGGTGGCCGAGGGAAGCCGGACCCGGCTGTACCTGGGCGAGGGCCTGTACAAGGCGGGCACCTCGGGTCAGCCCGCGGCCTGGGCGGACCAGGACGAGCTGACCCGGCACCTCACTCTCGCCAAGAAGTACCCGCAGGCGCGCGGGCATGTGTTCTTCGCGGCGAAGGACGTGCAGGCGAACCGGCTGGGGGCGATGGGGCGGGTGGTCGCCGACCACTACGGGAAGCCGGCGAAGCCGCCGCGCTGACCTACCGCCGTTCCTCGGTGGTCCGGTGCCGGATCTCGGTGTCCGGGCCGGGGGAGCACAGGCCCTCGTGCCCGTCCGCGAAGCGGACGCGGTACGGGGGAGTGCCCTCGGGGCCCATGACTTCGACGATCTCGCCGACCTTGTCGGCCTGGCCGACCACTCTGCCGTGCTGGACGAACTGGTCGCCCGTGGTTGCATGCATCTCTGGGGCCTCCTCACGACGTGGGAGCGTCCGTGTGTTCGAGTCTAGCCGCGTGCCCGTTGTGTGACGGCGATGCAGACCAGGACGGCCGCGGCCGTCAGCGGGGCGGCGGGCGTGAGGTGCTCGCCCAGCAGCAGCACCGACCACACCAGTGTGAGCAGGGGCTGCGCCAACTGCAACTGGCTGGCCTTGGGAATGCCGATGGCCGCCATGCCGCGGTACCAGACGACCAGGCCCAGGAACTGCGAGCCGGCCGCGGTCCAGAGCAGCCCGGCGACGCTGTGCGCGGTCAGACGCACGGGCTCATGGGCCAGGGCCAGGGCGGCGGCGGGCACGCCGATCGGCAGGCAGAACACCAGCGCCCAGCCGATCACCTGCCAGCCCGGCATCATCCGGGCCAGCCGGCCGCCCTCGGTGTAGGCGGCCCCGCACACCAGCAGCGCCGCGAACAGAAAGAGGTCGGCGCTGGTCAGGGTGGAGCCGCTCTGCTGCACGGTGAACGCCAGCACCGCGGCGGCACCTGCCAGCGCCGCCGCCCAGAAGGCGCGCGAGGGGCGGGTGCCGACGCGCAGAGCGGACAGCAGCGCGGTGGTCAGCGGCAGGAGGCCCACGATGACCGCGGCGTGCGAGGTGGTGGACGTCTGCAGGGCGAGCGTGGTGAAGAGGGGGAAGCCGACGACGACCCCGGCCGCCACGACCGCCAGTCCCGCCCGGTGCCGCCGCTCGGGCACCGGCACACGCAGGGCCAGCAGACAGCCGCCCGCGATCAGCGCGGCCAGCACACCGCGGACGGCGACCAGCGACCAGGGCCCGAAGCCCTCCAGGCCCCAGACGGTGGCGGGGAAGGTGAGGGAAAAGGTGACGACACCCAGGGCGGCCTGGAGCGTGCCGAGGCCGGTGGTGCGCGAGGCGGTGACCGCTATCGCGGGCGGCGCAGTAGCGCTACTCTGTGTCTTCATGCAAGAGAGTAGCAGTGTCGGTGAACTGGCCGGTCAGCTGCGACGAGAGCTGGACCGCTATTCGCCAGGGGGAAGACTCCCGTCGAGCCGCGTTCTCGTGGAGCGGTTCCGGGTGAGCCCGGTCACGGTCTCGCGCGCCCTGGCGCAACTCGCCGCCGAGGGCCTGGTGGTGACCCGGCCGGGCGCGGGCGCCTTCCGGGCCCGGCCACGCGCCGCGTCCGCCCCGGCCGGCGACACGTCCTGGCAGGAGGTTGCCCTCAGCGCGGACGGCGCCGCCGATCTCGTCCCGCGCTCGGTGGACGCCTCCGGAGTCACCGTCTCGCTGGCCGCCCCGCCTCCCGGGGTGATCGAGTTCAACGGCGGCTATCTGCACCCCTCGCTCCAGCCGGAGCGCGCGATGTCCGCGGCGCTGGCCCGGGCCGGCCGGCGGCCCGGCGCCTGGGGGCGGCCGCCGATGGAGGGCCTGCCCGAGTTGCGGGAGTGGTTCGCGCGCACCATCGGCGGAGCCGTGAACGCGGCCGAGGTGCTGATCGGCGCGGGCGGTCAGGCGGCGCTCACCACCGCCCTGCACGCCCTCGCCCCGCCCGGCGCGCCGGTGCTCGTCGAGTCGCCCACGTACCCCGGCATGCTCGCGATCGCCCGCTCCGCGGGACTGCGTCCCGTACCGGTCCCGGTCGACCCCGACGGGGTGCGGCCGGAGCTGCTCGCCGACGCGTTCCGGGCCACCGGCGCCCGGGTGTTCGTCTGCCAGCCGCTGTTCCAGAACCCGACCGGCGCCGTCCTCGCCCCCGCCCGCCGCGGCGAGGTGCTGCGCATCGCCCGGGAGGCGGGTGCCTTCGTCGTCGAGGACGACTTCGTACGGCGGCTCGCGCACGAGGACGCCGGACCGCTGCCGCGTCCGCTCGCCTCCGACGATCCCGACGGCGTCGTCGTCCACGTCGGCTCGCTCACCAAGGCGACCTCGCCCAGCTTCCGGGTCTGTGCCCTGGCCGCCCGCGGGCCCGTGCTGGAACGGCTGCGCGCCATCCAGGTCGTCGACACCTTCTTCGTGCCCCGCCCGCTCCAGGAGGCGGCCCTCGAGCTCGTCGGCTCGCCCGCCTGGCCCCGCCATCTTCGGGCCGTCGCCGCCGAGTTGCGGGCCCGCCGGGACGTCATGACCTCGGCACTCCGGCTGCACCTGCCCGAACTGGCCCTCCCGCACGTCCCGTCCGGCGGCTACCACCTGTGGCTGCGACTGCCCGACGGAGCCGACGAGACCGCGCTCACGGGCGCCGCCCTGCGTGCCGGAGTCGCCGTCCTCCCCGGGCGCCCGTACTTCAGCGCCGAGCCCCCGGCCCCGCACATCCGCCTGAGCTTCGCGGCCGTCGCCGGCCCGGAGGAGATCGTGGAAGGGGTGCGGCGGCTGCGGGCGGCCTGTGACGAGGCGCTCCCGGCGACGGGGTCCGGCCACTCGATTTCCGGCGACTTGTCCGGCAGGTCCTGACTCGTTGGTAAGAATTCCCACGGCCGTCGGCCGGCATCTCTTGACCTGCGCAGTTGCTCGGCTCACCATCTCCGCATGCCACTTCGGGTCACGTTCGTCGCCGCCGCGCGCAGCTCACCGCTGCTCGCGGAGCGCTTCGAGGACGACCGGCCGCTGGATCAGGCGGGCTGGCAGGAGGTGCAGCGGGTGGTCCCCGATCTCCTGCCCCTCGCCGCCGCCGAGCTGCGCTACTGCTCGCCCACCCCGCGCAGCCGCGCCACCGGTGACGTCCTCGGGTACGCCCCGCTGGTACAACTCGCGCTGCGGGACTGCGACATGGGCCGCTGGCGGGGCCTCACCCTCGGCGAGGCGATGGCCCGTGAGCCGCAGGCCGTGGACACCTGGCTGGCCGACCCCCTGGCGACCCCGCACGGCGGCGAGTCCCTGCTGGACTTCATCACCCGGGTGGGCGACTGGCTCGACACCCGGCCGATCGGCGACGGCGACAAGATCGTCGCGGTCGCCGAGCCCAGCGTGATCCGCGCCGCCCTGGTGTACGCGCTCAAGGCGCCGCCGGCCACGTACTGGAACATCGACGTACGCCCCCTGTCGACGACGACCGTCACCGGCCGCGGCGGCCGCTGGAACCTCCGTTTCGAGGGGGCGTCGGTTCAGCCCACGCGCGCGTAGTCCGTGGTCAGCAGCAGGTCCTTGGCCGGGCCGCCCACCCGCCACACGGTCCGCCAGTGGTCCGCGTCGCGGACGGCGAACTCGCCGCGGTAGAGGTCGGCCGAGCAGGGATGGTCGGCCGTGTGCCGGCCGGTCGTCAGGTCCAGGTCGTGGAAGGGGCGGCCGTCGGCGAACCGGACGTCCGCCGTGCCGGGCACCGGACCCGGCAGGAAGCGCAGGGTGCGTTCGGCGGGCCGTGCCACGCCCTGCCAGGTGAACGTGCCGGACTCGAGGTGCAGCAGCCCGCCCTCGGCGAGCGGCCGGAAATCGGTCGCACCCGTGAACGCGCCCGCGTCACCGCTCGTGAGATCCCGCACCGACCGCTCCACCCGCCAGCTCCCGGCCAGGTACAGGAGCACATCGGAGACCGGCCAGTACTCGTCCATCGGCGTTCACTCCCGAAACTTCCGTTGCCGCGAGACCCATTGACGCCCCCCGGCCCCCTCCCTATCTTGCCGTTCGAAGTGCTGATCAAGGTCCGACATCTCGAACGTTCCTGACCCGTTCCTGAACAGAGAGCCGCGGAGCATCCATGTCACGCAGCACCACCCGACTGAGACTCGGTCTCGGGGCGAGCACCTTCCTGCTGGCCGCAGGTCTGGTCCCCGCCCCCGCTCAGGCCGCCGGCACCGCCGACGTCACGGACTACGCCATCACCGTCGACCCCACCGCGAAGGGCGCGAAGATCGACGACACGATGTACGGCGTCTTCTTCGAGGACATCAACCGGGCGGCCGACGGCGGTCTGTACGCCGAGCTCGTCCAGAACCGGTCCTTCGAGTACTCCGCCGTGGACAACAAGGCGTACACCCCGCTGACCTCCTGGACGGTCTCCGGAACGGCGAACGTCGTGGACGACGCGGGCCGTCTGGGCGACCGCAACCGCAACTACCTCTCCCTGGGCGCCGGTTCGTCCGTCACCAACGCGGGCTACAACACCGGCGTCCGGGTCGAGCAGGGCAAGAAGTACGACTTCTCGGTGTGGGCCCGCGCCGAGAGCGGCACCACCCTGACGGTCTCGCTGCAGGACGCCGACGGCACGCTCGCCACCGCCCGCCGCGTCGCCGTGCGCAGCGGCGGCTGGGCGCGGTACAAGGCGGCCTTCACCGCCGGCCGCACCAGCAGCGAGGGCCGGCTCACCGTGGCCTCCTCGGCCGCGACCGCGCTCGACATGGTGTCCCTGTTCCCCCGCGACACCTACCGGCACGAGCCCAACGGTCTGCGCAAGGACCTCGCCGAGAAGATCGCGGCCCTGCACCCGGGCTTCGTCCGCTTCCCCGGCGGCTGTCTGGTCAACACCGGCTCCATGCAGGACTACAGCGCGGCCTCCGGTTATCAGCGTGCCCGCTCCTACCAGTGGAAGGACACCGTCGGACCGGTCGAGGAGCGGGCCACCAACGCCAACTTCTGGGGCTACAACCAGAGTTACGGACTCGGCTACTACGAGTACTTCCGCTTCGCCGAGGACGTCGGCGCGATGCCGCTGCCCGTCGTGCCGGCCCTGGTGACCGGCTGCGGCCAGAACAAGGCGGTCGTCGACGACGCCCTGCTCGAGCGGCATGTGCAGGACACCCTCGACCTCATCGAGTTCGCCAACGGGCCGGTGACGTCCACCTGGGGCAGGAAGCGCGCCCGGATGGGCCACCCCGAGCCCTTCCACCTCACCCACATCGAGGTCGGCAACGAGGAGAACCTCCCGAACGAGTTCCTCGCCCGCTTCAAGGAGTTCCGGGCCGCCATCGAGGCGAAGTACCCGGACATCACCGTCATCTCCAACTCCGGCCCGGACGACTCGGGTTCGACCTTCGACACGGCCTGGCAGCTCAACAGGGACGCCCAGGTCGACATGGTCGACGAGCACTACTACAACAGCCCGCAGTGGTTCCTGCAGAACAACGACCGCTACGACTCCTACGACCGCGGCGGCCCCGCGGTCTTCCTCGGCGAGTACGCGTCCCAGGGCAACGCCTTCAAGAACGGCCTCGCCGAAGCCGCCTTCATGACCGGCCTGGAACGCAACGCGGACGTCGTGAAACTCGCCTCCTACGCCCCGCTGTTCGCCAACGAGGACTACGTCCAGTGGAGCCCGGACATGGTGTGGTTCAACAACCACGCCGCCTGGAACTCCGCCGACTACGAGGTCCAGAAGCTGTTCATGACCAACGTCGGCGACCGGGTCGTCCCCTCGACCGCCACCGGCACACCGTCCCTGCAGGGCCCGATCACCGGCGCCGTCGGTCTCTCCACCTGGGCGACCACGGCGGCGTACGACGACGTGAAGGTGACGGACGCGGACGGCGGCACGCTGCTCTCCGACGACTTCTCCGGCGACGCCGCGCAGTGGACGCACACCGGCGGCGGCAGCTGGACCCTCCAGGACGGCCAGTACGTGCAGACCGACGTCGCCGCCGAGAACACCATGGTCTCGGCCGGTGACGCCGACTGGCACGACTACGACCTGCATGTGAAGGCCACCAAGAAGGCCGGCAAGGAGGGCTTCCTCGTCGCCTTCGGCGTCAAGGACACCGGCAACTACTACTGGTGGAACCTCGGCGGCTGGAACAACACCACCACCGCCGTCGAACAGGCCGTGGACGGCGGCAAGTCGACGCTGGTCTCCAAGGCCGGCACCATCGAGACGGGCCGCGCCTACGACATCGACATCAAGGTGCGGGGCCGACAGGTCACCCTCTACCTCGACGGCCAGGAATGGGGGAGCTTCACCGACGACAAGCCGGCCGAGCCGTTCCGCCAGGTCGTCACCGAGGACAGGAAGACCGGCGACCTGATCGTCAAGGTCGTCAACGCCCAGTCCGCCGACGCCCGTACGGCGATCGACCTCGGCGGCACCGAGGTCGCGCCCCGGGCGAAGGTGACCACGCTCACCGCCGACCCGAACGCGGTCAACACGGAGACGGAGACCCCGGTGGCCCCGGTGACCTCCACCTTCAGCGGAGTCTCCGACACGTTCACGTACACCTTCCCGGCGAACTCGGTCACCTTTCTGCGGATCGGACAGCGGTAGGCCCGGTTCATCCGCGGGACACCTCCTGTTCCCCCGGGAGCACCCAACCAACCGGTGAGGCCCGCCGTCTAAGTCGGCGGATCATGCCGGTGCGGGGGTGACCACCCCGGGGGAACACCGGCCCGTGCCGATTCTCAGGGGGGCCTGTCCGACATGAATCGCTCGACCCTGCACAAAGACGTCCGGCCGGAGAAGGCTCCGGCACCGTTGGCAGGGAAGGCGCCGTCGGGCCAGGCCCCCCGCCGCCTCGCCCGGCTCCGGCCGCCCCGCCCGACCGGCCCGGGCCGGGCCGCCCTGCTCGCGGCCCTGATCTGCGTCACCGTGCTCTGCGCCGCCGACGCCATCGCCCGCAGCTACCCCTTCGGCCCCCGCACCCGCAGCGTCAACGACCTGGGCAACCAGTACCTGCCGTTCCACGCCCACCTCTGGGACCTGCTGCACGGCAGAGCCGACGGCGGGCTGCTCGTCAACTGGCAGTCCGGGTTCGGCGCGAGCTTCCTGCCCGACCTCGGCACCTACCTCACCAGCCCGTTCGCCCTGCTCGTGGCGGTGTTCCCGCGGGACGAGATCGACCTCGCGGTCTATGTGATCACCGTGCTGAAGATCGCCTGCGCCGGCGCCGCCATGGCCTGGCTGCTGCCTCGGCTGCGGCCCGGCCGCTGGTGGGCGGCGGGGCTGCTGGGGGCGTCGTACGCCCTGTGCGGCTGGACCGTGGCGAGCGCCTCGTACAACCTGATGTGGCTCGACGGGCTCATAGCCCTGCCGCTGCTGTGCCTGGCCGGCGAATGGACCCTGCACGGACGGCGGCCCCTCCTCGGTGTGGCGGTCGTGGCGGCGGCCTGGATCGCCAACTTCTACACGGCGTACATGGCCACCCTCGCCGCCGGACTCGTCCTGCTGTTACGGCTGTGGCTCTCCGGCCTCCCACGCCGCCGGGCCCTCGCGGTGGCCGGCCGGGCCGGTGCGACCGTCGCCCTCGGCATGGGGCTGGCCGCACCGGTGGTGGCGGTGGTGTACTTCGGGACCGCGCACGCCTCCCCGGGCCGGTTCAAGCACTTCACCCCGGTGCCGACCGAGGACCTGCTGGCCCGCCTGCTGCCGACGACCTACAGCTTCGGCTCGCCCGCCGTCTACGTGGGCACCACCGCACTGCTGCTGGCCCTCGCCCTGCCCTTCCACCGGGCGGCCCCCCGCCGGGTGCGGGCCGGCTGGCCCCTGCTGGTGGCCGCGGTGACCCTGTCGATGCAGTGGGGGCCCACCCAGCTGCTGTGGCACGCCCTTACCCCGCCGCAGGGCAGCTCCTACCGCGAGGCCTTCGTCCTGTGCGCCCTGCTGGTGATCGCGGCCTGGCACACCCTGTCCTACGGCCCTCCCGACCGGCGTGCGCTGAGCGCGGCGGCCGCGCTGTACGCGCTGATCGTCCTGGTCGCGAGCGGCAGCGACCTGGTCCGTTCCTTCGCCTGGCCGGTACTCCTGGCGGCCGCCGCCGGCGCGCTGGGCGGGCTGGCCCTGCTCGCCCGCGCCCCCGGGGCACGCCGCCGCACACCGGCAGCCCTGCTCGCGGTGGCCCTCCTCCTCGGCACCCAGCTCGGCGAGGCCACCGCCACCTCCGCCGTGGCCACCCGGATGCGGTTCGGCCACATGGACGACTACGCGCCCTGGGGGGAGCGGCGGGACCAGCAGGCGGAGGCGGCGGCGCGGGCCGACGGCTGGCCCCGCTACCGCACCGACCCGGGCCGAGAGCAGACCGTGGGCAACGATCCGCTCATGGTGGGCGGCCAGGGCGCCCAGTACTACAGCAGCCACACCTCCGACGTGCTCTACCGCACGCTCACCGCCCTCGGCGCCGGCTGGACCTCGGGTGGCCGCAGCCTGCAGAGCCTGGACAACGCCGTCACGGACGTGATCTTCTCCGTCGGCGCCCGGGTGCACTCCCCGCCGGACCCGCACCAGAACTGGTTCCCGCAGGACGGCACCGGAGTGACCGTGTCCCGCGCGGACGTACCGCCCCTGGTGACCGTGCGGCCCTCCGCGGGGGCCGCTTCCTTCGGCCCGTCCCCGTACCGCAACCAGGAACTGCTGCTGGGCAGCCGTGTCTACACCGTGCCCCGGCTCACCGTGCGCACCGCCGCCGGCGACGTCCCGCACCGCAGCCGGGACGACCGGCCCGGCCTGCGGGTCGACGCCCCCGACCGCCCGACGATCACGGCCTCGTGCCCCGCGGGCAGCGAGGTGTATCTGTGGGCGCCGCACTTCTCGGGCACCGCACGGCTCGCCGGCGCCTCCGCCGAGGGCCTGACCGGGCGGTTCCGGGCCGATCACCACCCCCTCACCAAGATCGCCGCCATGCAGCGGCTCGGACTGGTCCCGGCCTCCGGGCGCCTGCGGATCGAGCTGTCGCCGAACGCGGACGGCACCGTCCCGGACCGGGCGGTCGGCTGTCTGGACACCGGGAAACTGAGCGCCGCCACCGCGCGGCTCGAGGCCACCGGCGCCACCGAAGTGAGCGTGGACGACGGGACCGTCCGCGCCGAGCTCCCCGCCGGCAGCAAGGGAACGGCCGTCCTCGCGGCCCCGCGGATCGCCGGCTGGCGCTGCGCCGCGGGTGACGCCGACCCCGTGCCCGCCGCCGAGTACCACGGGCTGATCGCGGTGCCCCTCGACGGCTCCTCGACCAGCGTCACCTGCACCTTCCACCCGCCCGGTCTGCGGCTCGGCACGGTGGTCGGGAGCGGGTCGCTGGTGATCCTGCTCGGGGTCTGCGCCCTGGCCTGGCGGCGGCGCGTTGCGCGCGACCGTGAAGTAAGGTCACCCTAAGTTCTGGGCATGGATCCTTCTGTGACCGAGAACTCTAGTTGGCGAATCATGGACTGGGATGCGCAGGTCGGGAGCGGGTGGAGAATCCTTGTTGGCAAATCATGAGAACCCTAGTTGGCAAATCATGGTCGCCGTCGTTGACTCTCTGTAACTGGAGGTAGCTCTACCTGCGACGACACCAGCGAGAGGTTGAGTGTGCTGCACAAGGCTTGCGAGATGACCGAGTCGACTGGCTAGGCCACCACTCGGCCGCCCTGGTCGTGGACGGGCTGGGGAACTGGCTGCCCCTCGATGTCTGCGGCGTCAACCACTCTCGTTCTCCTGAGGGGTGGCGTTCCATGCCAGGCCGCCGAGGTCGAGTTGGTGGCGGGCACGGGTGACGGCGACGTAGGCGAGGCGGGCGTCCGTGCCGCTTACTTCCGGGGCCTGGTCGGCCGCGCTCGTGCCGGAGTTGGGGTCCTTCGGCTGGGGGAAGTCGTTGCCGATCCTGACGGTCGGCCATTCGCGGCCTTTGGCTTTGTGGGCGGTGGAGACGGTGACGTCGGCGTGTGCTTCCTCGGTGAGGTCGGACACGGCAGCGAGGATGGTGTCGGGACCGTGGGTGTCGATGAGGTCGACGAAGGGCTGCAGGTCGCAGCCGGCCGGATCGTAGGCGGCGTAGTCCTGCAGGTCGCCCCAGGACGCGAACAGCACCAGCTCGGGGTGATGAGTGCGGCGCCTTCCCTTCAAGTCGCGTGCGGCAGAGGCAAGTTGGGCCAGTTGCCGGCCTCCCCGGGTGAGGGCTACGCGGTGTCCTTCGCCGAGCAGACGCATGACCTCTGTCATGGCGCCGATGTTGGTGCGGCACAGCACGGCGTCGGGGTGGTCGACGCTGCTGACCTCTGCGGGAACGCTGGTGGTGCCCGTCAGTCGGATAGGGGCGTCGGCGAGCGCGAGCCACCGGTTGGCCTCGTTGGCGATCTGTGGCCCGAAGCGGAACGAGCGGGTGAGGGTCAGCTGTTCGGCGTCGAAGCCGGTCATCACGTCGGTTGCGCCCCGCCAGCCGTAGATGGCTTGGGCGGAGTCGCCGACCATGACGAGCTGGGCGTGGTCGCGCTGTGCGGTGAACACCTGCTCCAGCACCGGGTTGGTGTCCTGGGCCTCGTCGAGGAGGAGGAAGTCGGCCTCGATCTTCGGCCTGGTCAGCGCCCACATCTTGAGGTAGTGGTCGTGTTCGAAGCGGACGATGCCGTGGTCGGGCCGCTGCAGGTCCGCCCATGCCTTGGCGGCGAAGGGGAGCACGAGTTCGGCGAACTGCCGATGGGCGGCGGGGGCGTCGAGGCCGCGTAGGCGCGGCACGTGGTGTTGGGCCAGTGCGCTGTCGGCGGAGTGGCAGAAGCGGGTGACGGTGCGCAGCACGTTGTGGGACAGGGTTCTCTGGCTGATCTCGTGGTCGGCGATCCGTACGGGGCGGAGGATGCCGAGGGACTGTCCGGTCTTCCAGGCCGGCTGGCGGGGGCTGTTGAGTCGGTCGGCATAGCGGTGTCCGAGTGCGGCGAAGGCGTGGGCGGTCCGGCACTGCACCGTGGACGGGAAGCGGGCTGCGGCGTCCTGCGCGATGTCCTTGTTGAAGGCCAGGTAGCGTCCCCGGCGTTTGGTGCCGGCGGCGAGCATGCACAGGGTGCTGGTCTTCCCGGTTCCGGCTCCGGCCTGCAGTGCGAGGTGCCGTCCGGCGCGGAAAGTGTCCGCCGCGTGAACCTGTTCGTGGGTGGGGGTGGGCAACGTGGGCTCCGTGGGATGGGAACGGCCGGAACGGGGCGCAGCGGGTGGCTGCGTCCGGCCGGGGAGGCGACGGCGGGCTCAGCGTGGCAGACGTACCTGCAGAAGGCGGCCTGCGGCGCAGGCCAGAACTTCTTCCGGGGAGTGGTGGGTGAGCAGGCGCTGTATCTGCGATGCGAGGCGGTGGCGCCGCTGGCGTTGCTCGTGCGCGAGATAGGCCGTGATTCGTTCGGCCAGGACGTCCCCGGCGCGCTGGCCAAGCGCGGCCGCCTCCTCGCGGATCTGCGCGTCGGCGCGGCGGCTGAAGGCGACATTGAGCAGGACATGGCCCTGGCGGTCGGGATAGTGCGTGGTCAGCACGTCGATCGGCAGGACCGTGTCCAGGCGGCGGCGCAGGCGGTGCAGGGCGCGGCCCGGGCTCTTGCCGCGCTGCACCGTCATCGGCCGGGTGCGGTCTGCGTTCGCGGCGAACGTCACCCGGTGGCGGGCCTGGTGAAGTTCCCGAACGGTGGCGGGTCGCGTCAGGACGATCTCGACGGCGTACTGATGCGTCACGACCAGACCCGCCCAGGTGCGTGGCCACCCGGGCGGCGCCCGTGCGTGGGCAGGCGGGTGTGGATGTGCTCGTGGTGGCGGAGCGGGTCGAAGGGTTCCCAGTCCGCGACGGCGAGGTCACCGGCGGTCGACGCTGTGGCATGGTCCCGGCACCGTTGGGTGCGCCAGCGCAGCTGTTCTGGTACGGCAGTGCGGACAGGCTGTAGACGGCCATGACATCCGACGGCAGTGCGAGCTGACCGTGGTGCACGGTCACGGGTACCAGGGTCCACACCCCGAGCAACCCGCCGGGGCCGAGGACCTCGGCCGTACAGCGGGTTCGGCGCCGGGTCTGGGCGACGCACTGGATCTCATCGACGGGGCGGGAGGCCAGGTAGCGGACGAACAGCAGCTGCACGACGGGCCGGGCTGGACGGCAGACGGCCTCGCCCGGTGACGGGCCGCCTGCCAGTGTGGCAGGTGGAGCGAGGACTCCGGTGTCCAGCAGACGGCGGGTGCGCAGGGCGAGAGTCCGGCGCAGGCCGGACAGCTGCGGCGCGGCCGTCGGAGCCGGGCGGGTTGGGCACAGCAGGTCGTGTGCCAGCCGGCACCAGATGCTCCCGTCGCCCGCGGGATGGACGATGCCGCGGCTGACGTGCCAGCGGCAGGACTCCGGCACCCCGGCCACCGGCAGTTCGTGCGGATGCAGCCGCACCAGCCGGTCGTCGGCCCCCAGGTAGCACTCGACCGGATTGCCGCATTCGCGGCAGGACGTGGTCTGGCCGCATCGCAGCAACCGGCTGGCACTGTCGGGGGCGATACGCAGGGACCGCCGCTGGGGCGCGCTCGCGCGGCTGCCGTCCCAGCGCCGCGCGGAAGGAGAAGGAGAGGGGCACATGCGGGCGAACCTGCCAGCCGACACGCCCCGCCTGCGGTACGCGACCCTGATGATCCCCCGGGCAGAGCAGAACGGGGCGACAACAGTGCGAACGCTTGCTCGCGCATTCGATAGGGCGTTGCCGGATCGAGTGAATCGCCGCCGGCGCTGGACGGGCCCGTATCAGCTGTCGGAGCTGTCGTCGGTGCTGGGGAGGCCGTGCTCGTGGCAGAGGGTGGCGAAGAGCTCGTCGAGCGGTGTGTCCAGGGCGTGTGCGAGGGCGTGCCATGTCTTGAGGGTGCCGACGGTGCGGCCCTGCTCGATCTCGATCACAGTGCGCCTGCCCAGGCCGCTGCGGGAGGCGAGCTCGTCGTAGCTCCACCTGCGCTCAGCCCGCAGACGCCCGAGCTCCAGTCGGAGGGCGTCGAGGTCCGGATCGGGCGGCAAGATCGTCACCCGACCATCCGACGGTGCAGACCCCTGCCCTGTCAGTGCAGACCTCTGCCCTATTTCTCCCGATGGCTCCACCGGCGGGAGGGCAGGGGTCTGCACTACGGTGTCGGCCGTCCCGCCGTACCGCGCGGTGGGGCTGGCGCCGGACCGGGAAGGGAGGGACACACGCCCATGAGGCTGCGCACCGTGTGTCCACGGGCGGCGCGGACCTGGACGGTGGAACTGCGATGCCAGACCGGCGGGCTCGTTCTCGTCTGCCAGCACTGTCCCCGGGACGGCCGACGGGTCACCGCGCAGTCCGCGCGCTCGGCGGCCCTTGCTCACCTCGCCCGGCATGCCCGCGGTGACCTGAGGGCTCCTCACCTGCGGATCTGTCAGTGTCATGAACGTGGCTGCCGGTGGCACCGCCGTCACCGCGGGTGCGCGGGGCCCATCCGCCTGCTCCTGGCTTGCGAACGTGGCGGCCGTGTCTGGCGCCTCGCCGACGCCTGCGGCGCCTGCGCCGCGGCAACCGCCCAGGCCGCCGTCGTGCCCGACACCGTGCTGGCCGCACCGTTCCACCCGCCTTCCGCGCGGCCGCGCGGTCCCCGGCCCGGCCGGGGGCCGGGGGAGCGTGTCCGCGTGAGCGAGATCCTCAGCTACCTGGCCGCGGCCCTGCCCGCGGACGTGTCCGCCGGGGCGAGGCTCCTCGCCCTGCAGTGCGCCCTGCGCATGAACGCGTACCTGCACGTCGAACTCCGTGCGGGCCTGCTGCGCAGCCTTCGTATCGATCCGGTGCAGGCCTGCCGCGAGTTGGAACAGGCGCGGTGGGCAAGCATGGTGAACGGTCCCGGAGCGGCCGGAGTGGCTGCGGAGCTTCGCGACGCCACGCTGCTCGCCCAGTCACCGGCCCGCCCCGACCGGCGGCGCGCGGCCGACTGGGCGTTGCGCACCGGGTGCCCTGCCCGGATCGGTGGAGCAGAGCCGCAGCTGCGACTGTCGGGCGTCTATCTCGCGGCGCGCAGCGATCCGTCCTCGGGGGAGGGGCTGAGTGAGTGCGACCGGATCATCCGTGACTGTGGCCTGCGCGATCAAGGGTTCCACGGTGTGCTCAGCCATCTGACGGCGAACGGCGTTTTGGAAGGGTGGTGGATCTGCCCGGATTTAGGCGACGTGCACTGGACGCTAGCGCCGAGGCGATGATCGGCAACCCCTTGCTGACCGTGAGATGCGGGAACGGCCGGCGGGGGTGACTTGGCTCGTCAGACGTGCTGTCGGGTAAGCGGTTGCGGGTTCGAACCCTGGAACGGGATGAGCGAGGGAAACGCCTGACCGCGCCGGCGGCGAGGGGACCGATGGCGACGTGACCGACGTCGCGGCCAGACCCGAACTGGTCACGGTCACCCCAGTGTTCCGCCTTCCTCCGCTGACCGCGCACACGAGTAGAGAAGGGTGCATGCAGGGGCTGTCGTCGGTCTCTCAGAACACAGGTCCTGTGGATACTGGTGTCCTCCGTCGTCAGGGCACCGCGTAGGTGTCGATCCCGTCGTCAGTCGTGGGCAGTCTCGGCCTCGTCGTCCGGCGTCGTGGACAGTCCGGCCGCGTCGGCGAGATCTGGGTCCTCCATGCTCTGGTTTCCAGCAGGTGTGTCCGACCCCTCGTTCGAAGTCCGGTCGCCGTCGGCGAGTGTCGGGAGGACATATGCCTGGGCCAGCCCCGCGAGGTGGAGTGGGAGGGGGAGAGACAGGGCAGCGGCGTAGTCCGGGGCCTGGCGGAGCTGGTGCATGGCGAGGGCCAGGGCCTCGGGGTCGTCGGGCTTCTCCGGTACGGGGGCAGCCGGATCGTCATCCTCGTGGCAGCCCAGTACCGCGATCTCCACCAGGGTCGGGTTCCAGGCGCTGGTGCCCGCCTGCGAGGTGAGGTTGCCTGCTGCGTTGACCCGGGTGGCGAGGCGGTCGAGTGCGGGGGAGATCGCATGGGTTCCGGGGCGTTCGGTGGTGCTGTAGAAGATCCGCTCGCGCGATGAAGCCCTGTACTGCTGCTGGGGATCCTGTGCCCAGAAGCCGGCCGGCTGTCCGTGGGGCTTGCCCGGGTCGGCCAGCCCCCACCACTGGGCGCTCTCGCGACCGCCGCATCCGCGCACGCGTACGAGGCGCAGTTCGTCGTCCAGTCGTCCTGCTGGGGCGTGGCCGGTCTTGATCAGATCGCGTTCGGTCTGGCCGTCCTGGAGCCAGGGCCAGTGCAATCGGCTGTTCTGAGCGTGGGTGATCAGTGCGGTGGGTTGCCCTCGGAGGGAGTGCAGCACGCGTTGGAGGAATGCCGCGGTCTCCCTGCGCTGTTGGGCGAGGTTGCTGCGCCACTGCTTGCCGGTGACCCTAGGGGCATCGGGACGTGCGTCATCGTCTGGAGTCCCGGGTTCCGTGAACGCTTCGGGGTCGATCTCCGCCTGTTTCACCAGACCGAGGAGGAACTGCGGGTAGGGCACCCATTCCCCCGCGGTGTCATCCCAGCCGCGTACGGCTGCAAGGCCTTCCCCGGCCGGGAGCGGGGTGACGAGGACGGCCACAGGCAGGTGCTTGGGCAACCGGGTCGGGCCGTCCTTGCGACGTTTCACCATCCACACCGCCGCGTATTGCAGCGAGTCCGGAAGATCGTCACCGAGGGTGTGCTGGGGCAGAACGCGGACGCCGAGCTGGCGCAGTCCGTCGAGCCACGAGCTGCACGTGCGGTGGTCGAGGCTTTCCGCATTGTCGATCTGCCGGTCGGTGGACGGGGTGACGACGAACTGAGTCAACAGGCCCGCGTCGGCGCACCCGAGGCGGATGGCGAACTTGGGGTCCGTCGACGCCGGGCGGAATGTGCTGCGGTGTGCGACTTCCACGAGGGCGAGTTCGGGGCGGAAGGGGTCCGCGCCGTCCGTGCGGAGCCATGCGCGCAGGGCGCGGCGCCGTCCGGCGACGGCAGCCGCGAGCGCCGCGCCTTTGCCCTTGACGGCCGGGTCGGGCACGAGCCGGTCGCCCAGTCCGTCGGCGAGGGGCAGGCAGCGCAGCCGGAGTGTGACCTCCGCCGTCCGCCACTCCAGGACGACCGGTGCTCCGGGCGTGGCCTCGTCGAAGTCCCGGTCCGTGACATGGGCGGCACTGGCGCCGCCGTCGCCGTCGAGGCCCAGGGCCTTGGCGAACTGTTCCACTGCCTCGCCGCGTACCTCGGGCGACTGCCACAGCAGCCGGGCCTCCACCACGGGCGGGTCGGCCTGTTCCGGGCCGTGGGAGGCGATCCGGGCTTGTGCCGCGAGTGCCACGCGCCGTGCCCGGGTCTCACGCAGCAGCTCGGTCTTCTTGGCCTCGTCGGTCCTGGGCTTGGGCCGCCGGTTCTCCGGAGCGCCGATGCCCTTGCCGCGTCCGCGCGTGAGGTCGGGTACCCGGGCCAGTGTTTCAGGGAGGGCCTGCTCGGCCCATTCGGTGAGCTGGGCCCGCTGGTTGGGCATGAAGCCGGTGCCGATCTCGTGCTTGCCCATTCTGGTGCTGTGGACCACGGCGGCGCGGACGCCGCGGCCCTCGCCGATCCAGGAAACCGGTTCGGTGAGGAGCTGTTCGGGGTCGGGGAAGTTGCCGGCGAGGCTGAGTCCGCGCAGGATGCCGGCGGTGTCGTTCTCCGACCAGACGAAGGTGTCGGCGGCCCGGTCGCGGCGCAGGCGTGCCAGTGCGTAGCGTTCGGTGGCCGGTGCGCCCGGCAGCCAGGGGATGGTGGGCCGCAGGTAGACCGTAGTGGCCTCCCGGATGGGCAGGTTGAGGCGTTTGGTGGTGGTCCGAGGGTGGGTCGCCCAGCGGCGTACACCCCAGTGCAGGTGGAGCCGCGGCCTGGGGTCGAAGGGCGTGGTGTGCAGGGAGATGTTCAGGAGGACGGAGAACCACCACTCCTTGCGTTTGACGGTCCGGCACAGAGGCTGCGACATGAGTTCCGCGCCCTGGTCCCGAGGCCCGCGGGGCAGGGCTCGGAACCGCAGCTCCCCGCCCTCGAACGGGAAGGGATCGAGGGTCAGGATGCGGCGTGCCAGGGCGTCGGTGGCGAGTTGGAACTGGCGCGGTTCCGGGGCGGCTGTGCCGCCCCCGGTGGTCGGGGTGGTGAGGAGTTCGACGCCTGTGACCGGCTGCCACTCGGGCAGGTTCTGCTTCAGCTCGGTGCTGCTCGCGAGCAACAGTGAGCGGAACCGGGGATCCTGTGCGGAGTCCTTGGGGCCGAGGGTACGCAGCCAGGCATCGAGGAGTTGCTGCATGGAACGGCCCGGGAGGGGGTCGGGCGCCGAGGCCGGTACATACATCCAGAAGTCCTCGGCGGCCTGCGGCCCCGGTTCCACGGGGATCCGCGGCCGGGGGCGGACGATCACGTCGGGGGCGAGGGTCTGGAGCACGCCGTCGAGTCGGCGGGTGGGCAGCGTCGGCTGCCGCTTCTCCTCGTCCCGCCCGTGGTTGTGCAGTTCGAGGAGTCCGGCATGCCAGTGTTCGGGGAAGGGAAGTGCGTGGAAGTCCTCGGTCCAGGGGGTGCCCTCCTCGGCCAGGTGGTACGCGGATCGGCGGATGTTCTTGTACATATCGGTTCTCCCTGCGATGTCCATACCTAGGCGGTGCGGTTGCTCGCCAACAGTGCTGCTCAGGGCGGTGGTTGACGTATTTCAGTCGATCGGTCGCGGGCCGGGTGACGTCCCCATGGCGCACAGTGCTTCGTACAGCGGGCGGTAGAGCAGCTTGACGAGTGCGGCGTCGGCGGGATCGGTGCGCGCGCCGTACTCGACGGTGCCGGTGTCCTTGTCGGTGTGGGCGAAGTACGGCGCCAGAACGTCCCGTAGCCTGACCAGCAGCCCGGGGTCGCCTGCGCGGCGTGGACGCCGGCCCTGGCCGGTGAAGGGGGCCTGTGCCGCGGCGAGTTGCGGTGCGAAGGCCGCGTCGACGAACACGACGCGGGCGGGTACGCCACCGCGGACGAGGCGCCCGATGACCTGCCAGATGGTGACGAGCTGGTCCCAGACGAAGGACTTCTTCTCGTCATCGGAGAGCGAGGAGTAGATGTAGGGCCGTGACAGTACGTGCCGCCACACGCCGCGTGCGGTGGTCCTGAAAGCACTGCCTGCCGCGTTCAGGTCCCCGGCCTGGGTGACCATGTCGCTGAACGTCCCTTCGTCCGGCAGCTTCAGCTGACCGCGTACGAACCGCGTCGCCCAGTCGTTGATGGCGAAGACCGCCAGGGAGAGGTCGTCAGGGCGGGGATGCGGGCGGACCAGGAAGAACACCGTTCCGAACGCCGCCACCTTCTCCTCGCCGTGCCGTTGGGGGGCGGTGAGGATGTTGTGTCCTCGCTCCACGGCGAGGAGGGGTGCCACGAGCAGTTCGGCGTCCGGGTCGTCGGCGAAGGACGCGAGGTCCCCACGCCGGACCGCTCCCGCACCTGATCCCGTGCCCGGCGCCTGGCTCCCCGTCGGCGCCGTCCCGTCGACGGCGGCCTCCAGTTCGGCGTCGTCGGCGGCCAGGACGCGTACCCGGCCACGCCAGCGCGGGATCTCGTTCAGGGCGGTGGCGGCCACCTTGGCTTCCGCGTAGCTGCCCACCAGAAGCAGGGCACGCCTGCGGCGCTGGTCGGGGATCTGGGCGAGTTCGCTCTGGAGAGGGGAGGCGTTGCCGTCGCTCCGGGACCGGGCGAGCCGGTCGATCATCAGGCGCAGGACGTCCTCGCGCTGGTCGGGGTCCTGGCCGGAGAGCCGGATCGGCTGTCCTGCGGCGTCGTAGAGGAACTCGGTGCGGAACACGGTCTTCCGGATAGCATCGAGAGCCTTGCGCTGCGGTTTCAGTACGGCGCGGACGGGGGCGAGGACGTGGGCCCGGGTAGAGGTGCCGGCCCAACTGGTGCCCGACATCAGCAGCACGTGTGGGCCTGCCTTGCCGAGGCCTGGGTCGGCGCCGAGCTGGTGAAGACCCAGGAGCAGTTCCCGGCCCACGCCCGCGCAACGGAAGAAGCGCAGGGTGCCGGTGCGGTGCCCGTCCTTGTTGCGGGCGGCGGCCCGTTCGTCCACCAGGTACTGGAAGCCCAGGACGTTGCCCATGGGCGCTTCGGGCAGCAGCGGCGCGTAGTCGAGGGGCGGGCGGCGGGTCAGCTCGTGGGCCGCGGAGTCCAGCCGTAGCGCTGCCTCCACTTGAGGCCACAGGAACGTCACCCGGTCCAGGCGTTGGTGCAGGGCGGCGAGGACGAGTGTGAACTCCAGCCGCCGTGCGTTGAGTTCACGCCACTCCTCGGAGAGTGGTACGTCCTCGGGGGCAGGCTCCTTGCCTCGCTCGGCAGCGGGCATGGGGCGCTGTTCCGGGCCCGGCGCTCCGATGAGGAAGGAGTCGAGGAGCGCGCGGACACGGCGCCGTGTCCGCTTCTCGTCGAGGGTGTGCAGGACGTCGTGGGCGAGGGCCGTGAGCTCGTCGGCGGGGGTTCCATAGGGGCCGCGCCCGCCGAGCGGATCGTCGCGGAACGTGTCGAAGAACCCGGTGATCTCAGTGCGTCGCTGCGCCCAGGGAGCGTCAGGGACGGGGGAGCCGCCATGGGCCCCGATCCCTTCCTCGTCCTCGTAGAGTGCGCTCTCGTCCTCGACATCCCCTTCGTTCGTGCTGTCCGGCCGCCCGGCGGCCTGGCCTCGCGTCAGCGGGTACCAGGCGTGCAGCAGCTTCTCCTGGAGGGTCCAGGCACTGAAGTAGTCGATCTGAGCCCAGTCCCGCAGGCTTCCGTCGTCGATGAGCATGGCGTACAGCCGGTCCGCGGCGGAACCTACGACGTCCAGGGCGGAGGACCACCGTTCCACGTCCTGGTCGGAGAGCTGCAGCCGTCCCTGCCGGGCGAGTTCGGCGATCTCGTGGGTCTGCAGCTGGTCGAGCCAGGAGTCGGAGACACCGGTAGTGACGAGCGTGGCCGACGGGGCGAACATCTGGTCGAGCTGCATCTGTACGCGGTCAGCCTCGTCGACGACGACGATGTCGCTGCGCAGGCAGGCCAGCTCCAGATAGCGCAGGCGCTCGGCGTTGAGCTGACGCGGAACCGCCGTCTGGACGAGACTGGCCGGGTTGGCCACCCAGATCAGCGCGTCCACGAGGTCACGCGCGGCGGAGTGCCGGGGGCAGACGCTCCACAGCGGGCAGGCGTGCGGGGTGCCCAGGTCCTCCTCATCGGTATCGTTGTCGTCCGTGGCGCCCTGCCTGTCGACGGCGCCTCGGGCTCGTTCTAGTTCGCGTACCGCGCGTTCGGCCGCGAGCTCCTCGGCGGCCTCATTGCGCCGAGCGGGGTGAAGGGCACCGCACGGCGCGTCGGTGTAGCGCAGCGGCTCGGACGTGTCGAGTGCGCGCAGGGCGTCCAGCGGACAGGCGGTGCTGAGGTGGGCGAAGACGGGCCCGGTGTGAGCCAGTAGCGAGTGTTCTCCCCGAGCGGCGAGTCTGCGGTGCAGCCGCTGGGTGTGCTGGGGCCGCGTCGTTCCCCCCTGTACCAGGGCGGCGCTCAGGCCGAGCGTGCGGAACAGCTCGGTCAGCGTCAGCTGTTCGGCCACGTCGCCGACGACGAGAGTGATGCGCAGGCCTTTGTGGTACGCCCAGACGGCGAGCAGGGTCATCAAGGTCGACTTGCCGGCGCCGACCATGCCGACGAGGTGGGTGAGCCGGTCGAGCGGCAGCGCGGACGCCGCTTCGAAGACTGTCCCGTCCGGGGTACGGGTGTCGAGGTCGAGCTGGGCGAGACGCTGCTCCCAGTTCCCCGCCTTGAGCCCGCGCCGCCGCTCCTCCGCGTCCATCCACCGTGCGATGGCGGCGAGTTCGTCGAGTGGGACGTCGAGGGGGCCTGCGGTGGCCGGGCGTTCGGCGGTGAGGGGGTGGCCGGGGAAGGGGTCCCGCACGAGATCGGCGGGAACCGTGACGGAAGTGCGCCGGTGACGGCGGTCCATGAACCGGTGTTCGCCCGCCTCCGCTGGGGGAAGCACCTTCGTCGCGAAGCCGGGGAGGTTCGCGAGTGTGTCGTCGTAGGTGGTGAAGCGGTCGGCCGCCACCTTGAGGGGGACCCGGTGGGCGGGCTCCCCGGCCGCCGGGACACGGTACGCGCGCAGCCGTTCGGGCAGTTCCAAATAGGCGCCCAGGCTCTGTTCCCACATCCGGCTGCGGCGCATCGGCCAGAGCAGGTGCCGGGCCGCGGCCAGCGCGACCTGTTCGGTGGTGCCGGTGGGGAGCTTCGAGGCCCGCGCGAAGGCGAGCCCGTAGCCGCCGAGGAGCGTCCACGCCCCGCCGGCAGCGTGACCGGGCGCCACGGTCTCCATCAGTCGCAGAGCGAGTTCGACCTGGCAGAGCAGAGCGGGCCGGGTCCCGGCGTGCTCTTCGGGCCAAGGCCTCAGTGCGGCGACGACCGGCTGGTACCAGCTGCTACGGTCACGCATGGTCTGCTCCCTTCTTCCCGGCGCCGTCGGTCGCCGCCGTCTGGTTTCCGGACCGGGACGACGCTGTGCGTGCCCCGCCGTGCTCCCTGGCCGGAGGCACTGTGTGCAGGGGCGCGATGGACGCGTCCGGCCCGCGTTCGCCGGACAGCCGCAGCCGCGCGGTCCGTTTCAGCTGGTCGTCCGTCAGCAGCCGCAGACCGCCAGCCCCCGCGCCCCGCTCCTTGGCGTACATGGCCAGGTAGTCACGGCGGGCGCGCACTCGGAATGCGGGCACCACCCAACAGGCTTCGTCGTACGGGGGCTCGGGGCGGACGGCGGTGGCGGCGCGTCCGAGGAAGGCGGGGTGTGCCCAGTCCTTGACGTCGACGGCCCACACGTGACCGTCGGGGAAGGTGATGCGAAGGTCGTACGCGTCGAAGCCGGGCCACATCTCGACGGTGAGGCCCAGGGCGCGTAGCTCGTCCTCCAGAAAGACCTCGGCGCGTCCGGGCCCGGTGACGAACTGCCGCAGAGGTTTCCGCAGTTGACGCAGCTCGCCCACCTCGGACGCGACGAGTTCCCGGCCGCGCGGTGGGGGACCTTGGTGCCGGCACTGGTCGCGCTCGCACCACCACTCGGTGTCGGACACTGGATGGAGCAGGGTCAGGCAGCGGTGACAGCACAGGTACGCGCCGTCCCGGCGGAACCCGAGCGGGACGGGGGCATAGATCTCCTCGACGAGAAAGCGCACGGGGTCGAGGAAGAGGTCGGTGCTCACCTCGGCCCAGTCCGCCTCGGTGAGGACGGGCCGATCCACCAGGAGGCGACGGAAGGCCGTGTACGACTCGGGTGACGACATGGCCCGGCAGGCGCGCAGGGCCTCGTGGATCACCAGGCGGTCGTACTGCCGTCCGGTGCTGTCGCCGTACCCCTGCACGGCGAGCTCGTGGCAGAGCTGCGAGGGTTCTCCGGAATCCTCCTCGATCAGCTGGTCCGCGGTGTCGAACAGGTCGGTGGGCAGTCGGTCCAGGGGCCAGCTGCCCAGGGGGCGGGCGCGGGCCCAGCGCATCATCTCGGGCACTCCGGCCGGGGGCTTGGCGCCGTTGCGCAGGCACTGGAGTACCAGGGCATCCAGGGCCCGCTGCGCGCCAGCCGGGTAGGGCAGAGTGAAGGAGTCGAGGCGGTCGACGGCCGCCAGGTGCAGTACGGCGGTGGCCACGTCCCGCAGGAGGACGACATCGGGGTTGGACAGCCAGTCCGGTACGAGCTGTTGGTCAGGCATGGGGCGTGGCGTCTCCTCGTGGCGAGGTCTGCGTGTCGGGGCGCGGATGGTCGGTGACGTAGGCGGTGCCGGGCCGACACCAGGTCCGGGCCCGACAGCCGTAGCAGTGGCGTCCGGTCCTCGGTTCGTAGGTGGTGTCGTCCAGGAGTGGCTGGGCGAGTTCGGCGATGACGGCCCGGGCTTCGTCGACGTTCTCGTCGCGGCCGGGGTCGATGGGTTCCAGCCGACTCTCCCCGTGGCCCTCACGTAGGTGCTCCAGTTCGACCCAGGAGCGGCGCGGGTCGTCGCCCAGCGCGCCCGCGTGGAACAGCAGGACACCGAGGGCGAGTTGGGGATAGGTGTGGAGCAGGGAATCGCGTTCCCACAGCGGGCGGGCCGACGTCTTGGTCTCGCGCCAGATCCACCGGCCGCGGTGGGTGTACACCAGGTCGGGTACGGCGAGGACGACGATGTCGAGTTCGGGCACGTAGGCCGTGACCCGATGCTGTACGAGCACCTGCTCGTCGGCGTCAAGTCCGTTGAGGGGGCACAGGAGCCGGTGTTCCGCGAGCATCCCGGCAGCCTCGCGTGCGGAGGTGTCGTCGAGTCCGGCCCTGGCCCGTACCGCCGTCGGCTCGGGGATCTCGCGGTCCCGGCAGCCGCGCACCGGGCGTTCGGCGTGCTCTGCGTCGAGCCAGGCATCGACGGCTCTGCCGCGCCGTGCCCCCCGGTCCTCGGCCGAGAGGTCGGTGAGGTGCAGTCGCCGCACCAGGTGGTACTGGGCGGGGCACTCGGCGTGCAGCCGCAGGTCCCAGACGGAGACGGAGTGGCGTTGGCGTGCGAGAGCCGGAGGGCGCCCGCCCCACAGCCGCGGGGTGCGTTTCAGATCCGTGCAGCCGGCGATGGCCTTGCAGTCGACACAGCTCTCCCCGGGCTGCACGCCGAGTTCGGTGGCAGCCGTGACGAAGGCAGGCACAGCGTCGTCCCTGAACCGCTGCCTCGCCTCGCCGGGGTCTTCGGAGAGCAGCTCCTCCACGGACCCGTCGGCGCACCCGACGTCGAAGACGCGGACCAATCGGGGCAAGCTGGTGCTCTCGGTCGCGGTGGGCGGAGGTTGGGCGCGTTGCTTGCGGCGAGGCGTGGGCGCGCCGAAGGCCATCACCTGTGCCACGGCACCGAGTTCCGCGTCGGGGCGGCCGGTCTTGGCCCGGCCCATGGAAGGCAGCCATAGGTCGCGCATTCTTCCGTCGGAGGAGGCGTACATGCGGCCCCAGAGGGTGTGCTCGTACTGCCGGGCGCCACGGGCGTCGGGAGCGTCCGTGCGGGGAGTGCGCCACGTCCATGGCTGCTTCACCGGCTTGGTCTCAGGCAGCCCGGCCTCGACGGCGGCCGCCTGTTCGCGGGTACGGGCGGCCACGTAGCGCTCCAGGGAGTGGGCGGTCCAGGCCAGGTGGGCGGGGTGGACCGGGGCGCCCCATCCCCGGAAGGGACCACGGGTGCCCCGGAGTTCCTCGCGTACCCGCTCCACGGACCATCCGTCGTGTTCCACCAGGTCGAGGGCGGTGAACAGCGGGCCGAATGCGAACTCCTCGCGGGGTGGCCGCCGGAACGGCACGGCCGGGTCGGCGACGAGCAGAGGCCGCATCGCGGTGCGTCGGTGGGCGGGACAGGCCGCGTCGTCGGGCCGGGCCATCCGGGGGCTCGCCCTGATCAACCAGTCGTGGCCGGCGACACCGGGTGGGTTCTGCATGGTGACCCCCGTGACAGGCGGTATGGGCAGGAGGGTGCCCAGAGCAACGGGAGTCCGAGGACGTCCGGGCGCCACTAGAGCATGGCATAAATCTGTGAACTGAGTCCATGGACGGCTCGTGTCCAGAATCTTTCACGCTACGCTGGTGGGTCTGATGCGCAGCGGTGCGAAGGGGCACAGTGGTGGACGCGGATACGTACAAGCCCGGCGTGGGTGATCTGGTCGACGGGCGCTACGAGTTGAAGGACTCTCTGGGCAAGGGCGGGATGGCCCAGGTCTGGCGGGCCCGAGAGGTGTCCGGGGGGCGGGAGGTGGCGGTGAAGTTCCTGCGCCACGACTCCGAGGCCCTGTACTGCCTCGACCCGTACGAGCGGGATGTCGAACTCGCCGTCAGGAACGCCCGGTTCCGGCGCGAGGCCAACCTCCTGGGCACGCTCGATCATCCGGGAATCACCGAACTCTACGGGAGCGGATCGCACCGGGGCGTCCCCTACATCGCCATGCGCCTGGTGACCGGAGTGAGTCTGCGGACCTTCCTCGACGAGCACAGCCCCCTGCCTCTGGCCACGGCAGTTGCCGTCGCCATCCAGGTGGCAGGGGCGTTGGCCTGCGCACACACGCTCCCGGTCGTACACCGGGACCTCAAGCCCGCGAACATCATGATCGATGAAGAGGGGTGGGCCGTCCTCATCGACTTCGGCATCGCCAAGCCGCTGCACGCCGACGCCACCCGTTACACGGCACACGGTTCGACGCTTGGCACCCGCGGTTATCTGGCGCCGGAGCAGCTCCTGGAGCGCGAGCCCACCACGCGCACGGATGTCTACTGCCTCGGCTGCATCTTCTACGAACTCCTCACCGGGCGGCCCCCGTTCCCGCTCGGCGCGGAGTCCGGCCTGACCGACAAGCACCTCAACGAGGAGCCGCTGCCACCGAGCACGTACGCCGCGGGCATCCCGGAGCCGATCGACGATCTCGTACTGCGGATGCTCGCCAAGAAGCCCGAGCAGCGCCCGGCCGTTGACGAGGTCCTGGAGGTCCTCGACCCGTTCGCCCCGGGGATCGGCGATCCCGAACCCCGGCCCCGCACCCACCCCGACCCCACCGCCCCCCTGCGTCGGCCGCGGGACCAGGCTGTTCGTCCGCGTCCGGTCGCTCTCACGCTGCCTGTCGCGTCCGCACCGGCCGACGAGTGGCTGGACGCCCGCGTGGTGGAACAGCTCTGCGCGCAGGCCGAGTCGGAGATTGCGTCCGGTGAGCCGGGCGACGCGACCGACCGGCTGCACGGTCTGACAGAACGGGTCCGCAAGGAGTGGGGTGATCGGCGCCCTCTGGTGCGTCGCGTGTGGCAGGGGGCTGCGGACGGATTCCGCCTCTCCGGCAACTTCGGCACTGCGGCCCGCCTCTACCAGGCCGTCGACAACGATCTCATTCACGGGGACGGCCCGGCCGAGCGGGCCGATCGCGCGCTGATCCGGCTGCGCACGGCCGAGTGCCGGCTCACGTTCGGTGAACTGGAGGCGGCCATCGCGGCGGTCGACACGGCGGGCCGCACCGCCGCCGGACTGCCACCGGAACTCGCGGCTCGTGTCGAGGCCGTACGCCACGCGGTCGACGCCCAGCTCACGGCCCGCTTGGCCGAGCCCAGACACGGGGAGGCGTGACGCCAGCCGTTGCGGGCGAGCCGATGTGCTACGCCTGGTTGGCCAGGCGTCCGGCCGCCAGTTCGTCGCCAAGGTCGCGGGCAAGGCTGGTGCCGAGGTCGGCCGCGCGGCGCAGCAGCCGTTCGAAGGCGGTGAGTTCGCGGAACGCCTCTCCGTAGCGCCGTTGTTCTCCGAGGGGAACCTGGCGGATCTGAAGACGGCGGACGTCGATGCGGGAGGAGTTCGTGGTGTGGGTGCCGGCCTGCCGGGCATTGGCGGGAGCCCGCAGTGAACCGGCGAGGAACCAGGCGTCGAGCTGTTCGGGCTGTACTCGCACGGCATGCAGTTGGGGGCCGAGGGCGGTCGGCGGCCCCTCGTGGACCCAGGCGGAGAAGGCACGGGCGACGCCCACCACCACGATGTCCCCGGGTTCGGCGATGACGGCCTCGCCGGCCGCCGCGGTGCCGGGAGCGAGCCAGCTGCGGGGTTCGCCGTCCACCAGAAGATCGGGGACGGTGAGGAGGGGGATGCCGTCGTCGGACGGCGGGCCGGCGTGGATCGATTCCTCCGGTGGCTGCTGGCCGCCGCGCAGGGTGAGCGCCCCGGCCCGGGCGAGCTCGGCGACTGTGGTTGCCGTCGGTGTTTCCGCCTCGGCCGTGGCGAGGTCGAGCGCCGCGAGCAGCCTGGCCGACTTGTTCACGTTCGCGGTGAGCCCGGTGAACTCCCGCCAGGATTCGGCCAGTCGGAGTGCCGTGTCCGCCGGGGGCGGGGCAATGTGGCGTCCAGGGGTGAGGTCGACCTCGTCGTTGAGCAGTTCGATGACGGGCACCTGTCGTACGTAGGCAGGGGCCTGTGGGGAGTCCGCCTCTTCGACGGCCTCGCGCACGAAAGCGCTGATCGCCGCCCAGTCGGGGGTCCACTTCTCCTCCGGGTCCCGGGGGAAGCGCGAGGCCGCGTCGGCGACCAGCAGCCGATCGCCCACCGGTGTGCCTTCCCCGTGGAAGGGCATCCGCAGCACCCACAGGTGCAGGGAGACGCTGTGCGGTGCAGCGCAGCCCGGCGGCAACGCGACGACGGCCCGCAGTTGCCCGGTGCGCAGCAGCGAGCCGCGGATGCGGCGGCCGGCCTTCCTGGCCGCGACGGCGGGCGGCAGCAGCAGTACCGCGGCGCCGCCGGGCCGCAGCTGGGCCAGGCAGTGCTGGACCCAGGCGAGTTCGGGCTCGGTGCGCGGGGGAAGGCCGTGGCTCCAGCGGGCGTCGGTGGCCAACTCCTCGTATCCCCAGTCCCGTTCGTTGAAGGGCGGGTTGCACAGGACGATGTTGGCGGGGGTGCCGGAGAACGGGTCGTCGCGTAGGGAGTCAGCAGCCCGTACGGAGACCTGCGCCCACTCCTTCTCCCTGTGGCCGTCGTTCTCGGCGAGGGCCATGCGGGAGTCCGCCAGCGAGGCGAGGACGGCATCCCGGTCACTGCCGAGCAGCGTGAGTGCCTCGGCGCCGGATGCCCTCGCGGCGTCGGCCGCGGCCAGGAGGAGATGCCCGGGGCCGCAAGCAGGGTCCATGACCGTGGTGCCGCCGGAGCCGCCCGGGCTGTCGCCCGCCAGGCCGTTGGCCGCCCTGAGAGCGAGTTGCGCCATGAGGGATGCCAGCGGTTCCGGGGTCGTGGCGATCTGGCGCACATGGACGTCGAGCCAGCGGCGCAGCAGAAAAGCGAACGTTTCCGTGCCTCCCTCGCGCTGGCCGAGATCCACGGCCCGTTCGATCAACTCCCGTGTGTCGGCACGGATCTCTTCGCCTTCGTCGCTCACCCGCCCGGAGAGGAGCCGTCCTACCTCGGCGATCGCGGCCCCGGTCTCGTCCCGCCCGCCGAGCGCCTCGAAACCGGGCCAGAGCCATTCCCTCTCGGCGGACTTCTTCAACTTCTTGTTGTCGCGCAGCCAGCCCTCGATGTCGGTCAAGGAGAACTGAGGATTGGTGTCGGTGCCGGCGATCCGCTCGGGGAAGGACGGATGCCGCCGCCGCCAGTTGCTCACCGCGGCTCGTCCCACACCCGCAAGGCGGGCGATTTCGGCCAAGGTCACCGGTACGGCGCGCGACGTGGACATCTACACTCCCAGGGCATTTCTGGTGGAGGGAGGACTTTTCCCTCGGTCATGGGTGTGTGATCAAGCCACCCTTCCTCCGAACTGCATCGGTCAGCGTACATGACCATTGACTTTGTTCACAGATGCGTCATGGCGGGTTTGGGGGCGTGCGTCGCGTTCCGGTCGGCGAGGCGCGCGGGTCAGCGCGATGGCCGGCCGTGCCGCCCTGACGCCGCCCCCGTCCGCCCCGGTCGGCCGTTCCGCCCCGATGCCGCCCATGCCCGCACCGGCCGCGCCTCGGGTCCCATCGGGTGGGTGAAGGGCCGAAGCGGGTCGACCTCGGCCCACGGGACGAGTGCCTGTTCGGGGGTGCGGCGCTCGGGCAGCCACACGGCGAGGCGCCGCCACACCTCGCCGGCGTGGGCGGGGCGTTCGTCGGGGTCCTTGGCCAGCAACTGGAGCACCAGGTCCTCCAGTTCGGAGGGGATGCCCGCGCGGAGCCTTCCGGGCGGTACGGGCGGCTGCTCAAGGATCATGCCGGGCAGCATCAGTTCGGACTCGTGCGTGAAGACCGGCTCGCCCGTCAGCATCGCGTACAGCAGACAGCCCAGCGCGTACAGATCGGTGCGGGGGTCGACCGGCTTGCCCCGCACCTGTTCCGGCGCCATGCACTCCAGGCTGCCGGGGCGCTCACCGGTCGTGGTGAGGCCTGTGGTGTCCGGGTCGAGGAAGGCGGCGACGCCGAAGTCCAGGACCTTGACCACGCCGTCCGTGCGGATCACGACGTTGCTGCCCTTGAGGTCGCGGTGCACGACCTCGCGGGCGTGCACCGAGCCCAGAACGGAGGCGATCTGGACGCCGATCGACGCGGTCTCCTCGATGGAGAGCGGGCCCTCCTCGATGATCCGGTCGTCGAGCGGGGGCCCGATCACGTACTGCATGACCAGAAAGCGGGTGCCGTTCTCCTCGCCGAGGTCGTAGACGGTGGCGAGGCCCGCATGGTCGAGTCGCGCGACGGCCTGCGCCTCCCGGCGGAACCTTTCGGCGTCGCGGGCGCGCTGCTCCTCGGTGAGTCCTAAATCGACGTTCATGGTCTTCAGTGCCACGTCGCGGCCCAGGTTCTCGTCGTGGGCGAGCCAGACGACTCCCATGCCGCCCCGGCCGATGAGGCGCTTGATCCGGTAGCGACCGGCGATCAGTGTTCCGGTGTCCATTTGCGCTGCGGCCCGTCCCCTCCGTGCCCTGCCGCGCCCTGCCCGGGCTGGTGTCAGGGAGAGTGTGACACGGTGGTGCTTCGAATGCCGTCCGCGCGACGCTTTATTCGTTGACTGAGTTCACATGCTCTTGCTCTAATGGGGTGAAGGCGGGGCGGTTCGTCCCGTGCGCCTCACCCACTACGGTGAGGCGTGGATCACGTCGGGAGCTAGTGAGGATCACGTGGACGTCTTCGAGGTGCACCGCCGGCTCATCCGGGACTACAAGGAGTACACGTCCGGATCGGTGGTGATCGACGACCCGCGGATCGGCGAGAAGGTGACCAAGTCCCTTGCCGACGGCGACCAGTGGCCCGACCCCTGGCTCTCGCTCAACCCGAGCTTCGCGAGCGGCGGCACTGTCGACCACCTCGCCGACGACCTCGGCCTCCTCCACCCCGAGTGCAAGCGGATCTTCCGCACCGGCAAGGACAAGCGGGGTGCGACGATCCGTCCCATCCGCTTCCACCGGCACCAGCGCGACGCCATCGAGGCCGCCGACTCGAAGGACTCGTACGTCCTGACGACCGGCACCGGCTCCGGAAAGAGCCTCGGCTACATCGTGCCCATCGTCAGCCGGATCCTGAGCGAGAAGCGGCCCGGAGACCCCCCGAGCATCAAGGCGATCATCGTCTACCCGATGAACGCGCTGGCCAACAGCCAGCGGGGCGAGCTGAGAAAGTTCCTCACCGCCGGATACGGCGAGGGCAACGAGCCCGTCACATACGCCCGTTACACCGGCCAGGAGAAGCAGTCCGAGAAGGACGCGGTCCTCGACACCCCCCCGGACATCCTGCTCACCAACTACGTGATGCTGGAGCTGATGCTCACCCGCCCCGAGGAGCGCAAGCGGCTCATCGGCCGGGCCAAGGGCCTGCGCTTCCTCGTCCTGGACGAACTGCACACCTACCGCGGCCGTCAGGGCGCCGACGTCGCCCTGCTGGTCCGGCGTGTGCGCGAGGCGTGCGAGTCGCCCGCCCTGCAGTGCGTCGGCACCTCCGCCACCATGTCCACCAAGGGCACCCCCGCCGCCCGCCGCCGTGAGGTCGCCGAGGTCGCCTCCACGCTGTTCGACACGGGGATCTCCCCGGACCGGGTGGTGGGCGAGACCCTGGTCCGCGCAACCGGGGACACGCCTCCCACGCGTGCCGAACTCGCCGCCCGTGTAAGGGAGAACAACCCTCCGCTGGAGTACGACGCACTCAAGGCCGACCCGCTGGCCCGCTGGGTCGAGACCGCGTTCGGCCTCACCGAGACCACCGACGAGGACGGCACCCGCCTGCTGGTGCGCGCCGAGCCCACCACCGTGGAGCTCGCCGCGCGCGCCCTGCGCGAGGACGCCTTCGACATCCCGCGCGACGCACCCGAGGACGAGCCGTACACCGCCTGCGCCAAGGCCATCCGGTCCACCCTCCGGGCCGGCACGCAGGTCCGCGACGCCGACGATCGCGCGCTGTTCGCGTTCCGCCTCCACCAGTTCCTCTCCAAGGGCGGCTCGGCGTACGTCTCCCTGGAGCCGGCGGACAGCCGCCACATCACCCGCACCTACCAGCAGCGGGTGCCCGGAGAGCCGGAGAAGCTCCTGCTGCCGCTGTCCTTCTGTCGCGAGTGCGGCCAGGAGTACCTCACCGTGGCCCGCGAGCAGAGCGACGACGGCAGGGTCGCCTTCCGGACCCGTGAGGACGCGGACGACGAACAGGGCTACCTCTACCTCTCGGCCGCCAACCCGTGGCCCGAGCGTGTCACGGACGCGATCGACCAGCGCCGCTTCCCCGACAGCTGGCTCACCCTCGACCCGAAGAAGGGCACGCCCGTCCTCACCGCGAGCCGCAAGAAGCGCGCCCCGCAGCCCGTGTGGGTGAGGCCCGACGGCACGGCGGTGAACAAGGACGCAGACGGCCTGTACGCCACCTACGTGCCCGCCCCGTTCTTGTTCTGCCTGGAGTGCGGGGTCAGCTACGAGCAGGTCAGGGAGCGCGACTTCGCCAAGCTGATGACGCTCGACCAGGAAGGCCGCTCCACCGCCACCTCCGTCGTCAGCGCCTCCATCGTCCGCCACCTCAAGAGCCTGCCCGCGGACGAACTCGACGACGACGCACGCAAGTTGCTCACGTTCGTCGACAACCGTCAGGACGCCAGCCTGCAGGCGGGGCACTTCAACGACTTCGTCATGGTCACCCAGCTGCGCGGCGCCCTCTACCGCGCCATGCTGAAGGCGGGAGAGGCGGGCCTGCGCTGGAAGCGGCTGGGCGAAGAGGTCGTGGCCGCCATGGGGCTGGCCCGTCACGAGTACGCCAACAACCCCACCGAGGTGGAGGCACTCGCCGAGGAGACGCTGAGCGCCTTGGCCCAGGTGGCGGAGTACCGGCTCTTCCTCGACCTGGAGCGTGGCTGGCGGATCACCATGCCCAACCTGGAGCAGACCGGTCTGCTGGGCCTGGAGTACGCGGGGCTCGACCAGATCGCCCAGGACGAGGAGCGCTGGCAGCGCGCCGCCGGGCCGCTGCGCACCGCCACTCCGGCGACCCGGCTCGACCTGGCCCGCGTCCTCATGGACGAGTTGCGGCGCCAGCGCGCCGTGGACACCCCGTACTTCACCGAGGCCAAATTCAACGAACTGGGCAAGGAGTCCGCCAAGCTCAACGACGCCTGGGCCATCGCCGAGACCGAGTCCGCGCCCCCCGCGCCCGGCGTCGCGGTGGCCCGCTCCGGCCGGCCGGGCCGCTCCGGGCGCACCCGCAGCGAGCTGAACCTCACCGGCCGCACCGCCTTCGGCCGCCACGTCCGCAAGCCGGAGACCTTCCCGGGCTGGGGCCACGACCTCTCCCTCGACGACGTCCAGGACGTGATCCGCGACCTGCTGGAGGTCCTCGCCGACGGCGGTGTCCTGAGCCGGATCACCCAGGGCCGGGGCGAGGACCCCGGCTACCAGATCCACCACCCGGTGATCCGCTGGCACGCCCGCGACGACGAGCACGGCGCGGTGGACCGGCTGCGCCGCACCTACCGCACCGGCCGGGGCCCCCGCGTCAACGCCTTCTTCAAGGGTCTCTACAAGGAGGTCGCGTCCACCTTCGCCGGACTGCACGCCGCAGAGCACACCGCCCAGGTCCACCCCGACGTCCGCGAGGAGCGGGAGAAGCTGTTCAGCAAGGGGCTGCCGCTGCCCCTGCTGTACTGCTCGCCCACGATGGAGCTCGGCGTCGACATCGCCAGCCTCAACGCCGTCAACCTCCGCAACGTCCCGCCGACCCCCGCGAACTATGCCCAGCGCTCGGGCCGCGCGGGCCGCTCGGGCCAGCCCGCGCTGGTCACCACGTACTGCGCGACCGGCAACAGCCATGACCAGTACTACTTCACCCGCTCCGACCAGATGGTCGCGGGCACCGTCGCCGCGCCCCGCCTCGACCTGGCCAACGAGGACCTGCTCGCCTCGCACGTGCACGCCATCTGGCTCGCCGAGACCCGCCTGGAACTCGGCCGCACCATGACCAGGATCCTCGACACCGACGGCAAGACCCCCTCGCTGGAGCTGCTGCCCGAGGTGCGGGAGCAGATCGGCGGCCCGGCCGCCCAGCAGCGCGCCCTCGTGCGGGCCCGCACCGTCCTCGCGGGCTGCGTCGACGCCCTGCGCGAGACGTCCTGGTGGCACGAGCAGTGGCTGGAGGACACCGTCGCCAAGGCCCCCGGGCGTTTCGACGAGAAGTGCGGACGCTGGCGGAACCTCTACCGCAAGGCCCTGGAGGAGCGGGAGATCCAGCACGACAACATCCGCAACCGCACGGCGACCGGCCGCTCCCAGGCCCAGGCCGTCCGCCGCCGCGCCCAGGCGGAGAACCAGATCGCCCTCCTGGAGAACAGGCAGGGCGGCGAGCGCACGGTGCTGTCCGACTTCTACCCGTACCGCTACTTCGCCTCCGAGGGCTTCCTGCCCGGCTACTCCTTCCCCCGGCTGCCGCTCGCCGCGTACATCCCCGGCACCGGCCGCACCAGCCGCGGCTACGACGGCGACTACCTCCAGCGGTCCCGGTTCATCGCGATCCGCGAGTTCGGGCCGGGCGCGCTGATCTACCACGAGGGCAGCCGGTTCAAGGTGGACCGGGTGCAGCTGCCGCCGGACACCAGCGGCGAACTGACCACCGAGAGCGCCAAGGTGTGCCAGGGCTGCGGCTATCTGTCCCCCGAGGAGCGGCGCGAGGACACCTGCCTGGGCTGCGGCAGCTCGTACGGCGACCCCCGCACCGGGCTGCTGCACCTGCACACCGTCTTCACCCACCGCCGCGACCGGATCTCCTCCGACGAGGAGGAGCGCCAGCGCACGGGCTACGCGGTGGAGATCTCCTACCGTTTCAAGCAGCACGAGGGCGGCCGGGACGGTTCGCTGCGCGCCGAGGCGAAGGCCGCGGCCGGCCGCCTCCTCGCCGAACTGGTCTACGGCGACAGCGCCACCGTCCGGCTCACCAACCTGGGCTACCGCCGCTCGGTCGCCAAGGGCGACATCGGCTTCTGGCTCGACCCGGTCACCGGCCAGTGGCTGGCCGGCTCCACCGGCAGGCCGAGCGCGAGCGCGCCCGGCCGGGAGACCCCGGTGGAGGACGAGGGCCTCGCCGACGCGGAGAAGGTCGTGCGCAAGATCCCCGTCATCCCGTACGTCCAGGACACCCGCAACATCCTCGTCCTCAAGCTCGCGGCCCCCGTCGACAAGGACACCGCGATCACCCTTCAGTACGCGCTGGAGCGGGGCATCGAGGCTGAGTTCCAGCTGGAGGACTCCGAGTTGGACACCGAGGAGCTGCCGCCGCACGACGGTCCCCGCGAGCGGCTGCTGTTCATCGAGAGCGCCGAGGGCGGCGCGGGCGTCCTGCGCCGCCTCCAGGCCGAGCCCGACGCGCTCGCCCGCGCCGCCCGCCGGGCCCTGGAGATCGCGCACTTCGACCAGGTCGGGCGCGACCGGGGAGCCGAGAAGCGCAAGGGCGACCCGTGCGAGAAGGGCTGCTACGACTGCCTGCTCTCCTTCGGCAACCAGCGCCACCACCGGATGATCGACCGCACCCTGGTGAAGCAGTTGCTGATGGACTTCGCGGGCGGCGAGGTCGGCTCCAGCCACGCGGGCCGCACCCGAGACGAGCACGCCGACGCGCTCATCGAGGGCGCCGACTCCTCCCTGGAGGAGCGGTTCGTCGCCTACCTCAGGACCCACGGCCACCGCCTGCCCGACCACCAGCAGGTCAGGCTGAGCGCGGCCCTGTCCAAGCCTGACTTCGTCTATGACACATCCTTCGGTCCGGTAGCGGTCTTCGTCGACGGCCCGCACCACGACCACGCCGAGACGACGCTGCGCGACGAGGAGGCCGCCGAGCGGCTGAAGGAGATCGGCTGGGAGGTCGTCCGCATCCGCTACGACGACGACTGGTCGAAGGCCGTGGCCGACTACCCTTCGGTGTTCGGCGAGGCGCGCCGCTGATCTCAGGGACCGGGGAGGACCCCTTCGGTCCGCCCCGGTCCACGGACCGCACGCGATCCGCCCGGCCACCGCCCCGGCTGACCCGCCCGAACGACCCCTACCGCCCCGACCCCGGAAGGCCCGCATGACCACCGCCGCCCAGCCGACCCGGCAGTACGCCGTCGGCTCCCTCGTCCACGCCCGGGGCCGTGAGTGGGTCGTGCTGCCCGACTCCACACCCGACCTGCTCGTCCTGCGCCCGCTCGGTGGCGCCGACGACGACATCGCGGGCGTCCTGCCCGGCCTGGAGACCGTCGTCCCCGCCACCTTCGCCCCGCCCACCCCCTCCGACCTGGGCGACCAGCAGGCCGCCGGGCTGCTGCGCACCGCCCTGCGCATCGGCTTCCGCTCCGGCGCGGGCCCCTTCCGGTCGCTCGCCTCGATCGCCGTCGACCCCCGCCCCTACCAGCTGGTCCCGCTGCTGATGGCGCTGCGCCAGGACACCGTCCGGCTGCTGATCGCCGACGACGTCGGTATCGGCAAGACGGTGGAGGCCGGGCTGATCGCCGCCGAGCTGCTGGCGCAGGGCGACGCCCGCGGCCTGGTCGTGCTGTGCTCGCCCGCTCTGGCCGAGCAGTGGCGGGCCGAGCTGTACGGCAAGTTCGGCGTCGACGCCCGCCTCGTGCTGCCGTCCACGATCGGCCGTCTGGAGCGCGAGACGCCGTACGGCCAGTCGGTGTTCCGCCCGGACGGCGCGTACGTCGTCTCCACCGACTTCATCAAGTCCCCCCGCCACCGGGAGGACTTCCTGCGCCACTGCCCCGACCTGGTGATCGTCGACGAGGCGCACTCCTGCGTCTCCGACTCCACGGTCGGCGCGTCCGCCCGCTCCTCCCAGCAGCGGTACGCGCTGCTGCGCGCCCTCGCCGACCGGACCGACCGCCACCTCCTGCTGGTCACGGCCACCCCGCACAGCGGTAAGGAGGAGCCCTTCCGCCGCCTGATCGGCCTGCTCGACGACCGTCTGGCCTCCGTCCCCTTCGACACCGACGCGGGCCGTAGGCTGCTCGCCGAGTTCTTCGTGCAGCGCCGCCGCGCCGACATCCGCGAGGACTTCCAGGACGGCGCGCACTTCCCGTCCTCCCGGGACACCGCCGAGACCGCCTACACCTTGCACCGCGACTACAAGAAGCTCCTCGACGAGGTCCTGTCGTACGCCCGCGAGACCGTACGCGCGGCCGACGGCGCCCTCCAGCAGCGCCAGCGCTGGTGGTCCACCCTCGCCCTGCTGCGCACCCTGTCCTCCTCCCCGGCCGCCGCCGTGCAGTCCCTGAACACGCGCGCCGGCGTCGAGGAGGCGGACACCCCCGCCGAGGCGGACCGCACCGGGGAGCGCACCGTCTCCGACCCGGCCGACAGCGAGACCCCCGAGTCCGCGGACGCCGTACCGGGCACCCGCCTCCCCACGGCCACCGGCACCGAGGCCACCAGCACCGAGGCCGAAGACGCCGAGGCCGACGACGAGGAGAAGGCCCGCCTGGTCGCCATGGCCGAATCGGCGAAGAAGCTCTACGGCCCGACCCGCGACGCCAAGCTGAAGAAGCTGATCACCACCGTCTCCGACCTCCTCGACAAGGGCTACCGGCCCATCGTCTTCTGCCGCTACATCGCGACAGCCGACTACGTGGCCAACCACCTCACGAAAATCCTCAACAAGAAGGGCACCGAACACCCGGTCGCGGTCGCCTCCGTCACCGGCGAACTCTCGCCCGACCAACGCGTCACCCGCATCGCCGAGCTGACCGGCACCGACGAGGAAGGTACCCCCGCGCCCGAGCGCCGCGTCCTGGTCGCCACCGACTGCCTCTCCGAGGGCGTCAACCTCCAGGAGTCCTTCGACGCCGTCGTCCACTACGACCTCGCGTGGAACCCGACCCGCCACGAGCAGCGCGAGGGCCGCGTGGACCGCTTCGGCCAGCGCACCGACATCGTCAAGGCGCTCACCCTGTACGGCGCCGACAACCCCGTCGACGGCATCGTCCTCAACGTCCTGCTCCGCAAGCACGAGCGGATCCGCCGTGTCACCGGCATCTCCGTGCCTGTGCCGCAGGAGTCCGAGAGCGCCATGCAGGCCGTGTTCGAGGGTCTGATCCTGCGCGGTGAGCGGTCGGCGTACGAGCAGGAGGGGCTGTTCGCGCAGGAGGAGGTGGCCGAGCAGCTTGAGATCGCCTGGCAGTCCTCCGCCGACCGGGAGAAGCGCCACCGCTCCCGCTACGCCCAGCTGACCATCAAGAAGGACGAGGTGGCGGCCGAGGTCGACGAGATTCTCGCCGCGCTCGGCACCGGCGAGGAGGTGAGGGACTTCACCCGCCGCGCCCTGGGCGCCCTGCGCGGTATGCCCGCCCTCACGAAGCAGGGTGGCTTCACCGCGCACACCGACGCCCTCCCGCAGGGCCTGCGCGACACCGTCTCCCACGCGCTCGGCCCCCGCCACCCCCGCCCGGTCGTCTTCCACGACGCCCCCAGCGCCCCGCGCGGCGAGGCCGCCCTCACCCGCACGGACCCGGTGGTCGCCGCCGTCGCCCGCTTCGTGCTGGACGCGGCCCTCGACGACGCCGGCAAGGTCCCGGAGTGGCAGCGCCCGGCCCGCCGCTGCGGAGTCGTCCGTACGAAGGCCGTGGAGCGGAACACCACGCTCCTGCTCGTACGACACCGCTTCCAGCTGAACCTGCCGGCCCGTGACGGCTCGGTGCGCGAGCAGCTCGCCGAGGACGCCCGCGTGGTCGCCTACCGCGGCAGGCCCGATGCCCCCGACTGGCTGCCGGAGGACGAGGCGCTGGCCCTCCTCGACGCGCGCGCCACACAGAACACCGACCCGAAGTTCGCCACCGAGCACATCGCCGAGATCCTTGCCGCCCTGCCCGCGATCATGCCCGAACTGCGCGACCAGTCGGCTGAGTTGGGCCGCACCCTGGAGGCCTCGCACCGCAGGGTCCGCACCGCCTCCCGCGCCCGCCTCGCGGGCCTGAAGGTCGTCCCGCAGGGCGACCCGGACATCCTGGGCGTGTACCACTACCGCCCGGCCCCGACGTTCCCCCAGGGAGTGGGCGCATGAGCACCGCCAGGACCTCCATCACCGACACCGTCGCCACCGTCGGCGGCCTCCTGCCCTACGACCTCCTGGTCCGCATCAAGGAGGGCAAGGAGCAGACCGGCTCCAAGCCCGCCGACTACCGCCTGTACGCCAAGGGCGACTCGGTACGGGACGCCGCCGAGCGCTCCTGGGGCTACCTGCGCGGCGTATGGGCCTCCTACCAGGACGCCCTGGCCCGCGACGGCGCCGACGCCGACCCCGGCGTACACGCGGTCGGCGTCACCACCGAACGCTGGCTGCTGCCCCTCTTCGAGCAGCTCGGCTTCGGCGCCCTCACCCCCGTCCCCGCGCCCGGCCTGCCCTCCCACGACGGCGAGAAGGACTTCGAGGTCAGCCACCACTGGGCGCATGTCCCCGTCCACCTCACCGGCTGGAACGTCCCCCTCGACACGCGCACCACCGAACTGGCCAAGCAGGCCCCCCAGTCGATGGTGCAGGAGTACCTCAACCGCTCGGCGGACTCCACCCTCTGGGGTGTCCTCTCCAACGGCCGCCAGCTGCGCCTGCTGCGCGAGTCCGCCTCCCTCACCGGCGCCGCCTTCATCGAGTTCGACCTGCGCGCGATCTTCGACGGCGACCGCTCGGACGACTTCGTCCTCCTGTGGCGCCTGCTGCACCGCACCCGCTTCGAGCCCCGCGCCGAGGGCGAGCCAGCCGCGACCTGCCCGCTGGAGAAGTGGCGCACCGAGGCCATCGACAGCGGCACCCGCGCGCTGAAGGAACTCCGCAAGGGCGTCGAGAAGGCCCTGACCGTGATCGGCACGGGCCTGATCACCCACCCCGACAACGCCGACCTGCGCGACGCCCTGCGCACCACCCGCGACAAGAACGTCCGCGACGACCTCCACCCCGCCCTGCTCCGCCTCGCCTACCGCCTGCTGTTCCTCTTCGTCACCGAGGACCGCGACCTGCTCCTGCACCCCGACGCCACCAGGCAGGCCCGCGACACGTACGAGAAGTACTTCTCCACGGCCCGCCTGCGCCGCGTCGCCCGCCGCACCGGCACCCTCCACGGCGACCAGTGGCAGGCGCTGCGGCTGGTCATCGAGGGCCTCGGCACGCCGGGCGGCCGCCCTGAACTCGGACTCCCCGCGCTGGGCGGCCTGTTCGAGCCCACCGCCACGGACGCGATCCTGGACGGCCTCAGCCTGTCCAACCAGTCCCTGTACGAGGCCGTACGCGCCCTGTCCGAGGTGTACGACGCCAAGCTGGGCCGCCCCCGCAAGGTCGACTACCGCCACCTCGGCGCCGACGAACTCGGCTCGGTCTACGAGTCCCTGCTCGAACTGGAGCCGCGCCTCGGCGAGGGCAACGAGTACGTCCTGGCCAAGCTGGACGGCAACGACCGCAAGACCTCCGGCTCCTACTACACCCCGTCCCCCCTCATCGACTGCCTCCTCGACTCCACCCTCGACCCGGTCATCGACCAGGCCGTCAAGTCCGGTACGACGCCGAAGGAGCGCGAGGAAGCGCTGCTCGCCCTGACGGTGTGCGACCCCGCCTGCGGCTCCGGCCACTTCCTGGTCGCCGCCGCCCGCCGCATCGCCCGCCGCCTCGCCGAGATCCGCACCGACGACCCCGAGCCGAGCGCCGAGGACGTACGGCACGCGCTGCGCGACGTCATCGCGCGGTGCGTGTACGGCGTCGACCTCAACGAGATGGCCGTGGAGCTGGCCAAGGTGTCGTTGTGGATCGAGGCGATGAGGCCGGGCCGTCCGCTCACCTTCCTCGACGCCCACATCAAGCACGGCAACGGCCTCCTGGGCACCACGCCGAAGCTGCTGGCCGAGGGCCTGCCCGACGACGCGTTCAAGCCGCTGGAGGGCGACGAGTCGAAGCATGTCACCGACTTGAAGAAGCGCAACGCGGCGGAGCGGACCGCGTGGAAGGTCGCGCTGCGCCACGGGGCGAACCAGGACGCGCTGTTCGCGGAGGAGGAGGTGCTGGCCGAGTCCAACTCGACGTTCGGCGAGACGGTCTCGGCGATCACCGGGACGGACTCGCAGGAACTGGAGGACGTCCAGAACCAGGCCAAGGCGTACCGCGAGCTGACCACGTCCCCGGACTACATCCGGGCCCTGGAGCTGGCCGACGCCTGGTGCGCGGCGTTCGTCTGGAAGAAGACGAAGACGGCGACGCCGCCAGCGCTGACCACGAAGTCCCTGCTCACGCTGCACTCCGAGGACGGCGGCGCGAGCCTGCCGGACGGTACGTTGAAGCACATCGAGGACCTACGGGAGGAGTACCGGTTCTTCCACTGGCATCTGGAGTTCCCGGAGGTCTTCCGGGTTCCGGCGGATGCGGAGGCGCCCGGGGTGGACGAGCGGACCGGGTGGAAGGGCGGGTTCAGTTGTGTGCTGGGGAATCCGCCGTGGGAGCGCGTCAAGCTCCAGGAACAGGAGTTCTTCGCCACCCGTGACGAGAAGATCGCGAACGCCGCGAACAAGGCGGCCCGCGAGCGCATGATCGACGCGCTGACCGAGAGCGAGGAGGAGACGGACCGCACGCTGCACACCGAGTTCATCGCCGCGCGCCGCTTCTCCGAGGGCGTCAGCCATCTGCTGCGCGACTCGGGCCGTTTCCCGCTGGCCGGACGGGGCGACGTCAATACGTACGCCGTCTTCGCCGAGGCGGCCTCCCTGGGCATCGCGCCGACCGGGCGCCTGGGCCTGGTCCTGCCGACGGGCATCGCCACCGACGCGACGACGGCGCCGTTCTTCTCGGACCTCGTGCGTACGGCCCGCCTCGCGTCGTTCCTGGACTTCGAGAACGAGGCGTTCATCCTCAGCCGGGACGTGCACCACTCGGTGCGTTTCTCCCTGTTCACCGTCACCGGCGTCGGCGCGCGCGTCGACGAGGCGTCCTTCGCCTTCGGCACCCGGTACATGGAGGACCTGGACGGCCGGCGGTTCGCCATGCCCCCGGAGGAGATCCTGCTGGTCAACCCCAACACGGGCACGCTTCCGGTATTCCGCACCCGGCGGGACGCGGAGATCACCCTGGGGATCTACCGCCGCGCCCCCGTCCTGATAAGGGAACCGGATGACGAGGGGAGCGGAGGTGCAAACCCGTGGGACCTGACGTTCATGCGCATGTTCGACATGTCCAACGACTCCCACCTGTTCCAGGAGAAGCAGCAACTGGAGAAGGAAGGCTGGGAGTTGACTGGCAACATCTTCACCCGCACCGAAGCGGGGGAGAAGCGCCGGTACCTTCCGCTGTACGAGGCGAAGATGCTCCACCACTTCGACCACCGCCTCGGCACGTACGAGGGCCAGACCCAGGCCCAGGCCAACGTCGGCACCCTCCCCCGCGTAACACCGGAACAGCACGACGACCCCGACTTCGCGCCGCTGCCCCGGTACTGGGTGCCAGCGTTCGACGTGGACTCTGGCAAGCGGGACAAAAAGCTGAACCCGATCATGTGGGCTGGGGTCAAGTTCCGGCTGGTGGAGCGAGAGTGGTGGAACGGGTGGCTGATGGGGTGGCGGAACATCGCCCGCTCCACGGACTCGCGGACGATGGTGGCCACTGTGCTTCCCCCATTCGGGGTCGGCCATAGCAACCCGCTCATGTTTCCCCGGGATGCGGAATCTGCGGCTCTGCTCCAGGGATGCCTTTCCTCGTTCGCTTTCGACTACGTCATTCGGCAGAAGATCGCGGGCACGAACCTGACGTTCGGATATCTCTACCAGCTCCCAGTTCCGCGGCTCGCAGACTTCCAAGCGACCCTCGGAGGGACACGTTGGTTCATTGATCGCGTTGTAGAACTGGCCTACACCAGCACTGACATGGGGGGCTTTGCAAAGGACCTCGGCTACTCGGGAGCGCCCTTCAGATGGGATGAAGAACGCCGTGACCTGCTGCGCGCGGAGTTGGATGCCGCGTTCTTCCAGCTCTACGGCGTCGCCCGTACTGACGTGGAGTACGTGATGGACACGTTCTCCAGGATCAAGAGTGATGACGAGGCCGCCCACGGCGGCGCCTACCGCACCAAGAACCTCATCCTCGACCTCTACGACCGCATGGAAGAGGCGCGGGTAACCGGCGACGAGTACCGAACCGTGCTGGACCCGCCGCCGGGGAAGGGGCCGCGTCACGCGGCCTGAGTACCGCAGCCTCGGGTGGGTGGGTCAGAACCCTTCCCGCCCGAGGTCCGCGACGAACCCGGCCCACGCATCCTGCGTGAACGCGAGCTGCGGACCGGTGCCCCGCTCCTTGGAGTCCCGTACGCGGACGGCGGTCCGGTCGGCGGCGACCTCGACGCACGCACCCCCTTCGCCGCTGCTGTAGCTGCTCTTGAACCAGTCCAGCCCTGTGAGCTGTTCGGCGTTCATCGGTCTCCCAGCATCTTCTCGATCAGGGTCAGTGACTCTTCTGGCGTGAGCGCCTGCGCCCTGGTGCTGCCGTAGCGTGCGGCAAGGATACGGACCTCGTCCGGGTCGGTGATCAACCGGCTGATGTGCTGCACCTCCAGATAGGCCACCTGTGGCTTGCCCTTCGGTGTGAGCAGGATGAACGGCCCGCCCAGGCTGGGGTGTTCCTTGCGGTCCATCGGCAGCACCTGGAGTTCGACGCTGCGCAGTCTGCCGAACCTCAGCAGTGCTTCAAGTTGCTCGTGATGAACGTCCCACCCACCGAGCGGGCGGCGCAAGACTGATTCCTCGATGGTGAACGTCGTGAACGGCGGCGGCCAACGCTTGAAGATCTCCTGGCGGTCCAACCTCGCGGCCACGCGTTGTTCGACGGTCTCCTCGTCCAACAGGGGTTGCCGCGTCCGGAACACCACCTGAGCGTGCGCCTTGGTCTGCAAGAGCCCGGGAACGGCGAGCGCGCTGTAGTCGTGGAGCTCAACCGCCTCCGCCTCCAACCGCGCATAATCCCTGAACCACTCCGGATGCCGCACCCTCCTCCTCGCCCGCGCCCGCTCCACATCCTCCGCAGCCGCAGCCAGCAGCCCCCCGCACGCCAGCAACTCATCGACCGCGACCAGAAGTTCAGGCTGAGGCGTCCGCCGCCCCCGCTCCACGGACGAGATGGTCTCCTCCCCGTACCCGAGCCGGTCGCCCAGTTCCTTCTGGCTCATCCCGGCCCGTGCCCGCGCGACCTTGATCTGCCGCCCGAGCGCTCGGAACAGGTCGGCCACCTCGTCCGTACCGTCCGCCTCACCGCCGGTGGGAAGCCCCGAACCGTCCGCCTGTGCCGCCATCCCGTACCACCGCCCACTTCCGTCGCACCGGGGGCGAACCGTCGAACGTCCGGCCAGGTCACGGCCGTACGCCCGGACATCCCGCCCTCCGGACCGGGACAGTCACCCTCCGTACCGCCCCGCACCCTCCACACAGTAGAAGCACTCCGTCACTCTCGGTGAGGTGATCCAGCAAACCGTCACCGTCACCGGTGAACCGACCGCCACCACCCACCACTTCCGCCTCACGTTCCCCACCAGCCGACACGGCGCCCACACCGCCCGTCACACTGCCGAACGCTGGCTCGCCGCCCAGCGGGACTGCCCGGAGGGCGCGGTCGGCGACGAGGACGCGGCCACGGCCTCCCTCCTCATCGCGGAACTCACCGCGAACGCCGCCCTGCACGGCCGCGTACGGGGCCGCCACGCCCGCCTCGCCCTGACCCTCACGGCCGGCACCCTGCGGATCGAGGTCACGGACGCCCGAGGCGACCGTCTCCCCGCACCGACGCCTGACGCGGACGGCGAGTCCGGACGCGGTCTGCTCCTCGTCGCCTCGCTCGCCGACGCCTGGGGCTGCGCGCCCCATCACCCTGGAGGGAAGACGGTGTGGGCGGAGTACGCCCGGCGCAAACCCGCGCCCAAGGGGGGCGCGTGAGCTCAACTGTGCTCCCAGTCAACGGAGTTGGGGATTGACGGTGGTTGTGAACGGCCTTCACGCTTAACGGGTAATCGTGAAGGCCGTTCACGGGGAGATGTCATGGCAGGCACGCCCGAAGCGGAAGACCAACTCGTCGGACTGTTCGAAGTGGCGGAGATGGCGGGGGTCGGCCGGACGGTCGTAGCGAATTGGCGCGCCCGTGACAAACACTTCCCCGCTCCCGTCGCGGACCTGCGGAGCGGTCCGGTTTTCCGGGCGAGTCAGATTCAGCGCTACCTCAAACGGAGGAAGAAACACATGGCACCCAAAGCCCATGTCATCTCGACCATCAACCTGAAGGGCGGAGTCGGGAAGACCACGACCACGGCAGGACTCGCGGAGTTCCTCTCCGCGGAGTTCCGCAAGCGGGTCCTGGTGGTCGATCTCGACCCGCAGACCAATCTGACCACGGTCCTGATCGGGGAGGAGAAGTGGGAGGAGCTCAACGACGAGGGATACACCCTGGCGACCCTGTTCAAGGATGCCCTCCGGCCCGAGGACGAGCCTCTGGAGTTCGACCTGGAGAAGACACTCCAGCGCAATGTCTCTTCGGTGGACGCGGTGACGAAGGTGGACCTCCTGCCTTCTTCGCTGGATCTCATCGACGTCCAGGATCGCCTGGCGTCCATGCCGAGGGGGCGTTTCCACGCCAACAACCCCACCGATCTCCTGCGCAAGGCGATCCGGAAGATCATTGATGACTATGACTACGTCCTCGTCGACTGCCCTCCCAACCTCGGCATCGTCACTTTGAACGGTCTGCGCATCTCCGAGGGATACATCATCCCGACCATTCCCGACGTCCTGTCCACCTACGGCATCCCCCAGATCCAGCGGCGGGTGCGGGCCTTCGCGGACGACCTGGGTGAGACCATCAAAGAGATCGGCATCGTCATCACGAAATACAAGGCCAATTCGACGGTCCACTGGAACACTGTCAGGCGACTTCAGGACGACAAGAAGCTCCCCGCCGTGCTGCCGACCTTCATCCCCGAGAAGAACGACATCGCCGGTTCGGCGGAGTTCGTCGGTCGCGGTACCCTGCGGCAGAAGTATGGCTACCAGGGCGGGTTCGACGCTTTCCGTGGCATGACGCAGGAGTTCATCGAACTGGTCGAGGAGAAGGCGTGACCGAGCAGAGCGACACTCGGCCCGACGACAACGGTCTCCTGAATGCCCAGGTGCGGGAGGCCGAAGAAGCCCTGACCAAGCTCGGCGCCTCCGACCCGGAGCTCGCGGCGACGCTCGCACGTGTCCTCGGCGTGGTGGCGTCCGAAGCCGCACGCACGACACGCTTTGCCCGAGCACTGGCCAAGGCGCTGACGCCTCCCGATGCGCAGACCGCACCTCGGCCGGCAGAACGCCCGAGGCGTAGCCGACGAGCTCCGGGAGTGATCGACCCGTTCGCGGTGTTCGCCGAAACCGGCGACACGGGACTCCGTTCGAGCTTGAGCGAGCTCGGCATCGAACAACTGCGGGACATCGTCTCCGAGCACGGGATGGACCACGACCGGCTGGCGCTGAAGTGGAAGGACCCTCAACGGGTCATCGACCGCATCGTGGAACGCGTCGAATCGCGGACAGCCAAGGGAGCCGCCTTCCGGGGACGGCCGGAACAGCCCGCTTTGCGGCACGATGGGGCCGTCGGCTCGGCGGCCGAGGACTCGTCGACGTGAGGTGAGCTGGGCGTGACGAGCCAAACGCCTCGCGGCCGCCGCCCATGCCAAGGCCATCCGCATCGTGCGCCGTGTCGAGGACCGCACCGTCCTCCTCTTCGACGGTCTGTTCACCACCGGCCATCAGATGCCGGCCGTCGCCCGCCTGTTACGCGGGCGGGCGTGGCTGAGGTAGGGGGTCTCGTCCTTGCTCGCGCCCTTTGGCGAGGGGCGGACCGCCAGGGGGCACTGTTTGACTCGTGAGGATCAACCTGGGCCCCCTCAGTCCTTGCCTCAGTCCGTGCCCCGACTCTCCCAGCGGTCCCGGAACCACGTCAGAGTCTCGACGAGCAGCTCACGGTTGCGGTCCTTCTCCAGCACGGACAACTGGAACCTGGGGTCCGGCCCCGGCTTTCTCTCCTGGAGGTCGACACCTTCAAGTTCGTTGAGGCGCCTGAGGAATTCGGTACGCAGGGCGTGGTCGGTGAAAGGCTTGTGTGCGGCCAGAATCTGGAAGTCGACGTGCGCCCAGCCGGCCCACCCAGCGCCCGGCATGAGGCTCATCGGCGCGATCAAGCGGCCCGGGGCGATCGTCTCACCCAGCGTGAGGAACGCGCTGCTCATGGTGTCGTTTCCTACCCATTGGATTGAACCGCCGAGTTCCTCCCAGTGGGCGAAGAGCGCGCGCACCGCATCCACGGTCTCGGGAGAGTCGTGCACCGCGAGCCGCCGGAAGAACCGCCTCTCGTCGGAGTTCTCCGCCACGAGCTGAGCGTAGAAATGGTCGGCCCGCGTCTCCTCACCCTGACTCTCCGGGGCGCGCTGCGCAGCGTCCTCCTCGCCGTCGGCTTCCCCGACCAGCGAGGCAAGCTCGTCGGCGGAGAGGCGCTGCGCCGGATCGGCGGCCCCGTTGGCCGTGAAGCGCACGCCGTCGGCGCTCAGCCGGGCTCGGACGTCTCCTCCCGCGTCCTGAGGCGTCCAGCGGAAGCCGTCGGAGACCTTGCCCTCGGAAGTGAGCACCCGGTACGCGTTGGCCACCCCCGGCGTATTGGCCAGATGGTTGCCCACGGCCTGGGCGCCGGAGCCGATGAACGCCGCGAGATCGCCGTACGACGTCCAGGTGCCGTGGGGGAGCGCGGCGAGCACCTGGTGGGCCAGGTTCCAGTCCCGGCTCCGCTCCGCTCGGCCGACTCCGCGCAACGGAGCCGGCCACAGCTCGATCGCGCGGTCGGCGAGTTCGTCGGCACGCGCGCGGATCTCGTCCGCGCCCCACCGTTCTGTGGCCGCGACGCGGCGGTTCATCTCCAGGTGGCTGCCCTGGAGCAGGTCCTGCTTGCGCTCGAAGGGGTGGTTGGACAGCTCCGCGTTGACCGCGGTCAGCGTCAGGTTCCCGAGCGTGTGCTGAAGCCGGGAGTGCAGGTCCTCCGCGCTCTCGCCGGCGACCACGTCCTCGCTCAACATCCGGAGCCACTCGTCGCCCGGCGACTGCGGCATGACGTGCTCGATGGTGAGCTGCGCGGCGGCGAAGTCGACCGGTTCGGGATGCTCGTAGCTCTCCTCCAGCCGCTGGAGCACCAGCTTGCGCTGGTGCCCGCGCCCGAATTTGTAGAAGGGTGCCGTCCGGACCTTCTCGCGTAGCTCGTCGTCATCGGGCCAGAAGCGGTTTTCGGCGGAGAGGAGCTGGTGCAGCCCGTCAGCGACGGGCATGTCGAGCGGCAGCTGCCCGGGCACCGCCTGGAAGATCCTGTTGAGGTTGTTCGTCGGCACGCGGCACATCATCCGGCGTACTAGGAAGCTCTCGATGTACGACATCGCGCGGGCCGTGTCCGCGGAGTTGAGGTCCCTGCGCTCGCGTCGGTCGAGCAGCAGCATCAGAGCGGGGTAGGTGACCTGGGCCTGCCAGGTGTCCAAGCGGTGCAGATGGGCGCGGACGGCCGCGTTCGGCTCCACTTCGGGGTGCAGCAGGCGACGGAAGAGGGCGCCGCGCCGGTACAACTCCTTGATGTACGCCTCGATCTCCGCTTCGCTGACCTCACCGCGCTCGAAGCGCTGCTGCTGAGCCGCGTAGAGGTCCTGGCGGCGGACCCGGTCATCTCCGTCGAGCACCAGCTGCAACCACATGAGCTGTTCCAGCTCGTCGTTGCTCAGACTGTCCTGCAGCGGAAGCCAGTAGGTCTCGTAAATGCGCTCACCGCGGGTGGGCAGCCGCATGAACAGGTAGTTGCGCAGCAGGTCGGCCTGGCTCAGCTTGAGGCCGGTGTTGTTGAGGGACTCGAAGATGCGGTGCACGTTGTCCGCGCGCTCGGCTGTCACCGCCACCAGCGTGAGCCGCGAGGTGATGGCCTCCTCGATGCGGAGCACGTCCTGCGGGGCGGCCGGATCGGCGGCCTCGACGAGCTTGCGGCGGAAGAAGCCGTAGGCGGCGGCGACGGCTCCGTCGGCGGCCTGCTCCGCGAGCGGCCCGCGAACGTATGCCGCGAACTGCGCCCGGTCAGCCTGGGTCGGCAGTAGCCGGAAGCGATCGCTGCCGTTCTTGCGCTTGTTGATGAGGTATTCCTCGTCGATGCGCTCGGCCTCGTCCGGCTCGCCGTCCGCTATGTGGTCGCGGATCGCGGCCAGGGCGAGCGACAGCGTGGTCAGCCGCTGCTGACCGTCGACGACGAGCCAGCGGGGGAACGTCGCCTCGTTCTGCGGCGACGGCGCGAGCACCACGGACCCCAGGAAGTGTGTGCTCGCCTTCTCCCCGGACTCCAGCAGCTCGGCCTGCTCCAGGATGTCGGTCCACAGCTGTCTGAGCTGCTTCTCCGTCCAGGAGTAAGTCCGCTGATAGAGCGGCACCTGGAACTGCTGTGCCCTGCCCTGGACGAGATCGGCGAACAGCGTCTCCTTCGCCTGCACGGCGTCCCCCTCGGTGATCGGTCCGGTCGTAGCGCGTGGGAAGGACCTTAGGGCTTCCCGCTGACAGTCAGGGGCGCTTCAGCCCTCGTCCAGGCACGCACACCACAGCGCGTGGGCCCGGTCCATCTCGTCAAGTGCCGCCCGCGTGAACCGGGCGTCGAGGAAGGCCCGGTCGACGATCCGCTCCGTGAGTGCGACCAGGTGCGCCGCGACGTGCTCCACCCGTTCCCCGCGCACCCGGTCCTGAACCCGCTCCAGGCGTTCCTGACGCTCCCACAGGTCGGCTAGGCTCGCGCCCGGTTCCTCCTCGTCGTCGTACACGGACGGCACGCGGGGCAGCAGGTCGGCGGTGAGGGCGGGGACGGAGTCCAGGGCGGCCGGGTCGGCAGGTCCGCCGTTGCCGAGGATGCGGTTGGCGATCGTGCGGACGGCCTCGGAGCGTTCCACACGCGCCGCCTGGGCCCGCAGGGCGCCGAGCAGTGCCGGGACCTCGGCCCGGGCCCGGCGCCGCAGGGTCTCCGCGAGTGCGGTCGTCAGGTCCTCGCCCAGGTCCGAGGCGTCGTCCAGTACGTCGTTCGCCGCGCCGACCTCCTCGAAGGCGCGCTGCGCGGTGCGGGCCGCCTCGGTGAGCAGGGCGATGTCCTCGGCCGTCGGCTTCACGCCCGCCTTCAGCCGGGCCATGGCCGCGTCCAGAGGGTCACCGGCCAGATCGAAGAGGTCCACGCAGGCGTCTTCCAGGGCGAGTTGGCCGTCCGTATCTGGTTCCAGCAGTGTCATCTCCCCAACAACCCCCGCGCTCGCGATGCCCCTGTGCAGTGCGGCAACTCCTGCGACGAATCATGGAGGTTTTCGTGAACTGAGTCAACAGATACTCTGTCGGTCGGTGTTGTCGAAGGGTGGGGAACATGCCGCAGATCGCGATCACCAACACGTTCTGGGAGGGCGTCGACCGGCTGGACAAACCGGCCCGCGCCCGCGTTCACAAGGCGATGGCCAAGTTCCAGCAGTTGACGGTCCCGCAACTCCACGCGGACAAGGGGCTGCACCTGGAGTCGGTGGTCAGCTCGCGTGACCCGCGGATGCGGACCATCCGCGTCGACGACGGGCTGCGGATCGTGCTGCTCGCGCCCGACGACGGCAGCGACGTCTTCGTCTTCGTCCACGTCGTCCCCCACGACAAGGCCTACTCCTGGGCCCGCCGACGGCTCTACACGGTGAACTCCGTGACCCGCTGCCTCGAAGTACGCGACCTGACCGCCATGGAGCAGATCACCCCGCTCTTCGCTCAGGAGGCCGTCGCGGCCCCCCAACTCCTGTTCGCCCCCTGGTCGGACACCGTCCTGCGACACCTCGGCGTCGACGACGTCACCCTGCGCGCCGCACGCACCGTCACGGGCAAGGCGCAGTTGGAGGCGTTCGGGTCGCTGATGCCGGAGGACCAGTACGAGGCGCTGTGGCTGCTCGCCGAGGGCCTCGACCCCGACGACATCTACCGGGACCTCGTCGCCGTACGCCAGAAGACGACCGTCGCCGAGAGCGCGGCGGCGAAGGACACCGCCGGGGACGACCTGGCCGCCGCCGTCATCCGCACCCGCAGCCGCATCGCGCTTGTCACCGGCCCCGACGAACTCGCCGACATCCTGACCAAGCCCTTCGCCGCCTGGCGGATCTTCCTCCACCCCACCCAGCGGCGCATCGCCTACCGGCCCGGCTATGCCGGACCCGCCCAGATCACCGGCGGCCCCGGCACCGGAAAGACGGTCGTCGCCCTGCACCGGGTCAAGCACCTCCTGGACCGGGCACCCGACACGCGCGTCCTCCTCACCACCTACACCGGAGCCCTGGCCCGCTCCCTGCAGAGCAGCCTCGCCCTGCTGCTCGACCACGACCCGGCGCTGCTCGCCCGTGTCGACGTCACCACCGTCGACGCCGTCGCCCACCGCGTCGTACGGCAACTGCGCGGCAACCCGGGGACCGCGCTCGGCGACCGGGACGAGCGCACCCGTTGGCAGCGCGTGGCCCGCCGCCTCGAACTGTCGTGGAACGAGGCGTTCCTGTCCCAGGAGTACCGGCACGTGGTCCTCGCCCAGGACCTGCGGAGCGAGGAGGAGTACCTGGCGTGCGAACGGCGTGGACGCGGCAGCGCGCTCGGGCAGACCCAGCGGCGGCGCGTCTGGCAGGCCGTGACCCTGTTCGAGGACGGCCTGACCCGTGACCGGGCGCACACCTGGCTCCAGGTCTGCGCCGAGGCCACCCGGCTGCTGCGCGACAAGCCGGGTGCGGGACCGGCGTACGACCATGTCGTCGTGGACGAGGCGCAGGACCTGCACCCGGCGCAATGGCGCCTGCTGCGCGTCCTGGCGGCCGAAGGCCCCGACGACCTGTTCGTCACCGGCGACCCGCACCAGCGGATCTACGACGCCCGGGTCTCGCTGCGCTCCCTCGGTATCTCCGTCGCGGGACGCAGCGGACGACTGCGCGTCAACTACCGCTCCACCGAGGAGATCCTGCGCTGGGCCCGCGGCCTGCTCGACAGCGAGCCCGTCGCCGACCTGACCGGCGACGCCCACGACACCCTCACCGGATACCGCTCGCTGCTGCACGGCGCACAGCCCGTGTGCGAAGGGCACGGGAGTGAGAACGAGGAGGCCGACGCCGTCGTGCGCCGGGTGCGCGACTGGATGGACGCCGGTGTCGCCCCCTCGGACATCGCCGTCTGCACCCGCTTCAACACCCTGGCGGGCAAGCTCGGCGACCGCCTCGCCGCGGCCGGCATCCCCGTGGTGCGGGTGCGGGACGGGGAACCGGAGAGCGCGGTCGGGGTACGGGTGTCGACGCTGCACAGCATGAAGGGCCTGGAGTACCGGTGCGTCGCCGTCGCCGGGGTCACCCGCTCCGCCTTCCCGTTCGCGCCGGCCGTCACCCCGGCCGAGGTGGACCGCATCCAGCACACCACCGACCTGGCCGCCGAGCGATGCCTGCTGTTCGTCGCCTGCACGAGGGCGCGGGAGGCGCTGTATGTGTCGTACAGCGGGCGGGCCAGTGAGTTCCTCGCGGCGTGATGCCGAGTGTGGGCTCCGGCACCGCCTCAGTCCGGAGCCCCATGGATCTTGCCGACTCCCGTGCGTTGGCGACGGACAGTCGTGATCTCGCGCCCGTCGTGCACCACTCGGAACCACTCGTCCGCCACCAGGACGGTGACGGTTTTCGCGTGCCACTGCAGGCCCACGTGGATCGTCTGATGGCCGACCACGATGATCCCGGGCTGGTAGACTTTTCGACGCACACAGGGGGCGTCGGAAGCGAACTCGGTGGGAGGCACGGCCACGTCGCTGGGATGCCCGTCCACGTCGCTCGGTACGGCGCGCGACGGCTCGCGGACCGGACGGGCGGCGCGGATGCGGTTCTCGCCGATCTGCCCCCGCAGCTTCGACAGGGCCTTGGACTCGATCTGGCGGATCCGCTCCCGAGTGCGGCTCATCTCCGCTCCGATTGCCTCGAGGGTGAGCTCGGGGCCGCCGTCGAGTCCGAGTCGGAGGGTCATCACCTGGCACTCTCGTTCGGAGAGGCAGCCGAGCAGCTCACGGACTTCTTCCGGCGACAGGTCACCGTAGTAGAAGTCCGGTTCGATCCAGTGCGGGCCCTGAATACTCCGGTCCGCTTCTTCGTGCAAGGCATCGTCACCAATGGACTCGGTCAGGTCTTCTAGGGGGAGTACGCGGCGGACCCGGGCCAGCAGGTCGTGCGCCTCGTCAACGGTGACACCCGCTCGGGCGGCCACCGTGGGAAGAGCGTCGGTGGGTGACTCGTGCCCCAACTCCCGCGCTGCCTTCCGTAGTGCGGCCAGGGATTCGTACGCGTGGACGGGGATCCGTATCGTGCGGCCTTTGTCCGCCAGGGCTCGTGTGATCGCCTGCCGGATCCACGAGACGGCGTACGTCGAAAATTTGTTCCCCTTGAGGTGGTCGAACTTCTCGATGGCGCGCAGCAGACCGAGGTTGCCCTCCTGGATCAGATCCATGAGGTCCAGCCCACGGCCCGTGTACCAGGTGGCCATGCTGACCACCAGCCGGAGGTTCGCCTGGGCGAAGTCCGTGAACGCCACTTCCCCGAGCCGGACCAGCTGTTCCAGCTCACGCCGCGGCCTCGGGGCAATCTTCCGGCCGGCCTCGTCCAACCGCTCGCGAGCCAGCAGTCCCGCCTCGATGGCCTGGGCCAGCTCCGCCTCCTGTTGCCGGGAGAGCAGTGGGAACCTGTCGATCTCCTTGCGGTATTGCGTGAAAGAGTCGCCCACGGCCTGACGTGGGGAAGCGTCCTCCTCCGGGGACTCGGCGACGAGCTCGGGGCGGGGGCGTGGCAAAGGCGGCACAGTGAGTGCGGTGGTAGGACCGGCGGGCGTCTCGTACGGCTTCTCGGCCCGCAGGGGCGGCCGGGACGCGGAGGGAACGCCGGGACCGAGCGCTTGCACGGTCAACGCGGAAAGGTCCAGCCTGCTGTCCTGCTGCAGCTCAAGGGCGAAGCATGGTGGTCGGTGTGGTTCCGGCTCCGGCCCCGCCGGAACGCTGCGTTCATCCTGGGTGTCGCTCAACGGCTCGGCCGTCGTGGGAAGCTCTGGCGCGGCCGGTGCCGCCGAACCGCCTCCCAGACCGAACGCGGCCACCGCGGCCGGAGGCAGTGCGACCCCCTCCGCCATCACCCGGCCCAGCACCTCGGCCACCACCGCGGTGTCCACGCCGGCCACCAGTCCCCGCAAGGCCACCGGAGTCAGGGTTCGCTGTGGCCCCGCGGCAGTTACCAGCGCCTCATGCAGCACGGCCGACGTCCCGGCCTCGGTGTCCGTCGTCATCAGCGTGCCCCCATGTGCCGTACTGCGGTGCGACGAGCCTTATCGCATTTCACCACCCACCACTGACAATCAGTCACGCCCTGGGTGGAGCGCACCGTTCACCTGCGGATTCCCCATGCTCCTTATGTGAAGGAATGGTAGAACGTACAACGATGGTCGGTCCCGGGCGAGATCGGTACGTCCGAGACGGGGAGGGGCGGGGCATGCTGGTCGATCCCACGCAGTTGCTGGACGACTGCGAGCGGGCCTGGCGCGAGGCGGGGGAGCCGTCTGCCGGCACGGTTGAGCCGGTCGCTGGCGTACGGACCGCGCTCGTCCTGGAAGCGCTGGTGGCGTACCGGCTGCTCGCGGACCACTCCGACCTCCCGCGCGACACGGTCTTCGCACGCTGGCCCGCCTGCGCGGTCCACACCGTGGCGCTGGCCGACGGTCCGGAACTCCCGCGCCTGGTAGCTAAAGCCCGCGCGCGCGTGCTCGCGGCGCGCCCTGACCTGGGGTCACACGGAGCCGCCCCGGAGAGCGCCGACGAATGGAGTCGCGCCGCGCAGGAGGCCGCCCGCTCGCTGGGCTGGACTTGGCGCGTGCCGACCGCAGCGGACGGTTCGGTCCCCCCGCCCCGCGGCGCTACCTCCGCTCCCGAGGTCCGTCTCGGGCCCGGCGCGGGCAGCGTGCTCCTGACCCTGCCCGGCGAGCCGGACGCGGGGGACTGGCAACTGTCCGCCGACGGTGAGGTGTTTGCAGCCCTGCCGCCCTACTGGGTATTGCCGGGCCCCGTGCGCCGTGTCGAGGCGACAGACCCGACGGGAACCACTCATGTCTCGGCGATCGTGGACCCGGACGACGCCCTCCTGGCCTTCGGCGTCGACGGCCACCGCATCCCCCCGGACGAGCCCCTGCCCGCCGCCGAGATCTGCCTTCTCCACGCCGGCACCCTGCAGACCGAGGGCGCCGACCCCGGCATCGTGGAACTGCCCACCCCGTACGGCTGGAACGGCTGGACGCTGAGCAGGGTGTCACTGACCGGGGTGACGCGGGTGCGGGCCGCCGCCGCGGTTCCGGGAAACTGGCTGGACGTAGCCGCCGGACGGCCGCTCGGGTGGGAGGGCGGTGCGACGCTGCCCTGGATCACGGGCGACGACGGTGCACCCGTGTGGCATCGTCCGCCCGCTCTCCGGCTTCCGCGGCGCGCCGGTGAGCCGGACGCGCGACTCTGGCAGGCCGAAGTGCGCCGCCGCGGCCACGAGGAGCCTCTCGCCCGTCAGACCGGTGCTCCCGGGGAGCTCCTCGATCCCTGGAAGGACGTACCCCGCCCGCTTCTGGGACCGTATGAGATTCTCGTCCACCGCGTCGGCTCCCGGCGCAGGCGCCGACTGGCGGCCTTCCTCGCCGAGGGCATCACGGCCGAACCGACCGCTGAGTGGCGTCTGCTTGCCCCGCACGGAGGCCTGGCCCCCGCTCGGCTGACTCTCGGCACCGGCGGACCGGTCACCGCCTCCGAGCGCGTCGTCGCGTTCTCCCCGTACGAGATCACCAAGGGGCTGGTGCTGGGCGACGGGATCCGTCAGTTCACCGTCGAGATGTGCATTCCGCACTCCGAGGTCCGCCTCGAACTCGGCGGTCACCCCCTGACCTGGTCCATCCGGCCGCTCGACATCGACGCAGCTGACCTGGCCGGCGAGAGCGCCCTGACCGTCCGCCTGCCGGAACAGGCGGTGGCGTTGACACCTCTGCTGGCACTGGTCGTCGAAGGGACGAACCTGCTCACGCTGCGTCCAGAACGCCGCACTCGCACGCGCAGAGGAGACCTCCGGTACTCACTGGCGGCCCTGGCGGACACCGTGCGCGACTGCGTGAAAGCCGAGATACGGCTGCTGGTCGCGGGGGAGAGCGTCCATGTCGCGACCGTGCGCACCCAGCCCATCGCGGAAAACGTCGTACCCGACGGCGGCGGACTGCTGCTGCGGGGGCTGAGCCACCCGGGCGAACTGATCGCCCGCCTGTACGCCGCCTTCGCCCCGTGGGAACAGCCGTTGACGGCCACCGTCGACCAGAGCGGCCGTATCCCGCTGCCAGCGGCCTGGCGGTCGCTCGGCCCCCTGATCGTGCACCTGAAGGCGGGCGCCCTCACACCCACAGCTCCCGGATGGCCCCACCTGCGCGATCGCGACACCCTCGTGCTGCGCCGCTCCCCGTGGACCTCCGCCGACGGCCGCGGATCCGGCGCCAGGATCTCGGAGTACCTGGCTGGGCACGGCGCGTTGCCGCGCGACACCGACGCGATCCCCTATCAGTGGATCGTGGCCGCCCGCGGACGCGACCTGCAGGCGTGCGGAGCCAGAGAGACGGCACCGGCGGAATGCCGCAGCGCCCTCGCGGACGCCGGGCCCACCGCCCTCACGGGAGCGGCCGACAGCGCACTGCGCTCCGGCGAACTCGCCTCCGTGCTCGCGGGCAGCGGTCTCGCCGCCCTGCGGATACGGGAAGTGGCGGACCCTGCCACCGTACGTCGCGTCTGGCGGCAGGCTCCTTTGTGTGCGCTGCTGCTCACGGCCCCGTTGCTGCCGTATCTCTCCGGTCACCCCGCTTATGACGTCGGCGAGCTCTACCCGGAGGAGGCGGAACTCCTCGGCGAGGTCGGCCAGTTTCTGGGCGACGCCAGCGCGACGTTGCTGGCCGGGCAGGCAGATCCGAGCGGCGCGGTCGGCCGGTTCGACGCCCAGACCCGTGCCCTCGACCAGCTCCCTGAACTCCAGCAGCAGGCCGTGTGGCGCAGCGCCCGTGTCGTCCCTCGGGGCCTTCTGGACCCCGACACTCGTGCCGACGCCGCCTGGCAGGCGTTCCGTGCCCGCAAGGACCTCCAGTACCACGCCACGCGTGAGGAGTTCTCCGAAGCACTCGACGCCGTATCGCTCTTCCTGGACGACGGACACCCCGACCTGGCCCAGGCCTTCCGCGGACGGGACCCAGGCCGGTTGCACGGGCCGGGCGAAGCTTGGATGCGGGTCCCTCACCTGTCTCTGGGATGCGCGTTGATCGCGAGGCTCGCCGCCGCCGGTGACGCCCGTGCTGCCGGTCTGGAACGGGGACTTCGCCACCTGTGGACGCCCATCGCGTCCCACGCACCGGATCTCACCGCCGTCGACATCGCCCTCGCGGAATGCCTGGTCACCGCGGAAGCCGTGCACAGCACCGGCTGACCACCGGTTCCCGTCCATCCCGTACGGCACCGGTACCGCCCCACCGCTCGTCCGAAGCCGACCCTCACATCGGAGCCTCCCGTGCACAGCCTCGACCCGCTCGCCACCTCCCGCATGATCAGCGACACCTACCGCCGCTACCTGCGTTCCCTGCTGCCCCTGCGCGAGCCCCGCCTGGCCGAGGCCCTCGCCCACGCCATCGACACCAGCCCGCTGCTCACCAAGGGGCCCCTGCTGGAGGCCACCCCCGCCTACGCGCCGGGCGCCACCCTGAACGAGCTCGTCGCAGAGGGCGTACTCGACCCCGCGTTCCAGCAGCTGACCGGCCCCGCACTGCCCGCCGACCGTCCCCTGTACCGGCATCAGGAACAGGCGCTGCGCAAGGCCGTCGCCGGACACAACCTCGTCGTGGCCACCGGCACCGGCTCCGGCAAGACCGAGAGCTTCCTCCTGCCCGTCCTCAACGCCCTTGCCGCCGAACACGCCCGCGGCACCCTCGGACCCGGTGTCCGCGCCCTGCTGCTCTACCCGATGAACGCCCTGGCCAACGACCAGATGAAGCGACTGCGCCGACTTCTCGCCGACGCCCCCCACATCACCTTCGGCCGCTACACCGGCGACACCAAGGACGATCCGCAGCGCGCCGCCGACACCTTCGAGCAGCTCAACCCCGGCGAACCGCGCCTGCCCAACGAACTGCTCAGCCGACGCGAGATGCGCGCCACACCGCCCCACCTCCTGCTCACCAACTACGCCATGCTGGAGTACCTGCTGCTCCGCCCCCAGGACATGGACCTCTTCGAGGGAGAACAGGCGGGTTCCTGGCGGTTCGTCGTCGTCGACGAGGCCCACGTCTACGACGGAGCGCGCGGCGCGGAACTCGCCATGCTGCTGCGCCGTTTGAAGGACCGTGTGGGGCAGGGTCGGGAGATCCAGGCCATCGCCACCAGTGCCACCGTCGGCGCGGAGGAGAACCCGGCCGCCGTCACCGCCTTCGCCCAGGCCCTCTTCGACGTCCCCTTCCGGTGGGACGCGAGCGAACCCGCCGCCCAGGACCTGGTCACCGCCACCCGGGTCGGGACACCCGACGGCCCGCACTGGGGACCGCTGCCGACCACCGAGTACCTGCGCCTGGCCACGACCGCCGACCCCGGACCGGAGATCGTGTCGGCCTCCCGCATGCACGGCCTGCCCGCCGACACGACCGCGGCCACCGCCCTCGCCGCTGAGGCCGGCACCGTGGCTCTGCGCCGGGCCCTCGCCGACGGACCCCGGCCCGTGAACGAGATCGCCCGCGACGTCTTTCCCGGTGACCCCGTCGGACCCGCGGCGGTCACCGCGCTCATCCAACTCGCCAGCCAGGTGACCGACACCGACGGTGCTCCCGTGCTTTCCGCCCGCTACCACCTTTTCGCACGCGCCACGGAAGGCGCCTTCACCTGCCTCGACCCGGCAGGCCCCCACCTCGACCTGGCCCGCCACGAGACCTGCGCGCGGTGTGCCCGCCCCTCCTTCGAGGTGGGCGCCTGCCGCCGCTGCGGTGCCGTACACCTGCACGGCACCCTCACCGGCAAGGGGGCACAGGCCCGCCTCGCACACCGCAAGTCTCCCGACAGCCCCCACACTTGGCTGCTCCTCGACGGGGACGGCTCGGACACCGGTGCCGACGAGGACGACGAGACACTCGGCGACAACGCCAAGGGCGGCCTCAAGGAACGCCGACTGTGCACTCGCTGTGCGGTCGTGCACCCCGCGGCCACGGCATCCTGCACCGCTCCTGGATGCGGTGGCACCGAACTGCGCCGAGTCCACCAACTCGACACCCACGAGGGCACCCCGGCCGCATGCCTCGCCTGCGGAGCGCGTGGTCACGGCATGATCCGCCTGTTCGAGGCGGGCAACGAGGCTTCGGCCGCCGTCCTCAGCACCGCCCTTTACCAGGCGCTGCCTCCGGCGACCGACGGCCCGGCCGCCGCACTGCCCGGACAGGGCCGCAAGCTGCTGTTCTTCAGCGACAGCCGACAGGCCGCCGCGTACTTCGCGCCCTACCTGGAGGACTCCTACACCCGCATCCAGCACCGGCGCCTGATCACCCAGGCCGTCCGACAGGGCTGCCCCGACCCCGACGAGCCCCTGCACATCGACGACCTCGTCGCCCACACCATCCGCGCCGCCGACCGCGCCGGAGTCTTCCGCCGCAACGACTCCCGCCAGGCCAAGCAGCGCGAAGTGGCTCTGTGGGTGATGCAGGAAGTGCTCAGCCTCGACGACCGACAGTCACTCGAAGGCCTCGGCCTGCTCCGGATCGACATCGACCGCGAGCCGTTCTGGCAGCCGCCCGCCGCCCTCACCCCACTCGGCCTCACGGACGACGAGGCATGGCTGCTGCTGCAGGAACTCCTGCGTACCCTGCGCAACCAGGGTGCGCTCACCATGCCCGAGGACGTCGACGCGGGCGACGAGGCGTTCGCCCCACGCAAGGGGCCCATCTGGGTCCGCTCCCAGGGCTCCGAGGCTAAGCGCAGAGTGATCAGCTGGCTGCCCAGCGCCGCGGGCGCCTCAAACCGACGCGTCGACTACCTCGTACGCGTGCTCGACGCCCTCGGCCACCAGGGCGAACGACGGGCCACCGCCCTCGATGTCTTGAACCGCCTGTGGACCGACCTCACGACAGGTCACCTCGCCGACTGGCTGCCGTCCGAAAGCCAACCGGGGATCGGCGTCGTCCGCCGACTCGACCACACCTGGCTGCGGTTGCGGCCGGTGACGGCGGACAGCGGTCCGCTGTACGTCTGCGACCGCTGCCGCCGTATCACCGCGCTGTCCGTGCGCGGTGTGTGCCCGACGCTGCGCTGCACAGGACGCCTGGAGGACTTCAAGCCGTCGCCCGAGACGGACGAGCACCTGCGGCGCCTCTACCTGACGTTCGACCCCGTTCCCCTGCGCGCCCAGGAGCACACCGCGCAGTGGACCGGGGAGAAGGCCGCCGAGATCCAGGGGGAGTTCGTCCGAGGGCAGGTCAACGCCCTGTCCTGCTCCACCACCTTCGAACTCGGCGTCGACGTCGGTGAACTCCAGGCCGTCGTCCTGCGCAACATGCCGCCCTCCACCGCCAACTACGTCCAGCGCGCCGGCCGCGCCGGCCGCCGCGCCGACTCGGCCGCGCTGGTCCTCACCTACGCGCAGCGGCGGCCCCACGACCTCGCCCGGTTTGCGGAGCCCGAGCGGATGATCGCCGGGGAGGTACGGGCCCCGATCGTCCCCGTCGACAACGTCCGGATCGACCGCCGCCACGCCCACTCCATCGCGCTCGCCGCCTTCTTCCGTGCCATGAAGGACGAGCGGGGCCGGATCTGGCGCAAGGCGGGAGAGTTCTTCCTTCCCGACGACACCACCGGCGAGATCGCCGCCCACACGGTGCGCGACTGGCTGACCCCCGTTCCGGACAGCGTCATGGCCTCCCTGCGCGGGGTTCTCCCCAACCAGGTCCAGAAAGAGATCGGCATCGACTCCGGCGACTGGGTCGCCGAACTGGACCGGCTCCTGCGGGCCGCGCAGCAGATTCTCGACCAGGACGTCACCTCGTACAGCGAACGCCGCGACCAAGCGGCGGTCGCCCGCAAGTACCGGCAGGCGGAGATGTACGAGAAGGTCATCCGTAACCTCACCCAACGCGAACTGCTCGGCGTCCTCGCCAACCGCAACGTGCTGCCCAAGTACGGCTTCCCCGTGGACACCGTCGAACTGCGCATCCCTCAGGAGGGTGGCGCCGTCTCGGGGCAACTCGAACTCACCCGTGACCTGAGCGCCGCCGTCCACGAGTACGCCCCGGGGGCCGAGATCGTGGCGGGCGGCCACCTGTGGGCGTCCGCCGGCGTCTACCGGCTGCCGGACCGCGAACTGGTCAGCCGCCACTACGCCGTGTGCGTGGCCTGCGGCCGCTACCGGGAGGCCACCGAACCCGTGGACCCCGTCTGCGCCGCCTGCGGCACGCAGTCCGCGGCCGCGCAACGCCGGTACGTCGAACCGGTCTACGGTTTCGTCGCCGCGCGCGGACCACAGCGCCGCCCGGGGCAGACCCCGCCACGACGGTCCTGGTACGGCGACGTCCACATGTCCACCGACACCGCCGACCTCCAGGAAGGCGCGATCACCTTCGTCTCCGGCCACACCACGCTCTGGTCGGCGGGCACCCGGGGAGAGATGGTGGTTGTCTCTGAGGGACCGGCCGGTGCCGGATACCAGATCTGCGACTGGTGCGGCTGGGGCCGTCCGCACGCTCAGGCCGGGCCTTTGCGCGGCGGCCACCCGCACCTGCTGAAAGACACCCAGTGCACTGGTCCCCTCCGCGTCGTCTCCCTCGCTCACCGGTACCAGACCGACTTTCTCCAGATCCATCTGGACCCGCTCACAGCCCTGACCGCCACCCCGGCCCGTCTGCGCTCCGGCTTGTACGCACTGCTCGAAGGCGCCGCCGCGCGCCTGGAGATCAGCCGCGACGACATCGACGGCACGGTTCACACCGGCACCGACGGCATGCCGTCCCTGCTGCTCTTCGACACCACTCCGGGGGGCGCGGGCAACGCCGTGTCCATGGGCTTGCGGCTCGAACCGGTTGTCTCTGCCGCGCTTGCCCGGGTGGCGGCCTGCGAGTGCGGCCCGGAGAGCAGCTGCTACGCGTGCCTGCGGAACTTCCGCAACGAGCGCTTCCACGAGCTGCTGAGCCGCCGCGAGGCCATCGCACTCCTCGATGCCCTGACTGGCCGTGGGCTGAAGGGGTGAGACGCACTTCCTGCGGCGTTGTCGCACGATCGAGCGCGGTCCCCGTGAGACCGCCCCGCACGATCGAAGTCCCGCTATACTCCCGCCACCCAGCGAAAAGACCAGGTCAGACAGCGAAATCCTGCTGGATTACTAGCCGAGCGACGTTGGGCGAGCGCCCGAGTCGATGTCCCGGGCGAGTCGCTGCGCGTACTTGGAGAGAACGTGGCGCAGGTCGGCGTAGTGGCGCAGCGGATCAGGGCGGGAGTACTGGAACCATGCGGTGTTTCGCCGTGCGGCCCAGTGTTGCTGGATTTCGGTGGGTTGCGTGGCTTCGAGCGGGCGCGGAGCGAAAAGATGCTCGCCTCGCGTGACCAACGTCCAGATGAACACCGAGGCGTCCTGACGCTTGCGGTCGTTGGTCAGGGTGCGGAACTGGCCGAGGGTGGGCGGGAGTTCTCCGACCAGGGCGTTCCAGGCGTCGATGCTGAGTACCCACTCGTGAAGTGCTTGTCGCCTGCGCCGGTAGTCAACTCGTGGTTGACGTGGTGATTGCAGTTCTGAGGCAAGAGCGCGGAAGGCTCTGTCGAGCTCAAGAGGGTTGCAGCCTGTCCGCACTGAGCGCCGAGTCTCGCGTCCAGTGAGCAGGTGGGTCTGGACGGGTGTGATCCCGAGGAACTCCGCGGCGTCATCGTACGCTCCGCCCATGGCCCACTGGACGAGTCGGACGGCGGTGGCCCTCCGCACGGCCTTGGATGCCGAACCCGCGCAGCTGGCCAAGTAGCGCTGATACCAGTCCGGCTCCAGGAACGCCGGAATGTGCTCGGCTTGGTAGCCGATTCGGAGCGGTGCTCGTGTGCCCCCGCGGCCGCTGACTCGGGGAAACACCCGGGTCGCGGGCTCAGCGACCTGCCGGAGTCGCTCAGAGCAGTCGTTTTTGTGCCTGTCATAGAGAACTGCCCACGGTGTCCGGCTTGAAGGGCTGCCGAAGGCGGCGCGCGTGACCTCCGACAGGAGGTCAGGCAGGTCGTCTCTCGAAAGCAGACGATCTGCGGCCATCAGTAGAGCGCCGCACGCAACGGGGTCGCGCGGTGGCGTGTCGCGGACTTGTTGGTTGCGCCTTCCGCCTGAGTCGGCGTGCATTTTCTGCGAATTGGAGTCGATTCGCTCAGCGGTCTCGGTATCCAGGAGGTCCCGGCTATGAGGCCATGCCGTGCTGATCAGCGCGGTGGCCAGCCGCAGATCGGTGAAGTACTCGGACGCCTCCGTGGTTCGAGTGGGCGATTTGAGGCGGCCGCGGAGGGATTTCTGGAAGCGGACGAGGTCCGCAGTCGGTTGTGGCCGGTCACGTGCCGGGGCGGTGCGGTGGTCGAGTCTGCCGGCGCAGGCGAAAGACTTCCTCCTCGGCGTCTGAGCGTCGACCGTCCACCTGCATTGCGCTGGATGCAGCGTATGGTCGTTGGCTCGCTGGACCAGTGGTCCTTGCGTGTCGTGCGGCTGACCGCAGTGCGGGCATGCGGATTCAAGGTAGAGCCGATGCTTTGTGCAGGCGAAGACGATCGGCAGGTGCCAGAGCTTGAGCCAGGGCCCGCCGTGCAGTTGCTGGGCTGCAGTGCCGTCGCCTGCCAGACAGGAGGGGCAGAAGCGTGGTGAGCCGACATAGAGCCATGCGTCTGGTCTCATCAAGCGCCCTGGTTCGGGCAGGGACCGGGCGATCGGAGGATAGCGGTCCCGCCACTGCGCCAGCGTCAGAGCGGAGACTTCTCTGGCCGTCTGTCCGGTGAGACGGGCGAATGCTTCGGCCTGAGGCTTGGGAAGGTCCAGCAACAGACTGCCGGGGAAGTGATTTGGGTTGCTGTCTTGCTTGATCCAGTCCGCATCGCGGACCAGGCGCAGAGGCGAGAGGCCGAGACGGTGCCCGAGCCGAAGCAGATAGCTGACCAGGGATTCTCCCGACAAGGGTTCGAGACTCCGGGGCAACGGATGCATCACGGCTCCATCCATCAGGCGCCCGCGCGGGCAGCCGGGCCAGGGTCATCGAAAACTGTGTTCCGGGGTCGTTTCGCCTGCGTGGCCTTCTTGACGGCGGTCCGCGGGGCGGCCGGGATGATGGGCTCGTCCGGCGGCTGCTCGGGCTCGTCCCGCCGGAGCACGATCTCGTCCAGCAGGCTCTCGTCGATCATTTCCTTCCCGGACTCCATGGCTTCCTGGGCGCCGTCTTCGAGCAGGCGTCCCAGCAGGCCGATGACACCGCCGGTGCGACGCATCAAGTACTTCGGCATACCGCCGCCGGTGAGCATGCCCGCCTTCGCGTTCAGCAGTCGCAGGTGCTGCTCGATTCCCTCCAGGTGATCGACGAAGGCCTGAATCTGCTTCGGGGTGGTGTAGCGGAACCGGTCGATCTCGATGAGCTCGAAGCGGTGTTCCGTCTGGGTGACCTCCAAGCCGTGGATGCGAGTCGACTCCAACTGCGGCATCTCCCACATCAGGGTCTTCTTGTTCCACGTGGCCTCACGCAGCAGCCCGATGCCGGAGATGTTGACGCCGGTCAGGATGAGAGTGACGTCCAGGCTCATAAAGGCCCGCATCAAGTCGAGGACGTCCTGGTCATCGGCTCTGTGCATCCGCAGCCGGCTGATGTCGTCCAGAATCAGAGCTTTGACGCCATGGTCATAAAGGGAGTCGGCGACCTGCCGTACCAGTTCCGGCAGCGTGGCCGACTTGCGGGTCGGGGCGCGGAAGAAGCCTAAGATCGACGTGCAAAGGCTTTTCGGGGTTGCTGTCACCGGGGTCGAGACATAGACGATCGGTGCGTGGAGATCACGTGTGCCCGGCAGAGCCTGGGGGTTGAGGTGGCCGTGGAGTTCCAGCCACTGCTTTTCGAAGACGGCCCCGGCTGAGCAGACAGACGCGGTCTTGCCGTAGTTGCCCCAGCCGCTGATCATGACGCCGGCGCGGGTCGGGTCGTTCTTCTTCCTCGTGTTGCCGCTCAACCGGCGCCGGATCAGCTTGCCGACCTTGTCGTGCATGGGGGTGTCCTGCAGCGGGAGGTTCGCGTTCGTCAGCTCCCGGTAGAGGTCGTAGTCGTACTGGCGGCTCTCAGGGAGCATCGACCACTGCTGCGGGGAGATCGTCGGAGCGGGGACGAGTAGGTCGTAGTGGGTGCGGTAGTGCTGCCAGCCGGCGTAGGTGTCGAGGGGCGGGCGGCTGCCCAGGATCAGCTCGGCGATCCTGGCTCGTGAAGGCAGACCGTCCAGCGGATCATCGTGAGAGAGGGCTCGGGTCACGTGTCGACCTCCTGGACAGGTGTATCGGCTTCCGAGTCGTCGGGGGGCGGAAGCCGGAACATGGGACGCCGGTTCAGGGCCTCGTGCAGCGTTGCCGGGGCCACGGGCTTGACGTCGGCGAGGGCTTCTTCGCGTCGTCGACGGCGGTCGGCGTCGACCGCGTGGTCGATCGTGCGGGCGTGCTCGGCCCAGGCCGCGGGCATCTCAGCCGGAGCTGGCTCATCCGCGATGGCGGGTGCGGCGGGGCGGTCAGCGGCTGCAGCCTGTGCGCGGGTGATCTCGCGGGCTTGGGCGACGCGCTGCTTCTTTCCGGCCTTCCTCTTGGCCTGGCTGGGCCATTGGTCGACTGGGGTGACCGAGCCGAGGATCCCGAGCAGATGTTCCAGGAGCTCGCTCTCGGAATGGATCCTGATCTTGTTCGCCCTCACGCGTGTCAGCAGGGCGTCGGCAGTCTTGTCCGAGAAAGCAGGGATCTCACCTTCGGGCGGCAGTCCTCTCCAGCGCAGAATGTGCCAGGTCTCGTGGTCGGCAGGGTCCTGGAAGAACACCTGCCGGCGGTCCCTCCGGTCACTGCGGACAACCCACTTGCCCGCGTGTTTGCCGCCCCGGGCGGAGGGCTGCTGGAAGCGCGGCTCGTCGAAGACCGGGTGGTGATACCAGAGCCCGAGGATCTTCACCCCGCGACGAGGATGGATCTTCACGTGGTGTTTGCGCAGGACCTTGTAGTAGAAGCTCGGTTCGGGGAAGTCCAGGTCGAAGCCGCCCTGTTCCATCGCGGCAGCGAACAGGGTGTTGGGGCTGTGGTCTTCACCCGGCGCCCAACTCGGGGCGTATTCGCCTAGTTTACGGTTCTGCCAGATCTGGACGATCCAGGTCGCGATGATGTGCTCGGCTTGCGCGAGCGTGAGGCTCGCATCGCGTTCCGGGTCGGCCCCGCGGTCCGCGACGTCACCGCCGGTGAATCCCAGCAGGTGCTCGAAGAGCATGGTCTGGATGGTGAGGAACTGGCGCTCGACCGCGAACTTGTCGGTCTGCCGCAGGACGCGAGCAGGCAGGATCCGGCAGCCGATCTCCGTTTCGGCTTCCACCAGGTCGTGATTCTTGTAGGGGCCGCCGTGGTCGGTGGTGACCGTCTCCGGGGCGAAGAACGGCAGAGCGGCGACACGGTGACCGGTGAACTCGGCGATCACCTCGGCCGGCACCCCTGCGTAGGGCCATTCCATGTCCTCGCCCCAGCCTTCCCGCATCGGAAGCGGCAGCATCACGTCCCGCAGCAGCATCGCGATGTCGACCGAGGTGTCGGACTGGAGCGTAAGCCGGAAGGCCGGCAGACCGTGCGTGTAGAGATCGAGTGCGAGCGTCAGCGTCGCGGTGATCGCGTCGCCGAACACGGTCTCGCGCAGCTTCACCGGCATCGGGGTCGAGTCCAGCACCAGAACCTGGCCCGGCCGGTGGACCACCATCCGGCCGGAGACCCCGGCCTCCGCGGCCGCCTCCGCCGTCCGCCCGTAACGCGGCCGGGCTCCGCCGGGCCCGAACCACTCGTTCCAGACGGCCGCGAGCGTCCAGCGGGAAGGGATCTCCTCAGTGGGAAACGTCGGGAACCGCTCACGCATGTACTGGTGCATCAACCGGTGCTTGGCACCCTGGCTAAGGCGGGCGCGTGGGCCGCACTCGGCCTTTACTGCGAAGATCGCCTCCCGGATCTCCTTCGTGATGGTGCGGTGCCCGCTGCGTCGCCGCGTCCAGCGCCCGTCCGCGCAGGCCAGCAGGAGACTGTCGCCCACCAATCCCGACAGACGTACCAGCGTCCGGTAGCTGAGGTGCTGCAGACCGCACCGGACCGCCTCCGGACGGGGCATCGCCTCCATCTCCGCAGCCTTCGCGTACCGACGCTGAGTCAACGTCGTGCGGTCCGGGTCGTAGGCCGGCCGGGGCTCACCCGGCAGGGCCCGAGCCGGGTGGCCCTCCCGGAACCCCGTCTCGGCCTCCAGCACGTGCGCCGCCCGCAGCCGGGCCCGCTCTAACTGGTCCTTGGTCAAGTCGGCCAGCGTCCTCGGCTGCCGGGCGACCGGCGGTGGGCGCCCTGACTCGACTGCCGGAAGAAGCCGCAGGTCTGCATGGTTGATGAGCCAACGGAACGAGCGGGTCTCCGCGCGGCCGTCGTCATCCACGAGGACGAGCCGGCCGAGTTGGCCGTGGACGTCGTCAACCGCAGCCGGACGATGTTCGCCCGGCCAACGGAAGGCACGCTGGTCGCCTCCGCCAGGTCGGAGAACGTCATCGCCTGCCCCTGCTGCCCGCTGACAGCGGTGAGCAGCTGCTCGCGCATGCCGAGAAGGTCCCTCGCCGGCCGCCGGCGCGAGGACAGGTGGTCAAGGACGCTCCAGACATGCGGTCGCCAGCCCGCGACCACCGAGTACTGCCAGCCGCAGGCAGCCGCCACTTCCCTGGCCGCCGCGAACTTCAGCGCGTCCTCGTTCCTTGATCAGCTCCATCGGGCGGACGTCCAGCAACCACATCCCACCGCCGATCACGGCCAGGAAGTCCGGGATGTGCCAGGCATGCCCGCCCGTATGCTCGAAGTCCAGCCGGAACGGCTGCGACAGCACTTCCGATGCCCTCAAGAAGTCCAGCGCGACCAGCAGGCTCACTTCCTTCAGCGACTCGAAGCCATGCTTCCCGCCCGCTGACGCCAGCGCCTCCAGGCCGGAGCGGTGCCGCTGCTTCGCCCGCCATGTGAACCCCCGCATCGGCCGGGACGACATCACCGGTACGTGAGCCATGTCCCGGACCGGCCAGCAGACCTCGTCGGCGCCCACCTGCCACGTCGAACTCCACCGACGCGGCCAGTCGTCGCCGAGCCGCAGCCGATCCCGCAGTCCGGCGTCCCCGTCGTACGCCGTGACAAGGTGGTCCAGCTGACTTGGATCCGACGGGATCTTCGCTCTCGCTGCCTCGCCCTGACGGGACCAAGATTTGCCAGCCAGCGTTCTCCATGTGCCAACTAAAATTCTCCGTCGCATCCTTCCGGCGGCGCGGACGCCTGCATGGATTGCATAAACGTACATGGAAACGTATAGTCATGCCATCCAGGAGGAGGAGAGCATGGCGGTACGTGCGGCAGTGGCCGGAGCGAGCGGGTACGCGGGCGGCGAGTTGCTGCGCCTGCTCCTCGCCCACCCCGAGGTCGAGATCGGCGCCCTGACCGGCAATTCCAACGCGGGCCAGAAGCTGGGCGGACTCCAGCCGCACCTGCTGCCGCTGGCCGACCGGGTCCTGACGGAGACCACCGCCGAGGTGCTCTCCGGCCATGACATCGTCTTCCTCGCCCTCCCGCACGGCCAGTCCGCCGCCGTCGCCGAGCAGCTCGGCCCGGACGTCCTCGTCGTCGACATGGGCGCCGACTTCCGGCTGAAGGACGCGGCCGACTGGGAGCGGTTCTACGGCTCCGCGCACGCCGGGACCTGGCCCTACGGCCTCCCCGAACTGCCGGGCGGCCGCGCGGCGCTGGAGGGGTCCAAGCGCATCGCGGTCCCCGGCTGCTACCCCACGGCCGTCTCGCTCGCGCTCTTCCCGGCCTACGCGGCGGGCCTCGCCGAGCCCGAGGCCGTGATCGTCGCCGCCTCCGGGACCTCCGGCGCGGGCAAGGCGCCCAAGACGCACCTGTTGGGCTCCGAGGTCATGGGCTCCATGTCGCCCTACGGCGTGGGCGGCGGCCACCGGCACACCCCCGAGATGATCCAGAACCTCAGCGCGGCCGCCGGTGAGCGGGTCTCCGTCTCCTTCACGCCGACCCTCGCGCCGATGTCCCGCGGCATCCTCGCCACGTGCAGCGCTTCCGCGAAGGACGGCGTCACCGCCGAGTCCGTCCGCACCGCCTACGAGAAGGCGCTCGCCGACGAGCCCTTCGTACACCTCCTCCCCGAGGGACAGTGGCCGGCCACGGCGTCCGTCCACGGTTCCAACGCCGTTCAGGTGCAGGTCGCGTACGACGAGGCCGCGGGCCGCATCATCGCGATCAGCGCCATCGACAACCTCACCAAGGGCACCGCGGGCGGTGCCGTCCAGAGCATGAACATCGCCCTCGGGTACCCCGAGGCGCTGGGACTTTCCACGATCGGAGTCGCGCCTTGAGCGTCACGGCAGCCAAGGGATTCACGGCGGCGGGCATCGCCGCCGGGATCAAGGAGAACGGCAACCCGGACCTGGCCCTCGTGGTCAACACCGGGCCGCGCCGCGCCGCCGCGGGCGTCTTCACCTCCAACCGCGTGAAGGCCGCGCCGGTCCTGTGGTCCGAGCAGGTGCTGAAGAGCGGGCAGCTGTCCGCCGTCGTCCTCAACTCCGGGGGCGCCAACGCCTGTACGGGACCGAAGGGCTTCCAGGACACGCACGCGACCGCCGAGAAGGTGGCGGAGGTGCTGGGCCTGGGGGCGGGCGAGGTCGCCGTCGCCTCCACCGGGCTCATCGGCGTCCTGCTCCCGATGGACAAGCTGCTGCCCGGCGTCGAGACCGCCGCCGGTCAGCTCTCCGAGCACGGCGGCGAGAAGGCCGCCATCGCCATCAAGACCACCGACACCGTCCACAAGACGTCCGTCGCCCAGGGTGACGGCTGGACCGTCGGCGGCATGGCCAAGGGCGCGGGCATGCTCGCCCCGGGCCTCGCCACCATGCTGGTCGTCCTGACCACGGACGCCGACGTGGACAGCGAGACCCTGGACAAGGCGCTGCGCGCCGCCACCCGGGTCACCTTCGACCGGGTCGACTCCGACGGCTGCATGTCCACCAACGACACCGTGCTGCTGCTCGCCTCCGGCGCCTCCGAAGTCACCCCCGGCTACGAGGAGTTCGCCGCCGCCGTCCGGCAGGTCTGCGACGACCTCGGCCAGCAGCTGATCCGGGACGCCGAGGGCGCCGGCAAGGACATCAGGATCGAGGTCGTGAACGCCGCGACCGAGGACGACGCCGTCGAGGTGGGCCGCTCCATCGCCCGCAACAACCTCCTCAAGTGCGCCATCCACGGCGAGGACCCCAACTGGGGCCGCGTCCTGTCCGCGATCGGCACCACGCGTGCCGCCTTCGAGCCCGACCGGCTCAACGTCGCCATCAACGGCGTCTGGGTCTGCAAGAACGGCGGCGTCGGCGAGGACCGGGAGAACGTCGACATGCGCTACCGCGAGGTGCACATCGTCGCCGACCTGGCGGCCGGTTCCGAGACCGCCACCATCTGGACCAACGACCTGACCGCGGACTACGTCCACGAGAACAGCGCGTATTCGTCATGAGCGGCGCACCCACGCGGAAGCACACCGCGCTCCCGAAGGCCCAGATCCTCATCGAGGCGCTGCCCTGGCTGACCCGCCACAACGGCAAGACGGTCGTCATCAAGTTCGGCGGCAACGCCATGATCGACGAGGAGCTGAAGGCCGCCTTCGCCCAGGACGTCGTCTTCCTGCGGCACGCCGGCCTGAACGTCGTCGTCGTGCACGGCGGCGGTCCGCAGATCAGCGCCGCCCTCGACAAGCACGGCATCGTCAGCGAGTTCAAGGCCGGCCTGCGCGTCACCACCGAGGACGCCATGGACGTCGTACGCATGGTGCTCGCCGGTCAGGTCCAGCGCGAGCTGGTCGGACTGCTCAACCAGCACGGGCCGATCGCCGTCGGGCTGACCGGCGAGGACGCGCACACCATCACCGCCACCAAGCACCAGCCCGAGATCGACGGGGAGTTGGTCGACATCGGGCGGGTGGGCGAGATCACCGCGATCGACACGGGCGCGATCGAGGCACTGCTCGCCGACGGCCGTGTCCCGGTCGTCTCCTCGATCGCCCGCTCCCAGGACGACGGACATGTCTACAACGTCAATGCTGATACGGCTGCTGCGGCACTCGCTGCGGCACTGGGCGCCGAAACCCTCATGGTCCTCACGGACGTCGAGGGCCTCTACGAGAACTGGCCCGAGTCCGACGAGGTGATCAGCCGCCTCACCGCTTCCCAGCTCGAGAAGCTGCTGCCGGAGCTGAGCTCCGGCATGGTCCCGAAGATGCAGGGCTGTCTGCACGCCGTACGAGGCGGCGTGAACACCGCCCGCGTCATCGACGGCCGGGTCCAGCACTCGATCCTGCTGGAGATCTTCACCGACGAAGGCATCGGCACGATGGTCGTGCCCGACGAACGACAGGGGGAGTCGTCATGAGCAACCCGGAACCGAGGAACCAGGAACCGAGCAACCAGGAACTGACCGCGCGGTGGCAGGGCGCGCTCATGAACAACTACGGCACCCCGAGGATCCCGCTCGTCCGCGGCGAGGGCACCCGGCTCTGGGACGCCGACGGCAAGGAGTACCTGGACTTCGTCGGCGGAATCGCGGTCAACGCGCTCGGTCACGCCCACCCGGCGATCGTGGAGGCCGTCAGCACACAGATCGCGTCCCTCGGCCATGTCTCCAACCTCTTCATCGCCGAACCCCCCGTCGCCCTCGCCGAACGGCTGCTGCGCCACTTCGGGCGGGACGGCAAGGTGTTCTTCTGCAACTCCGGCGCCGAGGCCAACGAGGGCGCGTTCAAGATCGGCCGGCTCACCGGGCGCGGCCACATGGTCGCCACCCAGGGCGGCTTCCACGGCCGCACCATGGGCGCGTTGGCGCTCACCGGGCAGCCCGGCAAGCAGACCCCGTTCCTGCCGCTGCCCGGTGACGTCACCCACGTCCCCTACGGCGACGCGCAGGCGCTGGCGGCCGCGGTGACCGAGGAGACGGCTCTTGTCGTCATCGAACCGGTCCAGGGCGAGAACGGCGTGGTCGTGCCCCCGGCCGGCTATCTGAAGGCGGCCCGGGCGATCACCGCCGCCACCGGGTCGCTGCTCGTCCTCGACGAGGTGCAGACCGGCGTCGGGCGCACCGGGCAGTGGTTCGAGTACCAGGCCCACGAGGGCGTCCTGCCGGACGTCGTGACCCTCGCCAAGGGCCTCGGCGGCGGACTGCCGCTCGGCGCGACCGTCGCCTTCGGGCGGGCCGCGGAGCTGCTCCAGCCCGGCCAGCACGGTACGACGTTCGGCGGCAACCCGGTCGCCTGCGCCGCCGGACTCGCCGTCCTCGACACCATCGAGAACGAGGGGCTGCTGGAGAACGTCAAACGGCAGAGCGAGAAGTTGCGCGGCGGAATCGAGGATCTGCGTCACCCGTTGATCGATTATGTCCGGGGCGCGGGGCTCCTCCTGGGTATCGTGCTGTCCGAGTCGCTCGCGCCCCAGGTGCAGCAGGCGGCTCAGGAGGCCGGAATCCTCGTGAACGCGCCCGCCCCCGACGTCGTCCGGCTGATGCCGCCGCTGAACCTCGGCGACGACGCGGTGGAGGCGTTCCTCGCGGCGCTGCCCGGCATCCTCGACAGCGTGAGCGGGGACCGATCCGGAGAATGAGACGACGATGAGCCAGGCGCAGGACCATGAGCAGCCGGGGGCGAACGGGCCCGCCGTGCCGCAGACCCGCACCGCCCGCCACGGCCGGATCGTGGACATTCTCAACCGGCAACCGGTGCGCTCGCAGAGCCAGTTGGCGAAACTGCTCGCCGACGACGGGCTGAGCGTCACCCAGGCGACGCTGTCGCGGGACCTGGACGAGCTGAACGCGGTGAAGATCCGTAACACCGACGGCGACCTGATCTACGCGGTGCCGAGCGAGGGCGGCTTCCGGACCCCCCGGGCACCGCTGGGCGGGTCGGCGAAGGAGGAGCGGATGCGGCGGTTGTCGCAGGAGCTGCTGGTCTCGGCCGAGGCGTCCGCGAATCTCGTGGTCCTGCGCACCCCGCCGGGTGCGGCGCAGTTCCTCGCCTCGGCGATCGACCAGGCGGAGCTGCACGACATCCTCGGCACGATCGCGGGTGACGACACACTGCTGCTGATCAGCCGGGATCCCCTGGGCGGACAGGCCCTCGCGGACCACTTGCTGAGGCTGGCTCAGAACGGTCACTGAGAGGGGTGGTCGAGGGGGGACGCCGGCCGAGGGCGGTGTGCGGCCGCGACCACGCGGCGGAGCGGCTCATCGACACGGCCCCGCGCCCCTGGGCCGGCCGCCTCACCCCAGCCGGCGGGCCAACCCCCCGGTGCACCGCACCTCGTCACCCGCCGTGATCAGCAGCGCCTCCACGTCCGGCAGCGCCTCCAGCCACCGCAGCGCCTCCCGCGACCCCATCGCGAACGCCGCCGTGGCCCAGCAGTCCGCCCAGGTCAGCTCGGGTGCCACCACCGTCACGGCGACGAGGTCCGTCACTGCGGACCGACCCGTACGCGGGTCGACGATATGGGCGCCCCGCTCCGCCGTCCCCGACGTCGCCACCGCGAGCTCGTCCGCCCCCGCCGCCGACACCACCGCCGCGAGCCCGCCCGGCCTCAGGGGATCCGACACCCCCACCCGCCACGGCCGCTCCGGCCCCGGCACGCCCAGCAACTGCACGTCGCCGCCCCCGTTGACGCTGACCCCGCTCACCCCGCCGACCCCGGCCATCAGCCGCGCCGCTCGCTCCGCGGCCCAGCCCTTGACGATGCCGGTCGGGTCGAGCCGGCCCTCGTAGCGCATGCTGAACCAGCCGTCGCTCACCCGCTCCGCCTCGGCGCCCAGGGCCAGCACCTCGGCCACCTCGGGGTCGCACTCCTCGACGCTCAGCTCACCGCGCACCAGCCGGGAGACCTGGCTGTCCTCGCGGTAGGTGCTGAACACCTCGTTGACCCGGTGCAGGCCCGCGACCGCCTCGTCGAGCGCCGCGCGCACCGGACCGGGTTCCCCGCCGCGGACGTCGAAGGAGAAGACGGTCCCCATGACCTCCTCCGCGTGACGCACCGCGGCGGGAGCTGCCGACTCGGCCACGGTGTCCGTCACCGGGCCTGGTCCAGCGCCGACTGCAGGGACTGCTTGTAGCCCTCGCTGGTGTAGGTGGCGCCGGAGACGGAGTCGATGTCGGCGCTGCCGGCGGCCACCGCCTCCTGGTTGAGCTTGGGGACGGAGAGTGCGGTCTTCTGGTCGCTGGTGCCGCCCTTGGGTGCCTGGACGGCCTCCGCCTTGGTGACCTTGCCGCCCGCGACCGTGATCCGGACCTGCACCGCCCCGTACTGGGTCTGCGCGACCGTGCCGGTGAAGGTCCCGGAGGCCTGCGCGCTGCCGGAGCCCTTCGACCCCGAACCCGAGCCGGACGCCTGGGAGGACCCCGCGCTCGACTTCGCCTTGTCCAGCGCCGACTGCAGGGACTTCTTGTAGCCCTCGCTGGTGTAGGTGGCGCCGGAGACGGAGTCGATGTCGGCGCTGCCGGCGGCCACCGCCTCCTGGTTGAGCTTGGGGACGGAGAGTGCGGTCTTCTGGTCGCTGGTGCCGCCCTTGGGCGCCTGGACGGCCTCCGCCTTGGTGATCTTGCCGCCCGCGACCGTGATCCGGACCTGGACGTTGCCGTACTGCGTCTGCGTCACGTCGCCGGTGAAGGTCCCGGAGGCCTGTGCGCTGCCGGAGCCCTGGGCGGAGCCCGCGCTCGCGTTCGCCTTGTCGATCGCCGACTGCAGGGACTTCTTGTAGCCCTCGCTGGTGTACGTGGCGCCCGACACCGTGTCGATGTCCGGGCTCTGCTTGGTGACCACGTCCGCGTTCAGCTTGGGGATCGCCAGTTCGCTCTTCTGCGTACTGGTGCCGCCCTTGGGTGCCTGGACGGCCTCGGACTTGGTGATCTTGTTGTTGACGACCGTGATGCGGACCTGCACGTTGCCGTACTGCGTCTTGACGGCGTCACCGGTCATGGTGCCCGTCACGGGCGCCCCGGCTCCGCCCTGGGCCGCTTCCTGGGCGGCGGTGCCGCCGGCACCCGCCGCCTGGGCGGACGTCGTGTCCGTGGACGGCTTGAGCGACAGCAGCAGCACGATCCCGGACACGGTGGCGGCGGTGGCCAGCACGACGCGCCGAAGAGGGTGGCTCTTCCTCATCTCTTCCTGAGCTCCTGATTCACGTTGAGGGCCGCGTTGAAGGCCGAAGGGGTCCGGTCGCCCGGTGGTGCGGTGGGTTTCCCGTCGCTCACATCTCGAACGACTCGTGATGGATGCGGCGGGCCGGGACTCCGGCGCCGCGGAGTGCCTCGTACACGCCCTGGGCGAAGCCGTTCGGCCCGCACATGAAGACGTCGTGGTCGTCGATGTCGGGGATCTTGCGCTGGAGGGACTCCGCCGAGATGTCGGGGCGCTCTCCGTCGGGGCTGTTGACGGCGTACATCAGCCGTGCCCCGCGCTCGTCGGCGATCTTCGCCAGTTCGTCCCACAGCGCCAGGTCCTGGGTGCTGTTGGCCCGGTAGAGGAGCGTGATGTCACCGGGAGCGCCCGGCAGCGTCTCGAACAGCGTCCGCATCGGGGTGATGCCCACGCCGCCGGCCACCAGCAGCACCTTGCCGCGGCTGCGCCGGGACGCGGTCATCGCGCCGTACGGTCCCTCGGCCCACACCTTCGTGCCGGGCCGCAGCTCGCGCAGCGCCGCGGTGTGGTCGCCGATCGCCTTGACCGTGATGCGCAGCAGCTCGGGGCGGGGGTTCGCCGACAGCGAGTACGGGTGGGAGCTGAAGCGCATCCCAGGCGCCAGGAACCGCCACCGGAAGAACTGCCCGGCCTCCGCGCCGATCCGGTGCAGCTTGCGCCCGCCGATCAGCACCGACACGATGCCGGGCGTCTCCTCGATGACCGCCTCGACGTACATGCGGTGACGCAGGTTCAGCCGGATCGGGGTGAGGATGCGGTACCAGATCACCAGCGCGGTGACGGTGCCGTACAGCCCGTACCAGACGGTCTTCGCGGTGGGCTCGACGGCGAACTCGTTGCCCGTGGTCAGCTGGTGCCAGAACGTCAGGAAGACGGCCGCGTAGGTCATCAGGTGGATGTGGTACCAGGTGTCGTACGGCATCTTCCTGCGGACCGGGCCGATCGACACCAGGCCGATGACCACCAGCAGACCGGTGCCGATCGCCGCCTTGCCCATGTCCGGCAGCTGGTTGATCGAGTCGATCGTCTGCTGGACGATGTCGCCGAGCGACTTGCCGGCCTGGAGCGCGTATCCCCACATGATGAGGAACACGTGCGCGAAGGTGAGGCAGAGGGTGTACCGGCCGCTCATCGCGTGCCAGCGGGCCACCCGGTCCGAGCCGACCCGCCGCTCCAGGGCGGGCACCCGCGCCATCTGCAGCACGACGAGCGCCATCATGTAGCCGGCGAGCAGCCCGGTGATCCGTCCCGCGTTGAGGATCTTGCTGTTGGTGTCGGCGATGTTCGGCGTGTTGGCCCACCACAGCCACAGCACGCCCGCCGCGCCCGCCCATACGGCGAGCAGCAACAGGGCGGCCGGGGATCGGCGCGGGCGGATGCGGCGCATCGTCTGGCGGCGGGCGGCACGTCCGCCTGCGATCGTGGTGGTCACGGTTCCTCCGTGGGGACTTGACCCTTGGCCCACAGATACGGGCGAGAAGGGCAGAGTGTTCAGCTCCCCGCGGAGTGCACCGCGGAGCGGCGTGACCGCCGGTAACCGTCGATCGGCGCGGTCGGCTCAGGGGCCGAGCGGGTCGAGCCGGCCGTCCGCCGCCGTTCACCTCGGCCTCGCGCCGGATGTGGAACCACGGCGGGCGGTCGGCGGCGGGTTTCCTGCGCGGCGGCTCGCTCAGCGGCTGACGCCGACGTCCCGGTCCATGGGATTGCGCCCTCCCCGACGACAACACGGGCCGGTCGGCCCTCCGACGGTTCCTCAGGGGGTCGGCGGCAGGGGGAGCGGCAGCCCCGGGAGCCCGTCGATGCTGGTGGCGATGTGGTCCTTCTTCGTGAAGTACGCGTCCAGCGACTCGTCGTCCTCCCGTGCGAACCGCTTCCCGTGCAGATCCCGGTCCTGCTCGTACGTCATGAAGGGGACCGCGTAACCACAGCTGTCCCGCACGAGTTCGGCGCGCACGACAATGATCGCGCGCAGTCCGTGCGGGGTGGGGTCGATGTCGGGGAAGTGGAGGAGGAGTTCGGTGAAGCGGGGGTCGTCCCGGAAGACCGGCTCGCCGCGCCCGTGCACCCGCACGATGTTCGGCGGCCCCTGGAAGGCGCACCACATCAGGGTGATCCGGCCGTTCTCCCGCAGGTGTGCGATGGTCTCGGCGTTGGATCCGGCGAAGTCGAGGTATGCCACGGTGTGTTCGTCGAGCACGGCGAAGGAGCCCTTGAGGCTCTTGGGGGAGAGGTTGACCGTGCCGTCACCGGACAGCGGGGCGGTCGCGGTGAAGAAGAGTGGCTGCTCCTCGATGAACGTACGGAGTCTGCCGTCTATGCGCTCATACGTCTTTCCCATGTCCGCCCATGATCCGGGAAAGTCGTTCGCGTGTCTGAGGAAATGGTCGATTCCGCTTGCGGACACGCGGCAGTGGCCGCCCCGGCCGGCGCTTCCTCGGGGCGGCCACCGCGCCTGTCACGTCACTTGTTCAACGTGCAGGCCGCCAGGGAGTCCAGGCCCGCGGGCTTCTCGGCGGTACGGCCGATGGAGATGGCGATACGGTCGATCGTGGACTTCCGCTTGTCGGCCAGCGGGCCGAGGATCGCGTTCTGCACGAAGTTGGCGCCACCCTGGCCGACCGTGTTCTGCAGGCGGGTGTTGGCCTCGTCGATCTGGGTCTGGAGCAGCGCGAGGTTGCGGTCGACCTCGGCCTGGGCGGAGGCGGGGATGTCGGGCAGCTGCGAGGCGACGTCCGGGCAGGTGATCGTGCCGACGCCGGCCGCGTCACCGGTGTCCTCGGCGGCGCCGGTCTCCTCCGCGGCCCCCGTGTCGTCGGCGGCCCCCGTGTCGTCGGCGGCCCCCGTGTCGTCGGCGGCCTCGCCCGTGTCACCGGCCGCCTGGCTCTCCGTGGCGCCCGGGGTGGCCGCGTCGCCGGTGTTCGCGGCGCCGTCCGCGTTGAGGGTGCAGGGCGCCAGCGCGTCCAGACCGGTGGGCTTCTCCGCGGTGCGGCCGATCGCCGTCGCGATGCGGTTGACGGTCGCGACGCGCTTGTCCTCCAGGGGGCCGAGGATCGCGTTCTGCACGAAGTTCGCACCGCCCTGGCCGACGGTGTCGATCAGCCGCTGGTTGGCCTCGTCGATCTGGGTCTGGAGCAGCGCGAGGTTGCGGTCGACCTCGGCCTGGGCCGAGGCGGGGATGTCGGGCAGCTGCGAGGCGACGTCCGGGCACGTGATGGTGCCGGGGCCGGCGGCGAGCGTCTTGGCGTTGGTGGTGGTGCTCTTGGACGACTCCCCGGCGAGGGCCTGGTTCACGACCACCGCACCGGTCAGGGCCAGAGCGGCGGCGCCGCCGATGATCGCCACACGACGCTTGTTGTACTTCGGAAGAGCCCTGGACATGGGGATGCCTCACTTGGGGTCAGGAGTGGGTTTACAAACGCGGCGCCAGCGTTCAGCCGTGAGTACGGGTAAGCGGTTGCCGATGTTCAAGGCGACCCCAAATCTCTTTGGATCTTCTCTTCGGGATCCTCTCGAGGCCGCCACACCCCCGGTTGAATTGACGAATCATGCAGAGCACTGCATACTCATGCAGGACGGTGAGTGCAGCGGTGAGGAGCAACGCAAGTGAGCAGCAACAGCGGTGACGTCCGGCTCTGGGGCGGCCGGTTCGCCGACGGTCCCGCCGAGGCCCTGGCGAAGCTGTCCGCGTCCGTCCACTTCGACTGGCGCCTCGCGCCCTACGACATCGCCGGTTCGCGTGCCCACGCACGCGTGCTGCACAAGGCGGGCCTGCTCACCGAGGACGAGCTGACCCGGATGACCGCGGGCCTCGACCGGCTCCAGGCGGACGTCGCCGACGGCTCCTTCGTCGGCACCATCGCCGACGAGGACGTCCACACCGCCCTCGAGCGTGGCCTCATCGAGCGCATCGGCCCCGACCTCGGCGGCAAGCTGCGCGCCGGCCGCTCCCGCAACGACCAGGTCGCCACCCTCTTCCGGATGTACCTGCGCGACCACGCCCGGATCATCGGCGGACTGCTCGCCGAGCTCCAGGACGCGCTCATCGGCCTGGCGGAGGCCCACCCGGACGTGGCGATGCCCGGCCGCACCCACCTCCAGCACGCCCAGCCGGTGCTGTTCGCCCACCACGTCCTCGCGCACGCCCAGTCCCTCTCCCGGGACGCCGAGCGGCTGCGCCAGTGGGACGAGCGCACGGCCGTCTCGCCGTACGGCTCCGGAGCGCTGGCCGGCTCCTCCCTCGGCCTGGACCCGGAGGCGGTCGCCGAGGACCTCGGCTTCGAGCGCGGCAGCGTCGGCAACTCCATCGACGGCACGGCCTCCCGTGACTTCGTCGCCGAGTTCGCCTTCATCACCGCGATGACCGGGATCAACCTCTCCCGGATCGCCGAGGAGATCATCATCTGGAACACGAAGGAGTTCTCCTTCGTCACCCTGCACGACGCGTTCTCCACGGGTTCGTCGATCATGCCGCAGAAGAAGAACCCGGACATCGCGGAACTGGCCCGCGGCAAGAGCGGCCGGCTCATCGGCAACCTCACCGGCCTCATGGCCACCCTCAAGGCCCTGCCGCTCGCCTACAACCGCGACCTCCAGGAGGACAAGGAGCCGGTGTTCGACTCCTGCGACCAGCTGGAGGTCCTGCTCCCCGCCTTCACCGGCATGATCGCCACCCTCACCGTCCACCGCGAGCGCATGGAGGAACTCGCCCCGGCGGGCTTCTCCCTCGCCACCGACGTCGCCGAGTGGCTGGTCAAGCAGGGCGTGCCGTTCCGTGTCGCGCACGAGGTCGCGGGCGAGTGCGTGAAGGCCGCCGAGGCCGAGGGCAAGGAACTCGACGAGCTGACCGACGAACAGTTCGCGAAGATCTCCGCCCACCTGACCCCCCAGGTGCGGACCGTCCTCAACGTCCCGGGCGCCCTGGCCTCCCGGAGCGGCCGCGGCGGTACGGCACCCAGCGCGGTCGCGGTCCAGCTGGCCGAGGTGAAGGCGGACGTGGCGGCGCAACACGAGTGGGCCGACGCCAAGAAGTGACTGACGGGGCATCGCGGGTAGGTTGGACGGCAGCCGCCAGGAGCCGACCGAACGGGAGCCCGCGATGCCCTTCGCCCGACTGGCCACCGCCACGACCCCGACCTGCCACATCGGCTTCGGTCTCGCCGCCGTCGGCCGTCCCGGCTACATCAACCTCGGCCGGGACCACGACCTCGGAGAGAACCGCAGCGTCGACGCGCTGCGCGCCCGTACCCACGAACTCCTCGACGCCGCCTACGCCCAGGGCGTCCGCTACTTCGACGTGGCCCGCTCCTACGGCCGCTCCGAGGAGTTCCTCGCCGGCTGGCTGGCGGCCAGGACCGACGTCGACGACGTCGTCGTGGGCAGCAAGTGGGGTTACACCTACACCGCCGACTGGACCACCGACGCCGAGCGGCACGAGGTCAAGGACCACAGCGTCCGGACGTACGAGCGTCAGCGCGCCGAGACGGTCGAGCTGCTCGGCGACCGGCTCGACCTCTACCAGATCCACTCGGTGACCCCGGACAGCCCGGCCCTCACCGACAAGGAACTCCACGCGCAACTGGCCCGGGCCGCCGCCGGCGGTGTCACCGTCGGCTTCTCCACCAGCGGCCCCGGCCAGGCCGAGGCCATCCGCGCCGCCCTCGCCGTGACGGTCGACGGCGAGCCCCTCTTCCGTACCGTCCAGTCGACGTACAACGCCCTGGAGGCCTCGGCGGGCCCGGCCCTCGCGGAGGCCCACGACGCCGGGCTCACGGTGATCGTCAAGGAGGGCATGGCGAACGGGCGGCTCGCGGACCCGCACGCCCCGGACGTGCTCAAGGCCGTGGCCGAGGAGACCTCGCTCGGCTGTGACGCCGTCGCCCTCGCCCTGATCCTGCGCGAGCCCTGGGCCGGCGTCGTGCTGTCCGGCGCGGCGACCGCCGCCCAGCTCGCCTCCAACCTGCACGCGGCGGTCGTGGACCTGGACGAGGAGCAGCTGGCGCGGCTGGCGGGCCTGGCCCAGGACCCCGGGGCGTACTGGGACCAGCGGTCCCGCCTGCCCTGGCACTGAGCCCTGCCGTCCGGCCGTCGGAGTGAGTCACCCATGCCCGTGATGAGACACTCATGTCTCATCTGGGTTATGTTTGTCTCATGGCCGTCGACCGTGACCACGTACTGCGCAGCGCCGCCGCCCTGCTGACCCACAAGTCCACCGCGACCATGGACGAGGTCGCCAAGGCCGCCGGGATCAGCCGCGCCACCCTGCACCGGCACTTCGCCGGCCGCGACGCGCTCGTCCGCGCCCTGGAGGCGCTCGGCATCGAGGAGTGCGAGACCGCCCTCGACGCGGCCCGCCTGGCCGAGGGGCCCGCGAGTGACGCCGTACGCCGGCTCGTCCGCGAGATCGAACCGGCCGCCGGTCTGCTCGCCTTCCTCTACACCGAGAACCAGCTGTTCGAGGGCGAGGAACAGAACGACGGCTGGACCAGGATCGACGACCGCGTCTCCGCCCTGTTCCGCCGCGGACAGTCGGACGGGGAGTTCCGCATCGACCTCACGCCCGCCTGGCTCACCGAGGCGCTGTACGGCCTGCTGGCCTCCGGCGCCTGGCTGGTGCAGAGCGGCAAGGGCGCCCCCAAGGACTTCCGGCACATGATCGCCGAGCTGCTGCTCGGCGGAGCACTCCGGACATCCCCGCGACAGCAACTCAGCGCGGCTTCGCCGTGCGCCGGGGGCACAGTAAATGGGTCGGCGTGCGCCGCGCGCGGTCCTGACCGCCCTGTTCCAGGGCC
>NZ_JBEOWF010000012.1:0-244044 GCF_040295925.1 Streptomyces sp. NPDC002588
GCATCCGCATACTGGATGTATGCGGATGTTCCGACAACGCGGCGAGGTGCCGTAGCTGTCGTCGCGCGCCCGCCGGGGATTACGGGACAGCCCTTAGGGCCGCCCTGGAGAGCCCGCCGGGGAGAGGACGCGGGCGGGGACCGGTGTCACCATCGGTCTCCGCTGCGGGACCAGCGCATCCCGGAGGTTCCGTCGGCGGCCGCACGGACGGCCAGGACCTGGTTCACGCCCATCGTGTTCCGTTCGAAGCCGACCGCCGACGCCGCCATGTACAGCCGCCAGATCCGGGCCCGAGCCGGTCCGACGAGCCGTACCGCCTCCTCCCAGTTCTTCTCCAGCCGGGTCACCCAGGCGCGCAGCGTCAGGGCGTAGTGCTCGCGCAGCGCCTGGACGTCGCGGACCTCGAAGCCGGCTTCCTCCAGCTGTCCGACGGTCGCGCCCACCGGCGACAGCTCCCCGTCGGGGAAGACGTACCGGTCGATGAAGCCGTTGAGGCGGTAGTCCTTCTCACCGGGGACCGGGCGGCGGGCGATCTGGTGGTTGAGTAGGCGACCGCCCGGCCGCAGCAGGCCGTGCAGCGCCAGGGCGTACTCGAGGTAGCCGGCCGTGCCCACGTGCTCGGCCATGCCGATCGAGGAGATCGCGTCGTAGGGGCCGTCGGTGATCTCCCGGTAGTCCTGCACCCGGATCTCGATGCGGTGGGACAGCCCCGCCCCGGCGACCCGTTCGCGGGCCGCGTACGCCTGCTCGGTGGAGATGGTCACGCCCACCACGTCCACCCCGTGGTGCTTGGCCGCGTGCAGCGCCATCGAGCCCCAGCCGCAGCCCACGTCCAGCAGCCGCCCGCCCTTCTCGAGGGCGAGTTTGCGGCACACCAGCTCGAGTTTCGCGGCCTGCGCCGCTTCCAGGGTCGCGTCCGGCGCGTCGGGCCCGTCCTCCCAGTAGGCGCACGAGTAGACCAGGGAAGGTCCCAGCATCAGGGCGTAGAAGTCGTTGCCGACGTCGTAGTGGTGGCTGATCGCGGCCCGGTCCCGGCGCAGGGTGTGCGCCGGGCCCCGGCGGGGCGGAACCTCCTCCGCGGGGCGCGGCGGCGGCAGCGGGTTGCCGATCAGGGGCAGCACCTCGCGCAGCGCGGACATCGCCGCCACCGCCCGCCCGGCGCCCCTGGCCGCGCGCCCCGCCCCGGCGTCCCCGCCGTCGTCGGTGCCGCGCCGGACGTCCTTGTCCCACAGCACCCGCGAGAGGCGGTCCAGCACCTCGTACAGGTCGCCCTGGACGTCCAGGTCTCCGGTGACCCAGCCCCGGGCCAGGCCCAGGTCGTCGGGCTGCCAGAGCAGGTGCCGCAGAGCGGTGCGGTCACGCAGGACGAGTTCGGGGCCGTCCGCCGGTCCGGCCACGCTGCCGTCCCACGCGCGGATCCGCAGGGGAAGGGGCGCGCCCAGCAGCTGCTGGGCGGACCGGGCCAGGACGACTGCTGCTTCGGGCATGGGGTTCCTTTCGCCCGTCTCCGGGCGGCCGGCCCGGGGTATGTCAATTCGTCGTGTCGATGGGGAGGTCGACCGGGGATGTCGCCCGCCGACGGAGGGAAACAGGCGCGCTGCGCGCTCGGCCGCCCGAGGCGGGGCGTCGTAGCAGGGCGCGTTCCACAAGGTCGGGAGCACGATGCTGCCATGCGGGATCAGCCACTCCGGTCCGCTCGGGCCCTCACCCGTTAAGGACAGGGAAAGCTGACGCGATCCGCATGTACATCCGGTCGGGGCCGAAGGGGCATGTCAGAGCGTGCCCGTGCGCACCGCGTTGACGACCTCGGTGCGCGACCGCAGCCCGGTGCGGGCGAACAGCCGGGACAGGCGCTGGGCGACAGCGTCCTCGCTGAGCCGCAGTACGCGGGCGATCTGACGGTTGGTGAGTCCTTCGGCGATCAGGGTGGCCAACAGCTGCTCGTTCTCCGCGGTGGCCTGCTTGCGGCCGGGGCCGGTGAGCCCGGCCTCGCGCAGGGCGGTCCTGGTGTGGAAGCGCCACAGGCCGGCGCCGGCCGCGCCGAAGATCTCGTACGCCTCGTGCAGCAGCGTCGCGGGGGCCGCGCCCGCCTCGGCGGCCGCCACGAGGGTGGTCGCCGTCTCGAAGGGCAGGCCGCGGGAGCGGGCCAGGCCGACCGCCTCGCGCAGGTGCCCGCGCGCGGTGTCGGGGTCGTCCCGTCGCAGGACGAGCGCCGAGGCCACCAGGTGCCGCAGCCGTGCCCGGCCGGCGCCGGTCCGGTCGGCGATCCGCCCCAGGCGCTCGAGACAGACCACCGCCCCGGCGGTGTGCCCCGCCTCGGCCCGCACCTCGGCGAGCAGGGCCCACAGTTCCTCGGTGTTGTGGACCTGTCCGCGCACCGCGGCCCCGTCCAGTCCGCGGTGCAGGGCCCGCTCGGCACCGTCCAGGTCACCCAGGGTGCGCAGCACCTCCGCCTCGGCGAGGTGCATCGAGTACTGCGGCGGGCCGCCCTCCGGGCCGCGCATGCTCTCCAGTGTCCGGAGGGCGGTCGTGACCCGGCCCCGGGCGAGCAGGATGGCCGCGGTGCGGGCGGGCAGCAACTGGCTGTCCGACGCGGGCACCTGGACCTGGCTGTTCGCCAGCAGCCGGCGGGCCGACTCCATCGCCTCGTCCCACCGGCCCGTGAGGTGGCACCAGAGGAAGCGGCTGAGCGGGGGCAGGACGTCGACGGTCAGCCCGCGCGAGTCCAGCAGTGCGGTTGCCGCGTTGAGGTCCCAGGCGTTGGCCAGTTCGTCGAACATCGCCATGGCGAGCCCGTAGTCGATGTCGGGGAGCAGCTCCGGCGCCTTCTGCTGGACCATCGCTCGGCGGAAACGTTCCGGCCGGCCCAACGCCAGTTCCGCCGCGGCGCTGAAGACCTCGGGCTTGGCGCGGGAGTGCGGGTCGGTGTTCCACACCGCTTCCGCCGCCGAGAACACCTCCAGCGCCTCCTCCCATCTCCCCAGCCGGCACAGGGCCAGGCCCTGTCCGGTCACCCTGGCGAGGGCGGGCAGCGGCAGCTCGTCCCACCAGGGTGCCGTCGCCTGCCGGGACAACGTCGGCCAGTTCATCTCGTTGGCCGTGGCCGCCACCAGAAGGCAGGCGGTCTGCTGCAGCGCCAGCGGGGTCAGCGCCTCCCCCGGGTTGCGCAGCAACGCCTCCGCGATGGTCCGCCCGGTCGGGTAGTCGCCTGCCACGTAGGCGGCGCCGGCGTACCGCTGGAGGGCGAGATCGCGGGCGGCGGGCCGCTCGATCAGCTGGGCGGCGGCCCGGAACCAGCGGAGCATCCCCAGGCCCTCGAGGTCGGGGTAGATCCGTGCGGCGGCGGCCGTCAGCTCGGCCACCGCGCGGTCCCGGTCGACGAGTATGCCCGCGTCCGCGATGCGGTCCGGCAGATAGCTCCGCGCGTCCGCCTCGTCGAGCAGGGCGTCCGCCGCGTCCGGGGCCGCCCACAGTGCCTGCACGGCGGCGGCGGACAGCCGGCTGCGTTCCATCGGCCGCAGCCGTTCGAGGACGGTGTGCGCCGTCAGCGGCAGGCGGAACGTCCAGCCCCGCACCGCGGTGTTCCCGGGGCCGGGCAGTTCGTCGACGATCCCCTCCTCGACCAGGCCGCGCAGGCCGTCGTCGACGGCCTCGGCGGACAGTCCGGTCTCCGCCGCGATCATCTCCCGGACCGGCCGGCCGAGCGGCCACAGGACGGTGAGCGCGGCGGCCACCGCGCGGGACGGCCCGCCGAGCGCGTCCAGCGCCGTGACGAACCGGTCGTCGTCCGGCAGCACCGGGACCGGCGTCCGCGCGAGGAGAAAGGCGTGCCCGTCGGCGACCCGGATCTCGCCCCGGCACGTCCAGCCGGTGAGCAGGGCGTCGACCGCCCCGGGGAGCCCGCGGGTGAGCTCGCACACGCGCCGGACCAGGGCGGCGTCGGGAGTCGCGCGCAGCCGCCGGGCCACGAGTGCGGCGGTGTCGTCCGGTCCGAGGCGGGACAGTACGACCGTACGGGCCCCCGGGACGCCCGCCAGCCGTTCCACGGCCTCGGCCGCTCCGGCCGTTCCGCCCGCTCGGCCCGTCGCGTCCGCTCCGCCCGCGCTCGGCTCGCCGTGCCGCACGGCCGAGACCACGAGCCGGACCTCGGGCGCGAGCCGCGGGACCTCGATCCGGCCCAGCACGGCCAGCGACTCGGCATCGGCGTGCTGGGCGTCGTCGACGAGCACGGTCACGGGTCGGCCCGTCGCCTCCGGGGCACCCTGCTCGGACTGTTCGGACTCCTCGGACTCCTCGGACTGTTCGAGCGCGGCGCCGAGCAGCTCGTCCATCGCCGCCCGGTCGCCTCGGTCGACGGCGGACAGCGCCCGGGTGACCAGCTGTCCCGCCGGCTGCCGGGCGACGCCGGATCGGTGCTCCTGAAGTGCCATGACCAGCCGCAGCGCCAGCAGCAGCGGCCGTTCGCCGTCGCCCGGGGCACACACCACCGAGGACACGACGGTCCCCTGGGCGCGCAGCCGATCGGCGACGGCCCTGACGAACGCACCGCGTCCCACGCCCCGTTCGCCACGTACCAGGACCAGCCGCGGGCCGTGCGGGTCGCTCAGCAGACCGTGGATCTCGGCCGACTCGCGCTCGCGGCCGAAGAGGCGGCCGTTCGTCCGGTCCACGCTCGCGGCCGTTCCGCTGCGGACCAGTCCGTCGCCGTCCGGCCGCGTGGCCACCATCCGAGATCCCTTCGTATGCAGACATTATGATCACTCCGCCACGAAGCGAACGGCCCGGGCGCTGTGACACATCTCCCTGCGAGAGAGTCATCGGGGGGCATGGGGTCATGGGAGGAGGCGCGCCGGACGGCGGTCCAGGAGGGCGCCAGGATGCTGCGGCTCGGCTTGGGAGGGCGCCGCGGACCCCGCCGACGTGAGCTCGACGGCGAGACGACTCTGCTGTCCGTCCGGGGCGAGGCGCTGACGGAGGCGGCCCGCCAGGCCCCCTACGCGCTGCTCGTGGACGGCGTCGAAGGCAGGCCGCGCCGCGTCGCCGAGGCCTGGGGCTGCCGCTGCGGCTTTTCCGCCCGCGGGGCGTGGCCGACGTCACCACGGTCGTCATCGCGGTCCTCACCGGGCGGTTGGGTCGGCCGGCGGACGCCGTGGCGCGGGCGCCGGGCACGCCGACGGGAACCCCGGGCCGTGCTGTCGGTGCGGGACTCGCTGAACGCGCGCGACCTGACAAAGCAAGGGCGTGGTCGAAAGTACCGTCGTCCGCCCCGAGAGCCGGACGGTCCTTCGACACACGCCCTGAACGGCCGGCTGGGCCTGCCGGTGCCGGAAGAAGGACTGCGCCTGGGCACGGCCGCGGCCGGACCGATCCGGTTCGCCCGGCCCGACACGCCCGCGGGCCCGGACGGCCGGCTGTCGTTCGCCGGGCCGGCCCTCGCGGCGGGGCTACGGGCCCTGCTCACCTGGCGCGATGTGCGAGGGGACGTACGCGCGGCTCGTCCTCCTGGCGGTGGGCCGACCGGCCGCCGTCGGTCCGCGCGTGCGCCCCGGCTCCGAGGCGACCGGCGCAGAGACGTGGTCCGTCCCGGGCTGCCGCTTCAGGGCCCTTCGGTGAGGTCAGGCACCGGTCGCCGGGCGCGCCGACGACAGTCGGCGCTTGCGGACCGCGCGGACGGCCGCGCCCAGGACGACGGCGTTCACCAGCGCGGCGAGCGCGACGCCCAGGTAGAAGGGGGCGTCGGTGTCGGTGGGGAGCCAGCCGAACGCGGGGACGAACAGTACGTTCAGCGGGGCGGTCAGCACCAAGGACGCGACGTAGGACATCGAGGTGTTGGAATGGTTCGTGAACACGTCCTCGCAGAGGGCGATCCCGACCGCGAGGGCCACGGCCGCCAAGTAGGCCCGGGACACCCAGTTGTTCACGGCCAGGGCGAGCACGGTACGGCTGCGGCGAGAGGAACTCACGTTGTTCTCCGATTCATTGGCAGGGGCACGACGCCTGGGGCGCAACACGCCCTAGGACGAGAGGGAAGCGGCCAGGCGTTGCAGCGCTCGGCGGACATTGCCCTTAGGGGCAGACCCATGGCCAACACTTAGGCCTCCGGTGACCGTTACGGAATTCGTTCCGTCATACCCGTAACCCCAGATTCGCCCCGTACGGACCAGGGGTTTCCGCGTCCTATCGGCATCCGAACACCTGTCCTTTAGTGCCATCTTGTCCGGGTTTGCCGACGGGCGTGTAACAGCGGTTAAAGGGCGGACCGAGTGCGGAATCCCCGAGTCATGAACCACAACACCCCGCTCCCCCCGGCCTCCCCCCGCCCCCTGCGTCACCTGCCCCAGGGCGTCCACCGCCGCGTCCTGACGGCGGCCCAGCTCCGCTCGCACGGCGTCTCCCCGGCCGAGACCGACGAGCACTGCCGGGCCGGCGGCCCGTGGCAGCAACTCCTGCCGGGCGTGTACCTGCTCCACCCGGGACCACCGACCAGCGAGGAGCGGCTGCACGCGGTCCTGCTGTACGCGGCCCGCGAGGCACCGGCCGGGACCGGGGTGCCCCAACAACCGGACGCCGAGGGCCCGCACCACCCGGTGTACGCGGCCGCGATGATCACAGGCCTGGCCGCCCTGACCTTGCACGGCTTCACCTCCGCTCCCCCGCTGCTGTCCCTGGAGCGGATCGGAGTCCTGGTGCCGCGGCTGCGCCGGCTGCGCTCGACGGGCTGCGCCCAGATCATCCGCACGGCCTGCCTGCCCACCCCCGAGCAGGCCACGGGCCTCCCGGTGGCCCCCGTCCCCCGGGCCCTGGCGGACGCGGTGGCCGGGCTCACGGACGCGGGCGCGGTGCGTCGGCTGCTGTCGGAGGCGGTGCGCGGGGGTCACTGCGAACCGGCCGCCGTCGTACGGGAGTTGAACGAGGCGAAACTGCTGAGCCGGCCGCACGTGGTGGACGCGGTGGACTCGCTGCTGGCCGAGGGCCGCGCGATCGCCGAGGACCGGCTCTACCGGATGGTGAGCGAGTACGGCCTGCCCGACCCGGTGTGGAACGTGGACCTCCGCCTGCCCGGCGGCCCGCACCTGGGCGGCCTGGACGCGTACTGGCCGGAGCAGGCGGTGGCGGTCGAACTGGACACCCGCGCGCCCCGTCAGCGCCACCGGCAGGACGACGACGCCGTGTGGTCGGAGTACGCCCGCAAGCGCGAGCACCTGGAGCGGCTGGGCATCACGGTCGTCCACATCACCCCGAAGAAGCTGCGGGACGCGACGGAACAGCAGGCGACGGTGATCCGCACGGCCCTGATGGCCGCCGGGGACCGGGACCCGGCCGCGTACGTCGTCGTGGTGCCCCGGTAGTGAAGGACCGGACGGACCGGGGGCGGGATCAGGAGGGGAGAGGAGGGGCCACCGGGGTCATGCGGCCGGTGGCCCCTCCTCCTGTGGCGCGCTCAGCCGTCCTCGGGCGAGGCGACCGTCACGGCGTCGCCCGCGTAGACATGGTCGATCAGGGCCGCGTACGAGGCGATCATCCGGGTGCGGCTGAAGCGTTCGCGGCTCGCGGCCAGCGCGGGGGCGTACGCGTCCCGGTTCGCCACCGCCTCCGACCAGGCGTCCGCGATCTCCTCCGGGTCCGGCGCGGTCACGATGCCGTGTCCGGCCACGATGGCCGCGGTGTCCCCGACATCCGTGGCGACCGGGACCGCGCCGCACATCATGCCCTCGATGAGACACAGCGGGGCCGCCTCGCCCCAGGAGGAGGTCAGCGCCACGACGTCGGCACCCGCGTACACGGTCTCCATGTCGCGCCGCACGCCGAGCAGATGCAGGCGCCCCCGGTCACGCGTGCCGAAGGCGTCGGCGAGGTCGGCCATGAGGCCCGGGTTGTCCGCCGTCATCCCCGCCCCGCACATCAGGACGTGCCCGTCGGGCACCGCGTCCAGCCACTTCCGGGCGGCCGCCACGAACAGGGGCACGTTCTTCATGCCGTCGTAGCGGGCCGCGAAGACGACCACCGGGGCGCCGGCCGGGACACCGAGGGAGGTGCGGACCGCCAGGCGCCGCGCCGGGTCGGGGCGGAAGCGGATCAGGTCGACGCCGTTGGGGATCACATGCAGCAGCGCCGCGGGAACCCCCGCCGCCTCGTACGCCGCCCGGGTCGACTCGGCGCAGCACACGGCCGCCGCGACCGTGCCGTCGGCGATCGCGCCCTTGAGGTCGTCCAGGGCGCGGCCCTGGTTCTCCGGGTCGGAGCGGTGCAGGCACACCACCACCGGGCGGCGCGGCAGGCCCGCCTGCCGGAGCAGCGCGAGGGGCTGCTCCTTCAGGGAGAGGATGACGTCGGCGTCGGCCGTCGCCCGAGCGGTGTCGGCGAGTTCCGGCCCGCTGAAGGCGGCCGGATCCGTGCCGCCGATCCCGAACGTACGGCCGAGTGAGGTGACGCCCACGTCGGCGCCCGTCAGCGCCTGGTAACAGGCGTCGTCCTCCATCCGCTGGCGGGTGGCCTCGCGGTGCACCTCGCCGTGGATGCTCAGCACCCGGTGGTGCTGGCCGCCTTCCCGCAGTCCCAGCACCACGTCACTGTGCACGATCCGGGCCCCTCCGGAGAAGAAACCCTCGTAGACCGACAGCACCCGCAGTCCGCGTCCCGTACGCACACGATCACCCGCCTTGCACCGATATCCAGCCATCCCCGTCCAGCGCGGGCTAGCCGATATGAGGCGGTACAGACGTTTCACATGCGTGAACGTGGCGTCACATGTCCGCGCATCCTGGATGACGTACGGGCCACCGCCTGTTTCAGCCCTTTTGCAGCACCAGCTCGGTGTTGCGGTCGTCCGGGTCGCCGCTCAGCTTGTCCCCGTCGGAGCGGGTGTTCGCCGAAAGCTCCCGGTAGAGGGCCGCGAGACCGGTCTGGGAGAGATCGGTGAAGTCGGTGCGGTGCGGGGCGGCCGACTCGACGAGCGTGGTGTGGAGCGACAGGGTGCCGTCCTTGTTGTCGACCAGCTCGATCACCCGCGCGAGCTGCGGAAAGTCCACGTGGGAGGCGGTGGAGACCTCCCAGAAGGAGCCGCCCGCCGAGCCGTGGTGCGCCTTGATGTGATTGCGGTGGATGTGGCCGTTCACCCACGCGGCGACGTTGCGGTGCTTCAGCAGCAGGTCCGTCAGCTCGGCGCCGGTGTGCCGCCGCTCCCGCGGGTGGGCGGGGTCGGTGTGGGTGTTCTTCATGCTGTCGCTGGTGTGGTGGCTGAAGACGATCGCGTACGAGTCCTTGTGGGCGCGCAGCGTCGCGTCCAGCCACTTCAGCTGGGCGGTGCCGATCGAGCCGTTGTAGTGGCCGCCGGGGTCGGTGGTGTCGAGGCTGATGCCGATCACGTCGTCGGCCACGGGGAAGGTGTAGTACTGGGTGCCCGCGGCCAGGTTGCCGGCCGTGTAGCCGTGACCGACCGGGCCCAGTCCCTTGTACGCCGGGTCCAGGTGGGCCTTGAGGTACTCGGCGGGGGTGAAGGGGGCGCGCCGCTCGTCCGGGGTGACCGGGCGCATGGCCCGGGTCCTGGACTTCAGCAGGTCGCGGAGGACCGTCCCCCGGGGGTCCTTGTCCTTGGCGATGCTCTGCTGGAGCCTCGTCGCCTCGGTGGCGCTGAGCTCCATGAGCTTGCGGCCGCCGACCGCGTACTCGGTGAGGTAGGACTCGCCGTGCGCGTAGCAGCCCAGCGGCAGCGCGTCGTGGTTGCCGACCGTGGAGTACCAGGGCAGGGCCAGGCCGGGGCTCCGCACCTCCCGGATCGCGGCTGCGAGGAAGCCGTCCAGGTGCGGGAAGCCGCGCTGCTTGTAGCCGTCGCGGGAGGCCGAGTCGGGCTGCCAGTACAGCGGGATGCCGCTGCTGAGGACGCCCTCGTAGCGGCGCGGGTCACCGGAGTTGGGGGTGATGCGGCCGCCGCTCATCACCTTCAGGTACCACTCCAGTTCGGTGTGGGAGTTGTTGTCGGTGTTGTCGCCGGTGGTGATCACGAAGTCCAGCGGGGAGCCGGTCACGGGGGCGGCCCGCAGCGAGTTGACCCGCTCGATCAGCGACACCGCGCCCTGCACGGTCAGCGCCTCGTGCGGCCGCCAGGCGGCCGGGTCCGCGGAGCGCAGGTACTCCAGACGCAGCGGGTGCTGGCTGTCGATCAGGTGCAGATCGGTGAGCTGGACGAACACGGCGAGGGTCGTACGGCGCCCGGCACGCCCGGACCTGGGGGCGGCGAGGTCGCCGCGGACGACGCGCTGCCAGCCGGCGGCACTGCCGAGGCGGCGGTAGCCGGAACCGGAGCGCGGGGCGGCGACGGAGGCGAGGGTGGTGCCCTTGGTGTAGGGGGCCAGGGGCGCGACGGAGGGCGCGGCCGCGGCGGCGGACGGCTCGGCTGCGGCGGCGGCCTCCCGGGCCGGGGCCGGGGGCTGCACGGCCGCGGCCGCGCTTTCGGTGGGCCGCAGGGCGTAACCGACGCCCGCGGAGACGGAGACGGCCGCGGTGGCGGCGAGGACGGTACGACGGTCGACCCCCAGCGCGGAGGACGTGACAGAGCGTGAGCGCGACATGGCGCGATCTCCCCGAGTGCGAACGCGTCGACAGTGGACGCGGGCCGGTCGCAACCGCGAACGCCCCGCTCGTATCGGATGCTCGACACCCGGAATGGCCTGCACGTGAACGCCCGCGCAACGTGGAGCGCCGATCACTGTACGTGGATCTAGGGGCCCCTGGCCGGACCGCGACTGCTCCTCGGACGTCCCGGAGCCCGTCACTCCGTGTTCATCTCTGCGGGTAGGGGCTACCCCTCCCGGGCTGCCTCCGGCGGTACGAACGCCCGGCCGTCCACCGGCCGTTCCCGCCACAGCTTCAGCGCGATGTCGACCAGCCGCACCCGGGTCAGCGCGGGCACCGCGGCCAGGTCGTGCCAGTCGGCGAGGTCGGTGGAGCCGTTCACCTCGTTGCGGAGTTCGCCGCCGACGACCCGGCCCTCGTAGACGATGCGCAGCCCCTGGTGGTCGACCGGGCCGCGCAGACCCTCCCCGGGGAGCACATGGCGGGAGGAGTCGAGACCGAGCAGTCCGGTGACCTCGATGCGGTAGCCGGTCTCCTCGTCGAGTTCGCGCACGACGGTGTCGAGGGGATCCTCGCCGTGGTCCATGCCGCCGCCGGGCAGCACCCACTCGTGGCCGGTGCCGCCGGGCACGGGGGATCGGGCGAGCAGGATCCGGTCGTCCCGGACGACAACGGCGTAGGCCGCCACCCTCAACTTCTGGCGCACACGCCGACGTTACCGGCCGGACCGGCCGGGGGCGAAGGCATTTCACGGCGCCGGGAACGGGGAAAGGGGCGGGCTCCCCCGAAGGGCCCACCCTTTCGTCCTGCGCGATGCCGGGCGATGCCGCCCCCCGCGGCGGCACCGTCCGGCATCGGATCGCCCGGCGAGCGGCCCCTTGCCGGGAGTTGTCCGGTTATTGCCCGGGCGTTGTCGACAGTAGGCCCGCCACCGGCCCCGTGGCGTCCCGCCGGCTGGCACCCCGTGGCCATGGCCGGGAAATGCCAGCCGAACTCCCCCTGCAACCCGAACACTTGAATATGCGAACACGCAAACGGAGGATCGACTACCGTCGGCTCAACGAACTCACCAGTAATCACGGGCCACACCCGTCACCGGCATCGCAGGGGGAACCATGCTGGAGACCGTCGGCATCGACCGGCCGGCACATGACGTCTACCGGTCCCTGCTGCTGCACCCCTCGTGGACCCTCGAGGACATCGCCCGCGAGACCGGCCTCCCCACCGCCGGCGTCCGCTCGGCGCTCGACGTCCTCACCCAGCTGTCCCTGCTGCACGAGGCCGCCGACCACCAGTTCGTCCCGGCCAGCCCCGAGGTCGTCCTCTCCCCGTTGCTGCTGCGCAGGGAGGCCGAGCTCGACGAGCAGCGGGCCCGTCTGACACAGGAACGCGCCGCGCTGGCCGCGCTCGCCTCGGACTACGCCGCCCTCGCCGCCACCCGCGCCGACAGCGGTGTCGAACGGCTGGAGGGCGTCGACGCGGTACGGGTACGGCTCATGGAACTCGCCCACCAGGCCGCCGTCGAGGTACGCACCTTCGTGCCCGGCGGGGCGCTCAGCGCCGCCGCCCTGGAGGCGGGCCGGCCGCTGGACGCGCAGAACCTCGCACGCGGCGTGCGGATGCGCACCGTCTACCTGGACAGCGTGCGCAACGACCCGGCGACCGTCGAGTACGCGACCTGGCTCGCCTCCCTCGGCGGCGAGACCCGCACCGTCCCCGCCCTGCCGATGCGGATGATCCTCTCCGACCACTCGGCGGCCGTGATCCCCATCGACGCCGACGACAGCCGGCAGGGCGCCCTGCTGATCCGGTACCCGGGGATGGTCCGGGCGCTGGAGGAGCTGTTCGACACGGTCTGGGAGAGCGCGGTCCCGCTCGGCGCCGCACCGCAGAGCACCCCCGAGGACGCGCCGACCGACCGGGAGACGGCCCTGCTGAAGATGCTCGCCGCCGGACTCACCGACGAGGGCATCGCCCGCAAGATGGGCGTCTCGTTGCGCACGGTCCGGCGCAACACCGCCGACCTGCAAAGACGCCTCGGGGTGCAGAGCCGCTTCCAGGCGGGCGCCGAGGCGGTGCGGCGCGGCTGGCTGTGACCCCGCGCGGCGCTGGCCGCTCGCTGCCATGACCGGGGGCTGACACACGGACGGCACGGCCCCGGGCAGGTCCGCCGCCTAAGGTCGGCGGGTGTACGCAGTCAAGGTCGTTCTCCACTCGCCGACCACCCCCGACGGGCCCGGTCCCCCCGCTCTCCCGCTCAGCGACCAGCGGCTGGACGCCGTCGCGCGGTACACCAGAACGGCCCCGCGACCGGGCATCGCGCATGTCACCCTGGCCCGGTGGGGCCGGCGTCTGGTGGGGATGACGTTCGTCGAGGCCGCGAGTCTCGACGAGGCGCTGGACCGGGCCCGCGACGGCTGGGAGTGGTGGCTGAGCCTGCCGGGCCTGCTGCCGGACTGGGTGCTGGGCGACTGCCGTCCGGACCGCTACCTGAGTGGCATGACGATGCCATGTCCGCCAGAGGCCACCGGAATCCGCTGACACGGGTACGACCACAGCTGATGATCGGTCCAGGCACACGATCGCCGCTTCGGCTTCGAGAATTGCAGAGGCAGAGAATGAGACACATCACCGGTCGAGCCGTCCGGACCGTCCTCGGCACCGTGGCAGCCCTCGCGACGCTGGCGCTGCCGCTGGCCCTCAACCTCCCCACCGAACACTCGCACGACGGATCCCGGCACGTCGTGGCCGAGGTGGTCGGCACCGACACCGGCAGCTGGGTGTGGGACTCGCAGGACTGACCGCGTAACGCGGAATGTGAGGGGCGGGCGCCCGGGTGGACGCCCGCCCCTCACTCATTCGCAGCCGGCGCCGTCCGCCCGGGGCAGGGCATCGGTGAGCGCCGCCCGCCCGGCGGCGATGCCGTCCTCGCCGACCACCCACACATCGGGCCCGGCGGCCCCCCGCGGAACACCGACCAGGATGTGATCGCCCTCCCCCACCGGCGGATCCGCGTCCTCCGCCAGTACGAAGTCGACCGTCCCCGGGCTCTTCTCCGGCTTGTACGAGCGGGTCACCCGCAGGGTCACCCGCTCCTCGCCCCCGCCGGACACCGGGACGACCCCCGTCACATCGCCCTCGACGACCAGCCGAGCACACGCGAGCCAGCCGGGATCGCCGAGGAGGCCGCCTGCCCCCTCGGCGGCGCTGTCGCCGGGCGCCGCCTTGTCGGCGCTGCTGCCCGCCCCCGAGTCGGACACCGCCCCGCCCGACCGGACGACCAGCCACCCGGTCCCGACGACCAGCGCACTCGCGGCGGCGACGCCCACGGCGCGCAGCGCGTACGGCAGGACACGCCGCCGGGACCGCCGCAGCGGCCGTACGACGGCGGAGGCGGGTTCCTCCCCCGGCTCCGTCAGGGCGTCCGCGATCACGCGCAACTGCTCCCGCAGCAGCGCCACGTCGGCGGTCGCGGAGCGGTGGGCGGCCAGGTAGGCGCGGTCGGCGAGGGCCTCCTCGGGAAGGGACTCACCGGTGACGGCGGCCATCAGCGCGTCCATACCGCCGTACTCCCCGGCGTGCTCCTCGCCGTACGTCCCGCCGTACTCCTCGGACCCGTCCCGGTCCTGTCCGGGCATGTCACACCACCTCGTCCTCGTGCAGGCGGGCGCGCAGAGCCCGGACCGCCGTGTGCAGGCGGCTCTTGACGGTGCCCTCCGGGACGCCCAGCTCCCGGGCGATCGAACTCACCGGCAGATCGGCGAAGAACCGCAGGACGACGACCTGCCGCTGGGCGTCGGGCAGGCCGTCCAGCCCCTGGGCGACGGCCAGGGAGAGCACACTCGTGTCCTCCCCGGAGGGATGCGCGTGCTGGCGCAGCCCGGCCAGCCGCTCACCCAGTCGTTCCTGGCGTCGCTTGGCCCGGTGCCAGTCCATGGCGAGGTTGGAGGCGACGACCGCCGCCCACGCGGAGACGTCCCGCGGCGCCTCGTACCCCTTGGCGGCCCGCTCCAGCAGCCGCAGGCGGACCTGCTGTACCCCGTCCAGCAGGTCCGCCTGCGGCACTCCGCCCAGCGCGAGCACCGCCCGCACCCGACGTTCCTGCGCCGCGTCCAGAGGATCGCCGTCGGCGGCCGGTCCGACGGCCGGTTCCCCCTGGACACGGCGGGCGATTCTGCGCAGCACAGACACCCCTCCCCTTCCGCGTCTCCTCTACGACGCCGGAGCGCACCGGAACGTTCGGCACGGTGCCGGACAATTGTTCAGAGGTGTACGTCACACCCGCGGGCGGGGCAGCACAGCTTGCGGCGCGGGACGGCCGTGGAGGGAATATCTCCAGCTCGGCGGGGGTATGGACGGTACTTCCGTAACCGTCGCCCCGTCGCCGGTGTCCCAGTCCTCGGGCATGCCGGGCAAAGAATTGGACAGGCGGGCCGGTGTCGGCCGCATGATGGAAACGCCGCGGCCAGGCAATACGCACGTAACGAGACAGAGGGAGTCGCCGTGAGGGTCGGAATCGTCGGAGCCACCGGTCAGGTCGGCACGGTCATGCGCAGGATCCTCAAGGAGCGCGACTTCCCGGTCACCGAGCTGCGCCTGTTCGCCTCGGCCCGCTCGGCGGGGACGACCCTGGACGGCGTGACGGTGGAGGACGCGGCGACGGCCGACTACACCGGCCTGGACATCGTCCTGTTCTCGGCGGGCGGCGCGACGTCGAAGGCGCTGGCCGAGAAGGTCGCCGGACAGGGCGCCGTGGTGATCGACAACTCCTCGGCCTGGCGCAAGGACCCGGAAGTCCCGCTGGTGGTCTCCGAGGTGAACCCGCACGCGATCGCGAACCGCCCCAAGGGCATCATCGCGAACCCGAACTGCACGACGATGGCCGCGATGCCGGTCCTGAAGCCGCTGCACGCGGAAGCCGGCCTCGAGGCGCTCGTGGTCGCCACCTACCAGGCGGTGTCCGGCTCGGGTCTGGCCGGCGTGGCGGAGCTGCACGGCCAGGTGCAGAAGGTCGCGGCCGAGGCGGACCGGCTCACGCACGACGGCGAGGCGCTCAACTACCCCGAGCCGCAGATCTACAAGCGCCCGATCGCCTTCAACGTGGTCCCGCTGGCGGGCTCGGTCGTGGACGACGGCCTGAACGAGACGGACGAGGAGCAGAAGCTCCGCAACGAGTCCCGCAAGATCCTCGAGATCCCCGGCCTCAAGGTCTCCGGCACCTGCGTCCGCGTCCCGGTCTTCTCCGGCCACTCCCTCCAGGTCAACGCCCGCTTCGCGCGCCCCCTGTCGGCGGAGCGCGCGACGGAGCTGCTGTCGTCCGCCGAGGGCGTGGTCCTCACCGACATCCCGACCCCCCTCCAGGCGGCCGGCAAGGACCCGTCGTACGTCGGCCGCATCCGCCGCGACGAGACGGTGGAGAACGGCCTCGCCCTGTTCGTCTCGAGCGACAACCTGCGCAAGGGCGCGGCACTCAACGCGGTCCAGATCGCGGAACTGGTGGCAGCCGAACTCAAGGCCTGACCACGCACCCCCCACTCTCCCGCGGGGCGAAGCCCCGAAATCGGGCCGCCCGGGTGGGCAAAACGAAGCGCAGCCCCGCCGGGGGCGCAGGGGCGCAGGGGCGCAGCCGTTATCCGGGGCACGAAGCAGGGCCCCGGACAACGGCGCCCCCTCAGCCGACCGAGCCGGGCGGGCAGGTAGGCAAAACGGGGCGCAGCCCCGCCGGGGGCGCAGCCCCGCCGGGGGCGCAGCCCCGCCGGGGGCGCAGGGGGCACAGCCCCCGCCGGGGCACGGGCGGAGCCCCGGGGACAACGGTTCCCCCCACCCGACCGAATCGGGCCGGCAGATGGGCAAAAACGGAGCGCAGCCCCCGCCGGGACACGGGGCGGAGCCCCGGGACGTCGGTGTCCCCCAGCCGACCGAGTCGGGCGGGCGGGTAGGCAAAGACGGGGCGCAGCCCCGCCGGGGGCGCAGGGGGCGCAGGGGGCGCAGCCCCCGCCGGGGCACGGGGCGGAGCCCCGGGACGTCGGTGACCCGTCAGCCGACCGAGTCGGGTGGGTGGGTGGGCAGGGTCGGGACGGAGGCCAGCGCCAGCGCCGCCGCGAGGGCCAGAACAGCCGTTGGCCCCAGCGCGTCCGCGCCCCGGCCCCCCGCAAACGCCCCCAGCGCGATCGCCGTGTTGAACACCCCGGCGACCAGCGCGGACGCGGCCTCACGAGCCCCGGGGGGCACCGCGGCCGACAGCCACGTCTGGGCGGCGACGGACACACCGCCGTAGAAGAAGCCCCAGAGCAGGAGCAGCACCGTCGAGGCGGTCAGTGAGCGTCCCGCCGGTATGAGCAGGGCGACGACCGCCCCCAGTCCCGCCGCGATCCCGCGCAGCGTCCGCCGCGGATCACGCCCCGCGCACACCCCCGCCGCGAAGGTGCCGGCGAGCCCGGCGAGGCCGTACCCGAGGAGCAGGCCGCTCACCTCCCCCGCACCGGCCCCGGGCACCCGTTCCAGCACCGGCCGGACATACGTGTACCCGGCGAAGTGGCCGGTGACGAGCAGCGCCACGGCCAGCAGACACCGTCGTATCCGCGCGTCGGCCGCGAGCCGCCCCAGCTCCCGGAGCCGCACGGCCCGTTCGGCGGGCAGCGCGGGCAGCGCGAGGGTCAGCGCGGCGGCGACCGGCACGGCGAGCGCGGCGGGCGCGGCGAACGCCCACCGCCATCCGGCGAGCGCGCCGAGATACGTCCCGGCGGGGACGCCGAGCACGGCCGCGACGGCGATCCCGCTGAAGACGACGGAGGTGGCCCGCCCGACGGAGTCCGCCGGCACGAGCCGTACGGCGAGTCCGGCCGCGACCGCCCACACCCCGCCGATGCAGACTCCGACCAGGACCCGGGCGAGGAGCAGTGCGGTGATGCCGGACGCGAGTGCGGACACGAGGTCGGCCAGGGCGAGCAGGAGCAGTAACGCGCACAGCACATACCGCCGGTCGGCCCGCCGCACGGCGACGGGCAGCAGTGGCGCGGCGACGGCGGCGACCAGTCCGGGCAGGGTGAGCGCGAGCCCGGCGGTCCCGGCGGAGACCCCGAGCCCGTCCTCGAGTGAGGTGAGCAGGCCGACGGGGAGCATCTCGGTGGTGACGACGGAGAAGGTGGCGGCGCCGAGGGCGAGTACGCCGGCCCAGGGGTGGCCCGTGGGGTGGCCGGAGGTGTCGGAGGAGACCGAGGTGGGGGATGTGGAAGCCATGCCTCCACCATTCAGCTCCACGCGCCCGCTTCGACATCCCCGTCCCGGAGAACGGACGCTCCCGAACGTCGTCGCCCGGCGCGCCCTTCGCATGGAAGGATGGCGCAACCCACACAAAAACGAGGAGATGACCGCGTGCCTGGCACAAACCTGACTCGCGAAGAGGCGCAGCAGCGGGCGAAGCTGCTCACCGTTGACTCGTACGAGATCGATCTCGACCTCTCCGGCGCGCAGGAGGGCGGCACCTACCGGTCCGTGACGACGGTGCGCTTCGACGTGGCGGCGACCGGCGCGGACAACGGCGCGGAGTCCTTCATCGACCTGGTGGCCCCGACCGTCCACGAGGTCACGCTGAACGGCGATCCGCTGGACGCGGCCGAGCTCTTCAAGGACTCCCGGATCGCGCTGCCGGGCCTGCTGGAGGGCCGTAACGTGCTCCGTGTCGTCGCGGACTGCGCGTACACCAACACGGGTGAGGGACTGCACCGCTTCGTCGACCCGGTCGACGAACAGGCCTACCTCTACACGCAGTTCGAGGTGCCGGACGCACGTCGCGTGTTCGCGTCGTTCGAGCAGCCGGACCTGAAGGCCACCTTCCAGTTCACGGTGAAGGCTCCGACCGGTTGGACCGTCGTCTCCAACTCCCCGACGCCCGAGCCCAAGGACGACGTCTGGGTGTTCGAGCCGACGCCGAGGATCTCGACGTACATCACCGCGCTCATCGTGGGCCCGTACACGTCGGTCCACAGCGTGTACGAGAAGGACGGCCAGAGCGTCCCCCTCGGCATCTACTGCCGGCCCTCGCTCGCCGAGTTCCTCGACTCCGACGCGATCTTCGAGGTGACCCGGCAGGGCTTCGACTGGTTCCAGGAGAAGTTCGACTACGCGTACCCGTTCAAGAAGTACGACCAGTTGTTCGTGCCGGAGTTCAACGCGGGCGCGATGGAGAACGCGGGCGCGGTCACCATCCGCGACCAGTACGTGTTCCGGTCGAAGGTGACCGACGCGGCGTACGAGGTCCGCGCGGAGACGATTCTGCACGAGCTGGCCCACATGTGGTTCGGCGACCTGGTCACCATGGAGTGGTGGAACGACCTGTGGCTGAACGAGTCGTTCGCCACCTACACCTCCATCGCCTGCCAGGCCCACCACCCCGACTCGCGGTGGCCGCATTCCTGGACGACGTTCGCCAACTCCATGAAGACGTGGGCCTACCGGCAGGACCAGCTGCCGTCCACCCACCCGATCATGGCGGAGATCCGCGATCTGGACGACGTCCTCGTCAACTTCGACGGCATCACGTACGCCAAGGGCGCGTCCGTCCTCAAGCAGCTCGTCGCGTACGTCGGCATGGACGAGTTCTTCAGGGGCGTCCAGGCGTACTTCAAGGCGCACGCCTTCGGCAACACCCGTCTCTCCGACCTCCTGGGCGCCCTGGAGGAGACCTCCGGCCGTGATCTGAAGGCCTGGTCGAAGGCGTGGCTGGAGACCGCCGGCATCAACGTCCTGCGCCCCGAGATCGAGACCGACGCCGACGGTGTCATCACCTCCTTCGCGATCCGCCAGGAGGCCCCGGCGTTGCCCGCCGGCGCCAAGGGTGAGCCCACTCTCCGCCCGCACCGCATCGCGATCGGCCTCTACGGCCTCCGGGACGACAGCGGCAAGCTGGTGCGCGACGAGCGTCTCGAGCTGGACGTCGACGGCGAGTTGACCGCCGTGCCGGAGCTGGTCGGCAGGCGCCGTCCGGACGTCGTCCTGCTCAACGACGACGACCTGTCGTACGCGAAGGTCCGCCTCGACGAGGAGTCCCTCGCGTTCGTCACCGAGCACCTCGGCGACTTCGAGTCCTCGCTCCCCCGCGCCCTGTGCTGGGCCTCCGCCTGGGACATGACCCGGGACGCCGAACTGCCCACCCACGACTACCTGTCCCTGGTGCTGTCCGGCATCGGCAAGGAGTCCGACATCGGCGTGGTCCAGTCGCTGCAGCGCCAGGTCAAGCTCGCCATCGACCTGTACGGCGCCCCGGCGACCCGCGAGGCGCTCCTCACCCGCTGGACGGACGCCACGCTGGCCCATCTGCGCGCCGCCGCCGCGGGCAGCGACCACCAGCTGGCGTGGGCGCGCGCGTTCGCGGCCACGGCCCGTACACCGGAGCAGATCGACCTCCTGGAGTCGCTGCTCGACGGGGGGCAGACCATCGAGGGTCTCGCCGTCGACACCGAGCTGCGCTGGGCGTTCGTGCAGCGGCTGGTGGCGGTCGGCACCTTCGACGAGGCGGACATCGCCGCCGAGTACGAGCGCGACAAGACCGCCGCGGGTGAGCGGCACGCGGCGACGGCCCGGGCCGCGCGTCCGACGCCGGAGGCCAAGGCGGAGGCGTGGGCGCAGGTCGTCGAGTCCGACAAGCTGCCCAACGCCGTGCAGGAGGCCGTCATCGGCGGCTTCGTCCAGACCGACCAGCGCGAGCTGCTCGCCCCTTACACGGGCCGGTACTTCGAGGTCGTCAAGGACGTCTGGGAGTCCCGCTCGCACGAGATCGCCCAGCAGATCGCGGTCGGTCTCTACCCGACGATCCAGGTGTCCCAGGAGACCCTGGACAGGACGGACGCCTGGCTGGCCTCCGCCGAGCCGAACGCGGCCCTGCGCCGCCTCGTCTCCGAGTCCCGCTCGGGCGTGGAGCGCGCGCTGAGGGCCCAGGCCGCGGACGCGTCGTAGTCCGTACGGTGTCCAGGGCGCCCGGTGTCACACCGGGCGCCCTTTCTCACGCCCCGGTCAGGGTGGGTGCGCGCGCATTTGCGGAACGCGGCCACCAGGCGGCTGCGGTCACCGGCCCGGGTGGCGAGGGCGACCTGGCACGGCTCGACCCCGTGCAGCGGGACGGTGGTGAGGTCGGGGCGCGGGGCGTGCCTGCGCGAGCCGGCCACGATGACCAGCGCCTGCCCCTCGGCGACGACCTCGAACTTGTCCTCCAGGGCCGAGATGAAGGGGCCGTCGGGTGCCGGGCTGCCGTCCGGCCTGGGGTCGACGCCCCAGAACACGTTCAGGGCCGGATCGGCACCGGCCATCCGTGGCATGGGTTCGTCCGCGATGTCGTCGAGGGTGACGGACTCCTTGCCGGCCAGCCGGTGGTCGAAGGGGACGACCAGCACCCTGGGTTCGTCGTAGAGGACCGTCACCTCCAACCCCTCGGTGGGGAGGGGTAGTCGGGACACCAACGCGTCCACCCGGTGGTCGAGCAGCGCCTCGCGCGCCGTGCCCCAGTCCAGGTGCAGGGACCGTACGTCGGCGTCCGGATGCCGGCGCCGCAGCTCGCGGACCGCGGGGGTGACGATGATCCCCCGCGTGAAGCCGACGGTGATCCGGCTGGGCTCGGCGGCCGCCCTGGCCTGGGCCGTGGCCTGCTCGGCGGACCGCAGCAGCGCCTTCGCGCTCGGCAGGAACACCTCTCCGGCCTCGGTGAGCCGGGTGCCCTGCGGGGTGCGGTCCAGCAGACGGGCGCCCACCTGCTGGAAACGGTGCCCTCCGGCACGGCCGGGGCGCCGCGGGCCCCCTCGGAGAACACGGCCGTGGCGCTGGCCGACCGGGGCGTGCGCTCGTCGGCCATCCGCTTCGCGCCGTCCGTGCACGGCCGGGGCGAAGCGGGTTTCGTCCCGCACCTCATCGCCACCGCACGGCGGAAGGGCTTCGCCGCGTGCGTCGGCGACGGCGCCAACCGCTGGCCCGCCGTGCACCGCTCGGACGCGGCCCGGCTGGTCCGGCTGGCCCTGGAGTCGGCCCCGGCGGGGTCACGGCTGCACGCCGTGGGCGAGGAGGGCGTACCGTTCCGCGACATCGCCGCCGTCATCGGCCGCCACCTGGACGTGCCGGTCCGGGCCATCGCGCCCGAGGAGGCGGACGCCCACTTCGGCTGGCTGGGCCGTATCGCCGGTCCGGACATCCCGGCGTCGAACGCCCTGACCCGGAAGTGGCTGGGCTGGGAGCCGACGGGCCCCCGTCTCCTCGCGGACCTCGAAGAGGGCCACTACTTCAGCTGAGCCGCTCCCGGGACCGCACCACGGCTCCGGTGCGGACCGTCGGCGGGGACGGTCGTACGGCCGTCCCCAGCTGCCCCGCCACCGTCGCGGCGAACGCCAGCGCCATGCCCGCCACCTGCACCGGCGTGAGTGTCTGGCCGAGCGCGGCCCAGCCGACCACGGCCGCCGTCAGCGGCGAGAGCGGGCCGAGGAAGGTGACCTGGGTGGCGGTGAGCCGGCCGATGCCGCGGAACCACAGCCAGTAGGCGACCGCCGTGTTCGCCAGGGCGAGGTACAGGTAGCCGCCGACGGCACGGCCGTCCAGGGTGGGCGGGGCGCCCTCGGCCAGCAGGGCGACGGGGGCGATGAGCAGGCCGCCCGCGGTGAGCTGCCAGCCGGTCATGGCGAGGGGGCCGACGCCCTCCGGGCGGCCCCACTTCTTGGTGAGGACCGTACCGGTCGACATCGACGCGGTGGACGCGAGCGCCGCGAGCACACCGAGCGGGTCCAGTGCTCCGGCCGCCCTCAGGACGACCAGGCTCACCCCGAAGGCGGCCACCACCCCGGTGGCCAGGGTCCGCGCCGTCGGCCGCTGCCCCAGCAGCAGCGCCGAGAGCCCCACGGCGAACAGCGGGCCCACCGAGCCGACGACCGCGGCCATCCCGCCGGGGAGCCGGTAGGCGGAGAAGAAGAGGAGGGGGAAGAAGGCGCCGATGTTCAGCGCCCCGAGCAGCGCGGCCTTGCCCCACCAGGCACCGCGCGGCAGTCTCCGGCCGACCGCGAGCAGCAGCAGTCCGGCGGGCAGGGCGCGTACCAGGCCGGTGAACAGGGGGCGGTCGGGCGGGAGGAACTCGGTCGTGACGGCGTAGGTGGTGCCCCAGGAGACCGGGGCGAGGGCGGTGAGCAGGACGGTCGTGGGGCGCGGCATGGCTTCCCTCTTTTCACGGACCCTCATCAACTTGACACTAAGTAGCTTACTCTCAAGCTACTTACGGTCAAGCTACTTTCTTGCGGGCGACCGGACACCGGCGGATAATCGACCCATGACCAGGCCAGAGCCCGCGCCCCACGACCCCGTCGACGCGATCATCGAGCAGTGGGCGGCCGTCCGGCCCGACCTGCACACCGCCGCCATGGAGGTGTTCGGCCGGATCTACCGGATCTCGCGCGCGATGGGCGACAAGGTGGAGAAGGCGTACGCGGCACTCGGCATCGGACGCGGCGAGTTCGACGTCCTGGCCACCCTGCGCCGCTCGGGCGAGCCGTACACCCTCTCGCCCCGCGCGCTGTCGACCACGCTCATGCTCACCACCGGCGGGATGACCGGCCGCCTGGACAAACTGGAACGCGCGGGTCTGCTGCGCCGCTCCCCCGACCCGCACGACCGCCGGGGCCTCCAGGTCACCCTGACCGAGGAGGGGCTGAACCTGGTCGACCGGGCCGTCGGCGCGGGCGTAGCCATCCAGACGCAGAGCCTGAACGCGGCCCTGAACGCCGAACAGGCCGACCAACTGGCCGGCCTGCTAAGGGAGTTGCTGCTCGCGACGGAGAAGTAGGGCGAGCCGCGCCCTCGGAGGGATGCGGTGGGTGATCAGGCCTTGGCCTTGCCCGGCTTGAGCACCCGGTGTTCGGTCTTGGACTTGTCGAGGACGATCACCAGGCCGGTGATGGCCGCGAAGATCACGAGCGGCAACGCGACGTAGAGGCCCAGCGTCTCGGCGACGCTCAGGCCCGTGCCGGGGTCGTCGCCGTCGTCGCGGGTCAGCGCGAGCGCGGGGGACGACATGAGCAGCATCATCAGCGTCGTACCGGCGGCCAGGGCCCCGGCGCGCAGAGCGTTCTTCTTGTCCACAGAGCAAAAGTAGCGAACGGCTTCCGGGGCCGCGCGCCCGGGGTGCCGTACGGGGCGACGCACCGGGCGACGCACGGACTGCCGCGGAGGCGCGCCCTACGCTTCCGGCGCCTCCCGCAGCACGTCGATCAGGGCGTGCAGGCGCGGGGAGGCCGCGAGTTCCTCCAGGGGCACCGGGCGCCCCTCGCCGTCGGCGATCGGCAGCCGCCAGTTCGGGTACTGGTCCCAGGTGCCGGGGAGGTTCTGCGGGCGCCGGTCGCCGACGCCGTCCGGGAGCCAGACGCCGATCATGCGGGCCGGGGTGCGCCGCAGGAAGCGGTGGACGGCCTGGACCTCGGCCTCCTCCGAGGAGCGGTCGCCGCCCCCGGCCGTGCCCGCCAGCAGTCCGAGCCGGGTCAGCAGGTCCAGCCACTCCAGCGTGTCGGCGGCGGCCTCCGCACGCTCCTCCTCCAAGGGGCGGGTCAGCAGACCGAGCCGGTCGCGGAGCTCGACGTGCTCGCCGGAGAGGCGGGCGGCGGTGGACGGCAGGTCGTGGGTGGTGGCGGTGGCCAGGCAGTCGGCGCGCCACCGGTCGGGGGACAGGGGGCGCCCGTCGCCGTCCCAGTCCCGTTCGAACCACAGGACGGACGTCCCGAGCACCCCGCGTTCACGCAGCGCCTCACGCACTCCCGGCTCCACGGTGCCGAGGTCCTCGCCGATCACGATCGCGCCGGCCCGCGAAGCCTCCAGCACCAGGACGGCGAGCATCGCCTCGGCGTCGTAGCGGACGTACGCGCCCTCGGTGGGCGCCTCCCCCTGCGGCACCCACCACAGCCGGAACAGGCCCATGACGTGGTCGATGCGCAGGGCGCCCGCGTACCGGAAGAGGCCCCGCAGCAGTCGTCGGTAGGGGTCGTAGCCGGACTCGGCGAGCCGGTCCGGGCGCCAGGGCGGCAGACCCCAGTCCTGGCCGCGCGCGTTGAACGCGTCCGGCGGGGCGCCGACGGACATACCGGCGGCGAAGTACTCCCGCTGGGCCCAGGCGTCGGCGCCGCCCGGGTGCACCCCGACGGCCAGGTCGTGCACGATCCCGATCCCCGCCCCCGCCTCGCGCGCGGCGCGCTGCGCGGCGGTGAGCTGGGTGTCGGTGAGCCAGGCGAGCCGGGAGTGGAAGTCGACACGGTCCATCAGCTCCCGCCGCGCACGGGCGGTCTCGGGAGACCGGGGATCCCTGAGCCCCTCCGGCCACCGCTGCCACTCCGCCCCGTGCACCTCGGCGAGCGCGCACCAGGTGGCGTGGTCCTCCAGGGCCCTTCCCTGTTCGGCGAGGAAGTCGCAGTAGGCGGCGCGGCGGCCGGGACCGAGGGGTACCCCGGCGAGCAGCTCCAGCGCCTCCCGCTTGAGCTCCCACACGGCGTCCCGGTCGATCAGCTCCCTCTTCTCCAGCACCGCCTCCCGCAGCCGCGCCGCCCGCTCGGGCAGGGAGCCGGGATCGGCGTACGCGTACTCGGGCACGTCCTCGATCCGCAGGTGCACCGGGTCGGGGAAACGACGGGAGGACGGCCGGTAGGGAGAAGGGTCGGTCGGCGCCCCGGGTACGGCCGCGTGCAGCGGGTTGACCTGTACGAACCCGACCCCGAGCGTCCGCCCGGCCCACCCGGCGAGCTCCGCGAGATCCCCGAGGTCACCCATGCCCCAGGAGCGGCGGGAGAGGAGGGAGTAGAGCTGGACGAGGAGTCCGTACGAGCGTCCCGCCGGCGGGGCGGGCAGACGGGACGGGGCCACGACGAGGTGGGCGCGGGCGGTACGGCCGTCGGGAGCGGTGGCGGTCAGCCGGTGGACGCCCTGGGGCAGTCGTTCGACCTCGTCCGTGAATTCCCCGTCCTCCGTCTCCACCCGCACGCGGGTCCCCTCGGGGAGCGCGGCGAGCGCCTCGCACGGGCTGCCGTCCCAGCGGACCACCGTCGGCGGCAGCAGCCGTTCCCGCAGCTCGCGCTCCCGCGCGGCGAGCGCGGCCCGGACGGCTTCCGGCGTGCCGGCGTCGACCCCGAGGGCGGCCAGAACTCCGGTCACCGCGGCGGCGGAGGCGGTGACCGTACGGTCCGGAGAGGGCTGGTAGGCGGTGGCGACACCGTGCAGCGCGGCGAGCCGGGCGAGCTCCTCGTCGAGGGGTGCGGTCATCTAGGGCCTCGTGGAGTCGGAGTCCAGGGCGGCGAGCGGGGGCTCGCTGGTGAGGGGTTCGGCGTCGGGCAGCGGGGGTTCGCTGGTCAGCGGGGGTTCGGCGGAGGCGCCTTCCGAGCTCAGCGGTATTTCCTGGAGCTCGGCGAAGGTCTCCGCCAGGCGTTTGGAGCGGGCGGGAGCGATCACGGTGGCCTCCTTGTCGAGTGCGACGTCAGCGGATTACCACAGCTCTACCCAGTGCGCGCCCCGGCAGACATACCGCTTCCCCAAGAAGAGGGGCAATCAGGATAGACCACCCGCCATCACCCCTCGGCGGAGCATCCCGACATACTTTCCGGCGGGCATACGATCGCAACCGCACATACCGAAGCTTGACGTTTCATCAACCAACCATATAGATTCCATGAACGACCAATGAATCTTGGTCAACGGGGGAAGAGGAATGTGGGGGAACATTCCTTTCTGCACACTTGCCTCACCCCGTGCTTTACGCTTCAATTGCAAAGGAACAGGGGAAATGAAGCGCAGCACGCGTATTTCTGTAATCTCCGGCACGACCGCAGCGATCACTCTCGCACTGGCTCCCATCGCGGAGGCCACTGGAGCAGTTCCATAACCGGCGCCAGCGTCGGCTTCGAGTCCCGGCGCTGGTCGGACGAGCTGTACTCGCAGGTCCTCTTCACCGGCTGCACCACCGACGGCTCGAAGAGCACCGACGCGCAGATGTGGAACGACATCTCGCTCCAGCCGGACGAGTCCTACGACAGCAAGACGTTCACGGCCTGCTTCAACGGCGGCACCAGCAACGGTGAGTGGACCGACCTGCCGTCCGGCATGCGGGACTACTACTTCAAGATCATGAAGATCGGCGGATCCACCTTCGGCCCGCAGCTGACCGTCCGCTCGGTCTCGGTGGACACCACCAAGGCCGACTGACGAACCACCTCCAGAGGGGTGTCCCCGAGGGACACCCCTCTTCGGCCGACAAGTGGCGCGGTGAAACCCCATGAAATTCAGCACGGCCCTGCGAAGCGGTTGCGTACGATGGGCCTCCCCGGTCGTTCTCATATTGACATTCCTTTACTACGCGACAGGGGAAACGGCTCCGCTCTCAAGCTATTACAACTACGCACCCAGCATCGTCGCAGAGCCACTGATGACCCTTTACGCACTGGCTTATACGGTGGCTGCCGCTCTTTCCTGCTGGGAAAGCGGTCGCCTGAAAAGCGCACGAATATGGTCACTGGCCTCGGCGCGTTCCCGCTATCGAATCGCGGCGAATGTCCTGGCTCCTGTGATCGTTCTCTCATGGCTGGTCCTGCTGATTCCGCCCGCGATCTCCCTGGCACGCTCGGCGACCATGCCCAGCATCGACAGCCTCCGGCTGCCGCTCGCCGCAATGGCGCTGTGTGTGGCGCACGCCGTCCTCGGATTCGCCGTGGGCTGCTGGGTACCCCGGGTCATCGGCACTCCGATCCTGGCCGTGGCCGACTGGATCATCGTGGCCTTCACGAGGGCGATGCTGCCGTACTGGCCGCGCCACGTCTCCGGCCAGTACGGCAGCATCGGTTTCGGAGAGGTACCGCGGATGGTCACCGTGGTGGCTCCGCTGCTGCTGGCCGGTGGCGTGGCCGTCGGACTGATGATCCTGTGGGCGCCCTACCTGTGGCGCCCCCTGCGGGTCGTGGTCGCGGCCGCGGTCGCCCTGGGCGGGCTCCTCGGCGCCCACCACACGGCTGCCGGCTGGTCGGCCGCCCCGCCCCTGACCGCCGGGCACGTGGCGATGGAGTGCACGGGCAGCGCGCCCCGCATGTGCGTACCGGAGTTCAACGCCCGCTACCTGCCGAAGGTCCAGCGCGACACCGCCAAGGCCCTGCGTGTACTGCGGGCCGCCGGGGCGACCTCGGCACAGCCCCGGCTCATCACCGACGGCTACGTCGACGGGCGTCTGCAGAAGGGCTCCACGGACAGCGTGTGGCGCATGATGCTGACCCGTCCCGTCCCGCGAGGTGATGCCGTGTACCAGGTCGTGGTGAAGGCCCTGCACTTCCGCTGCAAGCAGGTCGATGTCCGTACCGCCCACTCGGCCTGGCTGTGGGGCGCCGTCAAGACCGGCCAGGAGAAGGCCTATCAGATGCGCCGGGAGCAGGAGGGCCTGGATCCCGTGGCCAAGGAGCTGGAGAAGCAGGTCCGGGCCGATGTCACCCGTGTGCTGGCTGAAACGCAGGCCGAGCAGACGGAGTGGATCAGGCGGACGCTCGACACCTGTGAGGCGCAGAAGTCGTGAAGTGGTGGTTCAAGGCACGCAAGGGGCACATGTTCCTGCCCCTCGCGCTGGCCCTCTTCGCTGCCGGACTGTACGCGGTGCAGGACACCACGGTGCTGCTGCCCTCGATCACCGGCAGTCCACGTGTCGCGCTCTCCCTCTTCGTGCCCGTACCCGTACTCGCCTTCCTGATGGCGATGCTGGAATCCCGGCTGCCGGCGGCCGAGACCTCCGGAGTGCGGTCCATGACACGGCTCGACAACGCCCTCGTCACCTCGGTCATGGCCATGGCAGTACTGTGCAGCCTGGTCGTCGCCGCTCTGCAGGGCGCGGCCGCCCCCACGACCGGAGGGCGCAACGTGCTGTTCCTCACCGGCCTGATGCTGCTCGGACGGGCATGGGCCGGCCAGGCGGCCGTGATGTTCCCGGTGGGATGGCTGGTCACCGTCGTGGTCATCGGCTTCCGGGGAAACGTCCCGCGTTCCTGGACCGTCGTCGCACTCCCCGCGGACGCCCTGTTCCCGGCAGCCGCATCCCTGGCGGTGTTCGCCATCGGCCTCGCCGCCCAGATCCGTTCGTCGAGGAAGACAGCGTGACACTCGAACTCAGCAACTGCACCTACGGTTACCGGCGCTGGAAGCAGCCCGTCCTGCGGGACTTCTCCTACTCCCTGCCGGACGGCCTCACCGTCCTGCTCGGCCCCAACGGGGCCGGCAAGTCCACTCTGCTGAAACTCGCGGCCTCGGTGACCCGGCCGCAGAAGGGGCGGGTCACCCTGGACGACGCGCCGGCGGGCAGTCCGGCGTACCGGCGTGCCGTGGCGTGGATGCCGCAGGACATCGTGCCCATGCCCACGCTCACGGCGCGCGAGTACGTCGCGTACATCGGCTGGCTCAAGGGCATGAACCGTACCGACGCCTGGAAGCAGGCCCGCAAGGCGCTGTTCCGCGTCGACCTGGCCGACAAGACCGACGCCCGGACGAGCGCGCTCTCCGGAGGCCAGCTGCGGCGCGTCGGGGTCGCCGGGGCGCTCGTGCACGGAGCCCGGGTACTGCTGCTGGACGAGCCCACCGCCGGCATGGACCCCTATCAGCGTCGTGTGTTCCGTGACATCCTGCGCGGGCTGACCGGCGACGTGCGCGTGCTGTTGTCCACCCACGACGTCGCCGACCTCGCCGAGGAGGCGGACCACGTCACCGTCATGTACGGGGGGAGCGTCCTGCACCACGGGAACACCGGCACGTTCCTGACCCACACCCCGCCCGGCACCCTGGAGGGACGCGCCGCCGAAGCCGCGTACACCGCCCTGCTGAGAAGCCGGGGTGTCGCGGCCTGACGAGGAGGCGGCGGCGCGGTGCCGCCCGCGCCCGCCGGAGAGCCCCGTGGCGGACCGGCCTGCACAGCGGGTGCCACGGGGCACGAAGAAGCCCGGGTCGTCAGGCGGAGATGCCGTCGATCCGGGCCAAGGCGTCGTCCGCGCCGTACGGCTGCAAGTACGGCAGCCAGCGCGGATCCCTATGGCCCGTGCCGATGATGCGCCAGGCGAGGCCGGAGGGGGGAGCGGGTTTGTGGCGCAGCCGCCAGCCGATCTCGACGAGATGGCGGTCGGCCTTGACGTGGTTGCAGCGACGGCAGGACGCCACGACGTTGTCCCACACGTGTTTGCCCCCGCGACTGCGCGGGATGACGTGGTCGACGCTGGTTGCGACGCCACCGCAGTACATGCACCGGCCCCCGTCCCGCGCGAAGAGCGCCCGACGGGTAAGAGGAACGGGCCCCCGATAGGGAACCCGGACGAATCGCTTGAGCCGGACCACGCTGGGTGCGGGGACTGTGACGGTCGCGCTGTGCATGAAGGCGCCGGATTCCTCGAGGGAGACTGCCTTGTTCTCCAGAACGAGGACGAGCGCGCGGCGGAGCGGTACGACGCCGAGCGGCTCGTACGACGCGTTGAGGACCAGGACATGCGGCACGGATGCCTCCTTGGGCGTCGGCGGCGCGTGGCTCGCGCCGGGACGAACTGCAGTCAGTCTCTCCTCTGGCCTGGTGGACGCGCCACCATGTCCCGGTAACGGGCTGGGAGTGTTTTCGACCACACCCTGATTCATCCCCCGGATCATGGCCGGTTCAAGCGCAGGTGAGGACCGTCTCTCCTTCCCGTATCTGGCCGAAGCACACGCAATGCCCCGTTAGTGTGGTGGTGCTGCCTGTCCGGTGACCTTTTCGTGACCTCTACGACGCCGACCACCACGCCGGAGGCGGACCGCTGCATCTGGAGGTACCTGCCGTGTCCTTGCCCGCCGTCCTACTGGCCGCCGACTCGTCGCCGTCGCCGACTCCCTCGGGGTCGCCGACGGTGGCGGTCCCGTCCCTCCAGGACGCCCAGGAGAGCGCGACGAACGCGGCCAGCTGGGTCGAGCAGAACTGGTCGACCTGGCTCGCGATCGGCCTGAGGGTCCTGCTGATCCTGGTGATCGCGGCGGTGCTGAGAAAGTTCGTGCTGCGCGCGATCACCAAGCTCATCGACCGGATGAACCGCACGGTCGAGACGAACGACGGCACGACGCTGGGCGGTCTGCTGGTCAACGCCGAGCGGCGCCGGCAGCGCTCGCAGGCGATCGGGTCGGTGCTGCGCTCGGTGGCGAGCTTCCTGATCCTCGGGACGGCCGCGCTGATGGCCCTGTCCGCCTTCGAGATCAACCTCGCCCCGCTGCTGGCCTCGGCGGGTGTCGCGGGTGTGGCGATCGGTTTCGGCGCGCGCAACCTGGTCACGGACTTCCTCTCCGGCGTGTTCATGATCCTGGAGGACCAGTACGGGGTGGGCGACCAGATCGACGCGGGGGTGGCCTCCGGCGAGGTCATCGAGGTGGGTCTGCGCGTGACGAAGCTGCGCGGCGACAACGGTGAGATCTGGTACGTCCGCAACGGCGAGGTCAAGCGGATCGGGAACCTCTCGCAGGGCTGGGCGACGGCCGGGGTCGACGTCACCGTGAAGGCGTCCGAGGACCTGGACCGGGTCAAGGCGACGCTGGACGGGGTCGCCGAGAAGATGAGCAAGGAGGAGCCCTGGAACGAGCTCCTGTGGAGCCCGATCGAGGTGCTGGGCCTGGACAGCGTGCTGCTGGACTCGATGGTGGTGCGGGTCTCGGCCAAGACCATGCCGGGAAAGTCGCTCTCCGTCGAGCGGGAGCTGCGCTGGCGCGTCAAGCGTGCCTTCGACGCGGCGGACATCCGCATCGTCGGCGGCGCGACCGCCTCCGCGGCGGAGGACCCGGCCGACCCGACGGCGGCGGTCGCGGCCCCGTCGGCCTTCTCCAACTCGGACTCCCCGCAGGTGGCTGCGGCCACCCCGATCGCTTCGCCTCGGGCGGCGTCGGCACCGGCGCCGAAGTAGCCGGGACGAGGAGGCGCCGCGTTCAGGCGCGGGGTGGGTCCGCGTACCCGCTCGCGTCGCCGGAATGAGTACGTGTACTTACGATCTTCATAGGTATTTCACTCTTCCTCCCCACCTGGCCGCCCCATATCGTCACCTCCATGTCGAGCCCTTGTTCTGGAGCGCAACGCCCAGGGGTTCGGCCGGAGGTGGGGATTGATGAGAAAGCTCGCCATAGGCACCGCCCTGTCCGGTGCCCTGGCTCTGGGGGCTCTGGCCGCACCCGCCGCACAGGCGGCCACGCCGAATCTGACGTTCTCCGATGTGAAGGTCAACAACGGCAAGACGATCGTCGCGGGCACCACCGCCAAGGTGAAGGTGCCCGTGACGTACTCGCTGACCCGCGGGTCCGACGTGGTGATCGACTACACGACGCACTTCGCGGGCGTCGCCCTCTACCGCGGCACCCTGGGGGACCCGGGCAACCTCATAGAACCGGACACCGCGCCGGCCTGCACCACCACGGCCACCACCGACACCACGGTGACCCAGTCGTGCACCGCGACCCTGGTCATCGACCCGTCCGACAGCCTCTTCGAGGCCGCCGACGCCACCACCTGGAAGGCCGCCGGCTTCTACAGCCACGTCGACCAGGACGACGACGACTCCGACGGCCACATCAGCTTCGATTTCGGTTACGACCTGTGGACCACCACCGGGACCGCGAAGATCCAGCGCGCCGCGAAGCTCACCACCGACGCCTCACCCGAACCCGTCAAGAAGGGGAAGACGCTCACCGTCAAGGGCAAGCTGACCCGCGCCAACTGGGACACCGGCACGTACACCGGCTACAAGGGCCAGAAGGTCGCCCTCCAGTTCCGGGCCAAGGGCAGCAGCACCTACACGAACGTCAAGGGGATCACCTCCGGCACCGGCGGCGCCCTGACCACCACCGTGAAGGCGGCCAGGAGCGGCTACTTCCGCTTCGTCTTCACCGGCACCTCCACCACCGGCGCCGCGACGGCCGCCGGGGACTACGTCGCCGTCCAGTAGTACCGGGGCGCCCCGCACGCCCCGCACGTAACACCCACCGCCCTCGAGGTAACGACTGCGTTGCCTCGGGGGCGGTTTCCGTTTTCTTGCCTTGACGCCCCCTTCGTGCCGGGCTTACGTTCCCTCCAGCCGATAGGAAAGTTTCCTAACAGTGGCCGGGAAGTGGACTCGCGTCCTAAGTCACTGGGAAGCTATGCAGTTCAGAGAGGCAGGTGTCGACCCATGGCAGGAACCGCCGGTACGCCGGGCACCCCGCGCGTCCTGCGCGCCATGAACGACCGTGCCGCCCTCGACCTTCTGCTGGCGCACGGCCCCCTGTCCCGCACCCGCATCGGCAAGCTCACCGGCCTGTCCAAGCCGACGGCCTCCCAGCTGCTCGCCCGCCTGGAGGCGGCGGGACTCGTCCTCGCCACCGGCACGACCGAGGGACGGCCGGGACCCAACGCCCAGCTGTACGAGGTCAACCCCGGCGCCGCCTACGCCGCCGGCCTCGACGTCACCCCCGAACGCGTCCTCGCCGCCGTCGCCGACATCACCGGCAAAGCCGTGGGCACGTACGAGGTGGCCACCCCCGGGAGGAGGACCGCGGAGGCCGTCGTACGACAGGTCACCGAGGCCCTCGACGGCGCGGTGAAGGCCGCAGCCCTGACCAGGGACGACGTGCGCAGGCTCGTCGTCGCCACCCCCGGCGCCTTCGACCCCACCACCGGCCGACTGCGCTACGCCTCCCACCTCCCCGGCTGGCACTCGCCCGCGCTGCTCGACGAACTCGCCGCAGCCCTGCCGATGCCGGTCGAGTACGAGAACGACGTCAACCTCGTCGCCGTCGCCGAACAACGGCTCGGCGCGGCCCGGGGCCACGACGACTTCGTCCTGCTGTGGAACGAGGGCGGTCTCGGCGCCGCCCTGGTCCTCGGCGGCCGGCTGCACCGCGGCTGGACCGGCGGCGCGGGAGAGGTGGGTTTCCTGCCGGTTCCCGGCGCGCCGCTGGTGCGACAGGTGACCAAAGCCAACAGTGGCGGCTACCAGGAACTCGCCGGCTCCCAGGCACTCCCCCAGCTCGCCCGGGAGCTCGGCATCGGCGACATCCCTTCGGGGCCGTACGCCGAGGCCGCCGCCGCGCTCGTCGAGCGCGCCGTGGCCGAGGACACGGTCCTGAACCGGCTGCTGCTCCAGACGTACGCGACCCGGCTCGCGACCGGTCTCGCGTCGCTCGTGTCCGTCCTCGACCCCGAACTCGTCGTCCTCAGCGGAGCCTCCCTGACAGCCGGCGGCGAGGTGCTGCGCGCCCTCGTCCAGGCCGAACTGGAGGAACTGGCCGCGTCCCGGCCGAAGCTGGTCGTGGGCGACGTCACCGAACGACCCGTGCTGCGCGGCGCACTGGAGAGCGCGCTCGTGGCCACCCGCGACGAGGTCTTCGACACCTCGCGCTGAACCCTCGCAGTCCTTCCCGCTTCCCTTCATCACCCCGCCCCGCCCCAGGGAGACCCGTCATGTCCTCATCCATGCCCAGAGCTGCCCGAAACACGGCTTTTGCCCTGACTGCTTCCGCCGTTCTGCTCACCGCCGCCTGTACCGGCCAGGCGTCGTCCTCCGGTGCGAGCGACGACGCGTCGAAGGAGCAGACCATCACCTTCTGGCACGCCTGGAGCGCGCCGAACGAGGTGAAGGGCGTCAAGGCGCTGGTCGCCGGCTTCGAGAAGGCCCACCCCAACATCCATGTGAACGTCGTCGGCAACATGACCGACGACAAGATCAACCAGGCGCTGAGGGCCGGCGGCAGCAAGGCTCCCGACGTGATCTCGTCGTTCACCACCAACAACGTCGGCAAGTTCTGCTCCTCCGGCGCCCTGGTCGACCTCAACCCCCTCTTCAAGAAGTCGAAGATCGACCCGAACACCACCTTCCCGAAGGCGATGAACCAGTACACGCAGTACCAGCTCAACCGCTGCGCGGTGCCGCTGCTGGGCGACGCGTACGGCCTCTACTACAACAAGACCGCGTTCGAGAAGGCCGGCATCACCAGCCCGCCGAAGACCTGGACCGAGTTCGAGGCCGACGCCAAGAAGCTGACGATCACTCAGGGCGACTCGTACAAGCGACTCGGTTTCATGCCGGACTACCACGGCTGGGAGACGACGACCGAGCACTACATGGGCCAGTTCTCGCCGACCTACTTCAACAAGTCCGGCGAGTCGACGATCGCCACCGACCCGGCCGTCTCCGACGCCATGACGCTGCAGAAGAAGCTCGTCGACGACCTCGGCGGCTTCAAGAAGCTGGAGAAGTTCCGCTCCGGCCTGGGCGACGAGTGGGGCCCCAAGCACCCCTTCCAGACCGGCCAGGTGGCCATGCAGCTGGACGGTGAGTGGCGCCTCGGGATGGCCATGGACGCCAAGCCCGGCTTCGAGATCGGCGTCGCTCCGCTGCCCGTCGCCGACGACCAGGTGGACCAGTACGGCAAGGGCTACATCACCGGCACCATCGCCGGCATCGCCGCCACCAGCCAGAAGCAGAACGCGGCCTGGGAGTTCGTGAAGTACATCTCCACGGACACCGACGCGGTGGTGAACTTCTCCAACGCCATCCACAACGTGCCCTCGACGCTGGACGCCCTGAAGTCGCCGAAGCTGAAGTACGACCCGCGCTTCAAGACCTTCCTGGACATCGCCGCGAACCCGAACTCGACGACCTCCCCGGCCTCGGTCAACGGCGGCGTCTACCTCACGACCATCCAGCAGCTCGGCTACGACTACGAGAGCGGCAAGCTCACCGACCTGCAGGCGGGCCTGGAGAAGGCGGCCAAGCAGATCGACACGGACATCGCGCAGGCGAAGTGACGATGAGCACCCGTACACCGAGGGCGAAGCGCCGGTCGGCCGGCCTCGCTGCCAAGCAGCGCAAACAGGCGCTTCGCACCCTCGCCTTCCTCTCGCCCTGGCTGATCGGCTTCGCGGTCTTCTTCGCGTACCCGATGATCTCGACGGTCTACTTCTCGTTCATGCACTACGACGGCTTCAAGCCGCCCACCTGGAGCGGAACGAAGAACTGGACGTACGTCTTCCAGTCCTACCCCTTCTTCTGGCCCGCCCTGCGCAACACCCTGTGGCTGGTCGTGATCATGGTGAGCCTGCGCGTCCTGTTCGGACTCGGGATCGGCATGCTCATCACGAAGATCAAGACGGGTACGGGGGTCTTCCGCACCCTCTTCTACCTGCCCTTCCTCGCCCCGCCGGTGGCCGCGACCATGGCGTTCGCGTTCCTCCTCAACCCCGGTACGGGACCGGTCAACTCCATCCTGGAGAAGATCGGCATCCCGGCCCCGGCCTGGTTCAACGACCCGAACTGGTCCAAGCCGGCCCTGACGCTGCTCGCCCTGTGGGGCATCGGCGACCTGATGGTCATCTTCATGGCCGCGCTGCTCGACGTGCCGAAGGAGCAGTACGAGGCGGCGGAGCTGGACGGCGCGACACCCTGGCAGCGGTTCCGGTACGTCACCCTTCCCAACATCTCGCCGATCATCATGTTCGCCGTCGTCACCGGCGTCATCGGCGCGATGCAGTACTACACCCAGCCGCTCGTCGCCGGGAAGGTCGCCTCGGGCGTGATCCAGGGCGCGGGCACCATGTTCGAGCCCGGCTACCCCGAGCACTCCACGCTCACCCTCCCCCAGCTCGTCTACAACCTCGGCTTCCAGCGCTTCGACTACGGCTCCGCCTGCGTCGTCGCCCTGGTCCTGTTCGCCCTGTCGATGGCGTTCACCGCGCTGTTGATGCGGCGCCGGGGCGGTCTCATCCAGGCAGGTGACTGACATGGCCCAAGTACTGGAGCGGCCGGTGGAGTTGAAGGCACCGGCCTCGCCCGCCGAGCGCACGGCCCGCCGCAGGGCGCTGCTGGAGTGGATCGCGATCCACTCCCTGGGCATCGCGGCCGCCCTCTTCTTCACCCTCCCCTTCGTGTTCGTCTTCCTGACCTCCCTGATGAGCGACTCGCAGGCGCTCAGCCGGGACCTGATCCCGCACACCTGGGAGTGGGCCAACTACCGGAAGGTCTTCGACACCCCCGGCTTCCTCACCTGGTGGAAGAACACGCTGATCTACGCGGGACTGGGAACGGTCCTCACCGTCGTGTCCTCCGTCCCCGTGGCGTACGCGCTGGCCAAGTTCCGCTTCCGGGGACGGAACCTGTCGCTCATGCTGGTGATCTCGATGATGATGCTGCCTCCCCAGGTGGTCGTCATCCCGATGTACCTGTTCTGGGCGAAGCAGCTGGGTCTGTCGGGCACACTGTGGCCGATGATCATCCCGCTGGCGTTCGGAGACGCGTTCTCGATCTTCCTGCTCCGTCAGTTCCTGATGACCATCCCCAACGAGTACGTGGACGCGGCGAAGGTGGACGGCTGCGGCGATCTGCGCACCCTGCTGAAGGTCATCCTGCCGATGGCCAGGCCCGGTATCGCCGCCGTCGCCCTCTTCCAGTTCTTCAACGCCTGGAACGACTACTTCGGCCCGCAGATCTACGCCTCGGAGAACCCGGGCGCGTGGACCCTGAGTTACGGCCTGGAGTCCTTCAAGGGCGCCCACCACACGGACTGGAACCTCACCATGGCGGCCACCGTGCTGGTCATGGCACCCGTGATCCTCGTGTTCTTCTTCGCCCAGAAGGCGTTCGTCGAAGGTGTCACCCTCACCGGAGTAAAGGGTTAACAGCGTATGAAACTCACCGTGGTAGGCGGCGGCTCGACCTACACCCCCGAACTGATCGACGGTTTCGCCCGGCTGCGCGACACGCTCCCCCTGGAGGAACTGGTCCTGGTCGACCCGGCGGCCGATCGCCTGGAGCTGGTGGGCGGACTGGCCCGCCGTATCTTCGCCCGGCTGGGCCACCCGGGCCGGATCGTGACCACCTCCGACCTGGACTCGGCCGTCGCCGGCGCCGACGCCGTGCTGCTCCAGCTGCGCGTCGGCGGGCAGGCCGCCCGGCAGCAGGACGAGACCTGGCCGCTGGAGTGCGGCTGCGTCGGGCAGGAGACGACCGGCGCGGGCGGCCTCGCCAAGGCCCTGCGCACGGTCCCGGTGGTCCTGGACATCGCCGAGCGCGTCCGCCGCACCAACCCCGACGCCTGGATCATCGACTTCACCAACCCGGTCGGCATCGTCACCCGCGCCCTGCTCCAGGCCGGCCACAAGGCGGTCGGTCTGTGCAACGTGGCGATCGGCCTGCAGCGGAAGTTCGCGGCCCTGCTGGACGTCTCCCCGTCGGACGTCCACCTCGACCACGTCGGCCTCAACCACCTCACCTGGGAGACGGGCGTACGCCTGGACGGCCCCGAGGGCGACGACGTCCTGCCGGGGCTCCTGGCCGACCACGGCGAGAAGATCGCCGCGGACCTGCGCCTGCCGCTGCCCGTGCTGGACCGGCTGGGCGTGGTCCCCTCCTACTACCTCCGCTACTACTACGCGCACGACGAGGTCGTACGAGAGCTGCGTACGAAGCCGTCGCGGGCGGCCGAAGTGGCGGAGATGGAACGGCAGTTGCTCGAGATGTACGCCGACCCTTCGCTCGACGAGAAGCCGGAGCTGCTCGCCAGGCGCGGCGGCGCCTTCTACTCGGAGGCGGCGGTGGACCTGGCGGCGGCCCTGCTCACCGGCTCCGGCAGCCCCTACCAGGTGGTGAACACGCTCAACCACGGCACGCTCCCCTTCCTCCCCGACGACGCGGTGATCGAGGTCCAGGCGGCGGTGGGCCAGAAGGGCCCCTCCCCCCTCCCGGTGGCCCCGGTGGACCCCCTGTACGCGGGCCTGATGGCGAACGTGACGGCGTACGAGGACCTGGCCCTGGAGGCGGCGCTGCGCGGCGGCCGCGACCGGGTGTTCCGCGCCCTCCTCTCCCACCCCCTGATCGCCCAGTACGAGTACGCCGAACAGCTGACCGACCAGCTGATCGCACACAACCGGGAGCACCTCGCGTGGGCCTGACCGCAAGTGTCCTCGCCATCGACGCGGGCAACAGCAAGACCGACGTGGCGGTGGTGGCGGCCGACGGCGAGGTTCTCGCCACGGCCCGGGGCGGCGGCTTCCGCCCGCCGGCGGTGGGCGTCGAGACGGCGGTGGACGACCTCGCCGAGACCGTCACGCGCGCGTACACGGCCGCGGGCGTCAACGAGGTGACCCACGTCTCCGCCTGTCTGGCCAACGCCGACCTCCCCGTCGAGGAGGAACAGCTGGCGGCCGCGCTGCACGCGCGCGCGTGGGGCAGGTCGGTGGACGTCCGCAACGACACCTTCGCCATCCTGCGCGCGGGTGTCCCCGACCCCCGGGGCGTGGCCGTGGTCTGCGGCGCCGGCATCAACTGCGTCGGCATGCGCCCCGACGGCCGCACCGCCCGCTTCCCGGCCCTGGGCCGCCTCTCCGGCGACTGGGGCGGCGGCTGGGGCCTGGCCGAGGAGGCGATCTGGCACGCGGCACGGGCGGAGGACGGCAGGGGCGGCCCCACGGCGCTGGCCCGCACCTTGCCCGCCCACTTCGGCCTGTCCGGCATGTACGCCCTGATCGAGGCCCTGCACCTGGAACACATCCCGGACCTGCGCCGCCACGAACTCACCCCGGTCCTCTTCGCGACGGCGGCGGACGGCGACCCGGTGGCGAGGGCGATCGTCGACCGGCTGGCGGAGGAGGTGGTGACGATGGCGACGGTGGCCCTGACCCGCCTGGAACTGCTGGAGGAGGAGACTCCGGTGCTGCTGGGAGGCGGGGTCCTGACAGCGGGGCACGAACAGCTGGAGGACGGCGTACGCGAGTTGCTGGCGGCTCGCGCGCCGAAGGCGGTACCGCGGGTGGTGCAGGCCCGCCCCGTGCTGGGGGCGGCGCTCCTGGGCCTGGACAGGCTGGGAGCGGGGGTGGACGTACAGGCCAGGACCCGGGGCTTCTTCGAGGCGTAGGCGCAGGTACCCCGCACCTCACCTCCCGGAACACCCTCCCCCGGGAAGGAACCGAACACCCGCCCACGGCGTATTCATGGGCGGAGGGTGACTGCGATCTGATCAAGATCCAGCCAAGCGGGTTCGCATTGTCACTCCCTCCCGCGATACTTGCGGCGAGACATGACCATGGGGGAGGTCAGAAACGTGGCAAACCCGCCGATGACCAGCACAGCACCACCACCGCCCACACGCCGCACGGCTTTCGCCGAGGGTGTGGACAAGGCCCGCGCCGCCGCGACCACGGAGCCGGGACGGCTCCGTGTGATCGGCGCCGTCCTCGCCCTCCTCGTGGTCGCGTTCGGCGCCGTGACGGCCTGGCAGACGACGGACCGCGCCGCCGCGGCCGACGACGTGCTGAACAAGAGCCAGCCGCTGAGCGCGGCCGCGGCCGACATCTACCGTTCCCTGGCGGACGCCAACACGACCGCCTCCAGCGGCTTCCTGGCCGGCAGCACGGAGACGGCCGAGTCCAGGCAGCGCTACGAAGAGGACATCGACAAGGCCGCGGCCAAGCTGGTCACCGCGGCCAACAGCTCCGACCCCGGCTCCCCCTCCGCCGACGCCATCACCAAGCTGAACAAGCTGCTCCCGGAGTACAAAGGCCTGGTAGAGCAGGCGCGGACGTACAACCGGCAAGGCTTCCCGGTGGGCGGCGCCTACCTGCGGTACGCGAACCAGAAGATGCAGGGCGAGATGCTCCCCGCGGCGCAGGACCTCTACAAGAAGGAGAACCAGCACCTGAAGGACGACTACGCCGAAGCCACGCCCTATCCCTGGGCGGCGATCGCGCTGGGCGTCCTCGCGCTGGCGGCCCTGGCCTGGGCCCAGCACCGCAACTACCGCCGTACGAACCGGGTCCTGAACCACGGCCTGGCCGCCGCGACGGCGTCCGCCACGGTCGTGCTGCTGTGGCTCGTCGTCGGCCACACCGTGGCCCGCGCGGGTCTCAACGACTCGTGGGACAACGGCGTGCGCTCGCTGACCGTGCTGCACGACGCGCGGATCGCCTCCCTCAAGGCGCGCGGCAACGAGAACCTCACACTGGTGGCGCGCGGCGCGGAGACGGTGGAGGTGACGACCCGCGGCAAGAAGGTCGTGGTCGAGAAGTTCGACCACGAATTCACCACCGACATCGACGACCTCGGCAAGGGGCTCGCCCTGGCCGCGAAGCTCGCCGACGACCAGTCGGGCGAGAAACCGGTCACCGCGGCGGAGGAGAGCATGACGGTGTGGAAGAAGCGCCACACCGAAGCCCGCAGGCAGGACGACTACGGCAACTACGAGCAGGCGCTGGCCATGGTGATCGGCGGCAAGGACGCGACCGGCGCGTGCTTCGACAGCGTCGACAAGAACCTGGACCACGCACTCGAGCTCGAGCAGACCGAGTGGCAGCACGCGGCCGGCGGCGGCCGGGACGCGATGACCGGGCTGCCGGTCGGCGCGGCCGTCCTCGCCCTGCTGGCCGCGGCGGGCGCGGTGCTCGGCATCGGCCGCAGGCTGTCGGAGTACCGGTGAGAGGGGGCGTGACGATGCGTGCGCGACGTGTACGGGACGGTCTGAAGGGCTGGGGCGGAGTAGGGGCGATGGCTGCCCTCTGCGCCCTCGCGCTGGCCTTCGTGCTGCTGCTGCCGCTGTCCCAGCCCCGGGGCGGCGACGGCTCGACGGGCCTGACCGGTCCGGGGGTCGCCCAGGGCACCACGGCGGCCGACTCCCACTGCACCGACCCCGAGAAGCAGACGCTCTCGCCGTCGGGCGCGGACGGCGAGACGATCGCCAAGATCAAGGCCCGGCAGGGCGAGAAGCGCAAGCTGATCGTCGGCGTCGACCAGAACAGCTACCGCTGGGGCTACCGCGACCCGAACAACTCCGGGGCGGAGCTCGAGGGCTTCGACATCGACCTGGTGCACCGGATCGCCAAGGACATCCTCGGCGACCCGAAGGCGGTGCTGTTCAAGGCGATCCCCACCGACCAGCGCATCCCGGCCCTCCAGGCGCACCGGGTCGACATGGTCGTGCGCACGATGACGATCACCTGCGACCGTCTCGGCAAAGTCGCGTTCTCCGCACCGTACTTCAAGACCGGACAGCAGGTCCTCGCTCCCCGCTCCTCGACGATCACCGGCTACAACGACACGCTGGCGAACAAAAAGGTCTGCACGGCGGCCAGTTCCACGGCCAACCGCACGATGACCGAGGACCGGGACAAGGGGAGCCCCATTCCCTCCTCCGTCGACATCGTCCCTCCCGTCCCCAACCAGCTCGACTGCCTGGTCCGGCTGCAGCTCGGCGAGGTCGACGCGGTCGTCACCGACGGCGCGCTCGCGGCCAGTCAGGCAGCCCAGGACCCGACCGTCAAACTGATGGGCGCCCCGTTCACGACCGAGTACTACGGCGTGGCGATGAACAAGGACGCCGACGACCTGGTACGCCGGGTCAACCAGATCCTCGTGGACTACCGCGCGAACGGCTGGCAGGAGTCGTACGACACGTGGCTGTCGGCCACACTGGGGCCGGACGCGGACTCGTCGAAGCCGGACGCGCCGCAGTACCTGCGCAAGAACTGACGGACCGGCAGGCAAGGCAGTGCACCGAGCGTGACGACCGACACAGCAGCGGAGAGGTGATCGATGGGCAGCGTCACGGGACCCCCCGGGCCGGTGATGGACCGGGACGAGGTCGACCGTGCGCTGGCGCGGCTCGGCGCGGAGCACGAGGCCATCGAGACCTCCCTCCTCGCCCTGCAGGACCACGCGGGCCGCAGGCTCCTCGAGGGCGCCGAGCTGACCGGTGTCACCAAGGAGCGCTGGGCGACCGCGGAGGCGTCGATCACGCTGCTGTGGGCGTACTTCGACGCGTACACGGACGCGTTGCGCTGCGCGCGGGAGATCCGCTCGCGGCGCCGCTGGTCCAGCCGCGAGGACCTGGTGGAGCTGACGGAACTGCTGCGCGGCGAGTCCGTCACGGTCGCCGGCTCCACCACCGCCACGGCGAACGCGCCCACCCTGTTCGGCACCGGCAGGCTCAGTCAGAGTTTCTCCCTGGCCTCCCTCGTCGACCGGATGAACGAGCTGTACGCCTCGTCGCTGGACATGGTCGTCACCGCCGACGCGGTGTGGTCGGCGCTGCCCGCGCGGATCGATTTACTGGCCGCGGAGCTCCAGCGCACCCGTCGGCTCGCGCACTCCGTGGGTGTGCGCCCCGGCGAGCACCCGGCGGGCGACGACCTGGAGCGCATCACCCACACGCTGACGCGGCTGCGCGAGGAGGTGGTCTCGGACCCGCTGGCGTACTGGGTTCCCGCGCAGGGCAGTTCGGCGCCCGGCGGCGGTCGCCCGGACACCACGGTCTACGACCGTGAGGCGCGCGCCCTGGAGGACGTACGGCGGGAGATCGACGCCGTGCTGACGGTCCGTCAGGACGCCGAGCAGCGGCTCGTGAAGCTGCGGGACGTCCTCAGCCGCGCCGACCGTACGCTCGCCGAGGCGCGCACCGCGCGCGGTGAGGTGCTCGCGAAGATCGCGGCGACGGAGGTGCCGGTGGTCAGCGGTCCGCCGACCGTGCTGCAGGAGCAGCTGGCGACGGCCGCCGAGTACCGGCGGCACGCGCAGTGGCACCGGCTGTCCCCGCTCCTTGAGTCCCTGGAGCGCAAGGCGGAGGACGAACTGCTGCGCGCCCGCGAGTCGCTCACGGCGGTGACCGCGCCGCTCGCGGTCCGCGCGGAGCTGCGCGGCCGGCTCGACGCCTACAAGGCCAAGGTGGCCCGGCACGGGCTCGCCGAGGACCCGTTCCTCATCGAACGCTACGACGCGGCGCGCCGCATGCTGTGGAGCGCGCCCTGCGATCTGCGCGTCGCCGAACAGGCCGTCCTGCGCTACCAGCGGGCGGCCGCCGAACAGCTGGCCGCCCCGCGCGCGACGGAGCAGGGCTCGGAGCCGAGCGGCGGACCTCAGGACCACAGGGGGGAGCAGTAGCCATGAGTCAGGCAGGGCAGACGTGTCAGCGGCCGGGCTGCGAGGGGTCGTACGAGGACGTGGGCGGCGGCGAGCTGTACTGCGACACCTGCGGGCTCGCCCCGGTGGTGTCGGCCGTGGGTCCCGCCTCCGGGGGAGGCCTGGTCGGCTCGCCGGGCAGCGGCAGCACGCCCGCCAGCTCCCGCAGCTCGCGTACGTCGTCGCAGTCGGCGAAGTCGCGGCGCTCGGTGTCGGGACGGCTCTCGCGCTCCGTGTCGGGCAAGTCGACGGGCCGCTCGGTGTCGGTGCGCAGCTCCGGCTCCTCGGCGGGCTCCTCCGGGCGGGCCCGGCTCGGGGTCGGCCTGGTCTCGGTGCCGCAGGTGCCGCGCCCCGACCCGCGCGCGATGGTCCTGGAGAACCCCGAGGTGCCCGAGCGCAAGCGGTACTGCTCGCGCTCGGACTGCGGCGCGCCGGTGGGCCGCGCGCGCGGTGAGCACGCCGGGCGCACCGAGGGCTTCTGCACCAAGTGCGGCCACCCGTACTCCTTCGTGCCGAAGCTGAAGGCCGGGGACGTCGTGCACGGCCAGTACGAGGTCGTGGGCTGCCTCGCGCACGGCGGCCTGGGCTGGATCTACCTGGCGGTGGACCGCGCGGTCTCGGACCGCTGGGTGGTCCTCAAGGGCCTCCTCGACACCGGCGACCAGGACGCGATGGAGGCCGCGATCTCCGAGCGGCGCTTCCTCGCGGAGATCGAGCACGCCAACATCGTGCGGATCTACAACTTCGTGGAGCACCTCGACCAGCGGACCGGCTCGCTCGACGGCTACATCGTCATGGAGTACGTCGGCGGAAAGTCCCTCAAGGAGATCGCCAACGAGCGCCGCACGTCCGGCGGCAAGCGGGATCCGCTGCCGGTGGAGCAGGCCTGCGCGTACGGCATCGAGGCCCTGGAGGCCCTCGGCCATCTCCACAGCCGCAACCTCCTCTACTGCGACTTCAAGGTCGACAACGCGATCCAGACCGAGGACCAGCTCAAGCTGATCGACATGGGCGCGGTGCGCAGGATGGACGACGACGAGTCGGCCATCTACGGCACGGTCGGCTACCAGGCGCCGGAGGTCGCGGACGTCGGCCCGTCGGTGGCGAGCGACCTCTACACGGTCGGCCGCACACTCGCGGTCCTGACCTTCGATTTCCAGGGCTACACGACGGTCTTCGTCGATTCCCTCCCCGACCCCGACAACATCGAGGTCTTCCGCCAGTACGAGTCGTTCTACCGGCTGCTGGTCCGCGCCACCGACCCCGACCCGGCCCGCCGGTTCGCCTCCGCGCAGGAGATGGCCGAGCAGCTCACGGGCGTGCTGCGGGAGGTCGTCTCGCTGCAGAGCGGCCGGGCGCGGCCGGCCCTGTCGACGCTGTTCGGGCCCGAGGTGAAGGTCACGGACACGGAGCTGTTCCCGAAACTGGACGGCGAGGTGTCGCGGCTCGGCGCACGGGTCACCAAGTCCCGCCCCGGCAACGGGAGTTCCACGCCCACGACCGCCGTCCAGACCGCCGCCCCGGCTCCCGGCCTGGTGAGAACCGTCCCCGCGCCCGCCGCCGGGCTCGCGCTGCCCGTCCCGCACGTGGATCCCACCGACCCCAACGCCGGTTTCCTCGCGGGCCTGATGACCTCGGCGCCCGGGGAGCTGATCACGGCTCTCGCCGCCGCGCCCGCGCCGTCCGTGGAGACCCGGCTGCGGCAGATCCGCGGCCGGCTGGAGAACGGCGACCATCAGGCCGCCCTCGCATCGCTGGCGAAGCTGGAGGAGGAACGGCCCGACGACTGGCGGGTCGTCTGGTACAGAGGCGTGGTCTCCCTGGTCACCGGCGACCACGAGGGCGCCGCGCTGGCCTTCGACGCGATCTACGACGCCTTCCCGGGCGAGCCGGCGCCCAAGCTGGCGCTCGGTCTGTGCGCGGAGCTGCTGGGCCAGTTGGACAACGCGGCCGAGTACTACCGCCTGGTCTGGTCGACCGACCCGAGTTACGTGAGCACCGCGTTCGGGCTGGCGCGCGTGCAGCTCGCCGCCGGGGACCGCCGTAGCGCCGTACGCACGCTCGAATCGGTGACGGAGGCGTCCATCCACTACACCGCCGCGCGGGTGGCGGCGGTGCGGGCACGGCTCCGGCAGCGGACCGGGGCCGCCGCCGACGTACCCTTCGAGGAGGACCTCATCGCGGCGGCGGCGCAGGTCGAGGCGCTGGAGGCGTACGGCCTCGACCCCACGCGGCGGGAGCAGTTGTCCGCGGAAGTCCTCGGCTGCGCGCTGGACTGGATACTCTCCGGTGGCCAGGGCGCCTCCGAGGACGCCCGGCGGCCACTGCTCGGCAGCCGGCTGGACGAGCGGGGGCTCCGCTTCGGCCTGGAGCGCTCGTACCGCACGCTGGCCCGGCTGGCGACCGGCGGTGAGGAGAGGATCGACCTGGTGGAACGTGCCAACCGTTACCGCCCCCGGACGTGGGTGTAGTTGATGTCCCAGATGCCCCGGCAGGCCGCCCTGCCGACGTGTCCGAGCTGCGCGGAGCCGCTCGACACGGGTGACCGTTTCTGCGGTGCGTGCGGATACGACCTGTCGGTCGTACCGCCCCACCCCGACGACCACCCGACCCTCACCATGAACGGATCACCGGTGCCGCTTCCGCCACCGGGGGCGGGCGCTCCGGTACCCCTGCCGGGCGCCGAGGCCGGCGCGACACCGCCGCCCCCACACCTGGACCCGCCGCCGCCCGGCCACCCGGGCGCCCCGCTGCCGCCGCCCCCGCACGTCGGCGGCCCGGGGACTCCCGAGTCCCCCGTCCCCGGCGTCCGGTTCGACCGGCCCGCCGAACCCGAGGAGTATCCGTTGCAGGCGCCGGACCCCCGGGTGGCCGCGGAGGCCGCCGCCGTCGCCGAGAACTCCAAGGTGTGCGTGGCGTGCCGCGCGGGGCGCGTCGACGACGACGGGTACTGCGAGAACTGCGGCCACGCCCAGCCTCGCGAACGCGACCACATGGAGCTGGAGTCGGGACCGCTGGCCGCCGTCAGCGACCGCGGTCTGCGCCACCACCGCAACGAGGACGCGTTCGGGCTCGGCCACACCGTCCTGCCCGACGGCTCCCCCGCGCTCGTCGCCATCGTCTGCGACGGCGTCTCCTCGGCGACCCGCCCCGACGACGCCTCCATGGCCGCGTCGAAGGCCGCGAGCGAAGCACTGCTGGCCGCCCTGCCCCAGGGCACCCACCCGCAGCAGGCGATGCACGAGGCGATCGTCGCCGCCTCGCACGCGGTCAACGCGCTGGCCGCCGAGCCCGCCACGGCCCGCGAGCACGCCCCCCACCAGAACGCCCCGGCCTGCACCCTGGTCGGCGCCGTCGTCACCGCCGGCCTGCTGGTCGTCGGCTGGGTCGGCGACAGCCGCGCCTACTGGGTCCCCGCCGACCGCACCTCACCCCCCGCCCGGCTCACCGAGGACGACTCCTGGGCCGCCCAGATGGTCGCCGCGGGCCTGATGAGCGAGGCGGAGGCCTACGCAGACGAGCGCGCCCACGCGATCACCGGCTGGCTCGGCGCGGACGCCTACGAACTGGAGCCGCACACCGCCTCCTTCAAGCCGGACCGGCCGGGTGCGGTCGTGGTGTGCACCGACGGCCTGTGGAACTACGCGGAGGCGGCCGAGGAGATGGCCGAGGTCGTCCCCCGCGACGCCGCCGTACGGCCGCTGCACGGCGCCCAGGTCCTCGTCGGGCACGCCCTGGACGGCGGGGGCCACGACAACGTAACAGTGGCCGTCCTGCCGTTCCCCGCGCCGCCGCAGGGGGCAGGATCGGCCTGAGGCCACCAACGGCTTGTGCCGATATGCGGCTCCACCGCGTGGCAGTCGTACGGACCGGAGGGGACCGGTCCGTAACCGGAATTCACCCTGTGAACACGGGGTTTTCGAGGGGGATCTGAGCAGCCATGGCCAATTTCTCGAAGTCGAACGTGCCGCAGTTCTCGGTGGACGTCTACCAGAACGAGTACCTGCCGGAGGGCGGCCGCGAGGTCAACGCGATCGTCACGGTCACCTCGACCGGCGGCGGCACGGTCGGCAGCGCGGTCTCGTCACCGCACCTGTACTCGCCCGGCGCGGGCCCGTCCGCCGCCGTGGCGATCATGGTGGACTGTTCCGGCTCGATGGACTACCCGCCGGCCAAGATGCGCAACGCCCGTGACGCCACGGCCGCCGCCATCGACACCCTGCGTGACGGGGTGCACTTCGCGGTGGTCGGCGGCACGCACGTCGCCAAGGAGGTCTACCCCGGCGGCGGCCGCCTCGCCGTCGCCGACCGCACCACCCGCGAGCAGGCCAAGCAGGCCCTGCGCCGGCTCAGCGCCGGCGGCGGCACCGCGATCGGCACCTGGCTGCGGCTCGCCGACCGGCTGCTGTCCTCCGCCGAGGTCGCCATCCGGCACGGCATCCTCCTCACCGACGGCCGCAACGAGCACGAGTCGCCGAGCGACCTCAAGGCCGCCCTCGACGACTGCGCGGGCCGGTTCACCTGTGACGCCCGCGGTGTGGGCACCGACTGGGAAGTGAAAGAAGTCACAGGAATCGCCTCCGCACTGCTCGGCACAGCCGACATCGTCGCCGACCCGACCGGTCTCGCCGCCGACTTCACACAGATGATGGAGACGGCGATGGGCAAGGAGGTCGCGGACGTGGCGCTGCGCCTGTGGACCCCCGTCGGCACCACCATCAAGTTCGTCAAGCAGGTCGCGCCGACGGTCGAGGAACTCACCGACCGCCGCACGGAGGCGGGCCCGCGCGCCGGCGACTACCCCACCGGCTCCTGGGGCGACGAGTCCCGCGACTACCACGTGTGCGTCGAGGTCCCGGCGGCCGAGGTGGGCCGGGAGATGCTGGCGGCCAGGGTCTCGCTGGTCGTCCCGAAGCCGGACGGCGAGGCGCAGCCCCTGGCGGCCGCCCCGGGCCTGGTCAGGGCCGTGTGGACGGACGACATGGCCGCGTCCACCTCCATCAACCCGCAGGTCGCGCACTACACCGGACAGGCGGAACTGGCGCAGGTCATCCAGCAGGGGCTGGACCTGCGCAAAGCGGGGGACATGGACGGGGCGACGGCCAAACTGGGCCGGGCCGTGCAGCTCGCGAGCGTCTCGGGGAACGCGGATACTGCGAAACTGCTTGCGAAGGTGGTGGACGTGGTCGACGCCACGACAGGTACTGTGCGACTGAAGGCGAAGGTCGCGGAGGCCGACGAGATGACCCTCGAGACCCGGTCCACAAAGACTGTTCGTGTAAAGAAGTGACGTACTAGCACGTACCTGAAGGAGAGGGGGACGCGCCGACATGCCGACCTGCCCGAACGGACACCAGTCGGGTTCCGACGACTGGTGCGAGGTCTGCGGTCACCGCATGGCCGGTGCCGTACCTCCGCCCCCGCCGCCGCCCCCCACCGCCGGCGGCTATGGCTTCCCACCCCCGCAGGGCACCCAGCCCGACCCTCCCGGGGGCCGTCCCGGCGGGCGGGGCCACCTGTCCGCCGTGCCGAACCACGAGCCCGAGCTCTGCCCGCAGTGCCGCACGCCCCGCGAGGGCGGTGCGCCGTTCTGCGAGGAGTGCCGGTGGAACTTCCTCACCAACACGGCGACCTCCTACACCCCGGCCGCCCCACGCCCCCCGGCCTCCCCCGGTGGCCCTGGCGGTCAGGGCGGGCGCTTCCAGCCACCGCCGCCGTCCTACGGCGGCACCGACTCCTTCGACTACCAGAGCTCCCGGCCGTCGCAGGTGAACCGCCCCGCCGAGCCGATCCCCCCGTTCGGCTCGGACCCCTCGGGACCCGGTGGCGCGTCGCCGTTCGGTCGTGAGCCGTCCGGGCCGCCCGGCGCCTTCGGCGGACGCGAGCCGTCGGGGCCCGGCAGCACGAGCGGGGGCCCGGGAGCTTTCGGTCGCGAGCCGTCGGGGCCCGGCAGCACGAGCGGGGGCCCGGGAGCTTTCGGTCGCGAGCCGTCGGGGCCCGGCAGCACGAGCGGAGGCCCGGGGGCGTTCGGTCGCGAGCCGTCGGGGCCGCCGCCGGGTGCGCCCGGCGGGCCTGGTGGCGGCTTCGGGCAGGAGCCCGGGGGCGGCTTCGGACGGGAATCCGGTGACGGCTTCGGGCGGGAGCCCGGGGGCGGCTTCGGACGGGAGCCCGGTGGGCAGCAGGGCGGCGGTCCGGGTGGTCGCCCGCCCGCGGACCCGTTCGGCCGTGAGCCGTCCTCCGACCCGTTCGGCCGTGAGCCGTCCGGTCCGTCGTCCCCCGACCCCTTCCGGCGCGACCCCGCCGGTCCGCCCTCGGACCCCTTCGGACGTGAGCCGTCCGGTCCGCCCTCCGACCCCTTCCGGCGCGATCCCGCCGACCCCTTCGGCCGCGAGCCCTCCTCCGGGCCCGGCCAGCAGGGGCCGGGCGGCCCGTCGGGTCCTGGTGGTCCGGGCGGTTTCGGTGCCGACCCCTCGCGGCCGGTTCCGCCGCCGCCGGGGCAGAACAGGCCCGGTGGTCCCGGCGGCCCCGGGATGCCGCAGGCCCCACAGGCCTTCCAGCCCTCCGGTCCGCCGGCCCCGCCCGGGTTCCCGCAGGAGACGGGCCGCCCGCAGCCCGGCGGTGGCGGCTTCGGCGGTGGCGACGACGACTGGGTGATCTCCCCGCCGTCGCACACCGGCCAGGGCCACGGCTCCTCCCCTCAGGGCGGCTACGGCTACCCGCAGCCCGGTGCCCCACAGCAGGGCGGCTACGGCTATCCGCAGCCCGGTTCCACGCAGGCGCCCCCGCCCGGTCCGGCGTTCCCGCAGGCGCCGGCGACCTGGACGGCGACGATCGGCCCGGACCGCGCGTACTTCATGGCGATGATGCAGCGCTCGGGCCCGGAGGCCACGGGGCTCAACCTCCCCGCGTACTCGCCCGAGCAGCAGCGCACCCTCACCGGCAACCAGGTCACCATCGGCCGCCGCCGGCACTCCACCGGCGAGACCCCCGACATAGACCTGTCGGTGCCGCCGGAGGACCCGGGTGTCTCGCACCAGCACGCGGTCCTGGTCCAGCAGCCCGACGGCAGCTGGGCGGTCGTCGACCAGAACTCGACGAACGGCACGACGGTCAACAACGGCGAGGAGCCGATCCAGCCCTTCGTCCCGGTACCGCTGCAGGACGGCGACCGGGTGCACGTGGGCGCCTGGACGACGATCACCATCCGGCGGGGCTGACCCGGCGGGGGCGCTCCCTCAGGGCTCGACGAGCCGTGCGCCCGACGACCCCGGCAGGGGCCAGGCGTACGGCCCCTCCGGGTCGTCCAGCCACGCCCAGGCGGCCTCCGGGCCGACCGTGACCCCGTAGCGCCGCCGGTCCGGCATGCCCTCGCGCTCCCACAGCGCGTACGCCTCCTGCGGATCGAGGGCGGTGCGGGTGAGGGCCAGCAGGAAGCGGAACAGGTCGCTCTCCCTGGCCCGGTGCGGCACCCCGCCGAGCGCGACCGGCCCGGACTCGGGCCGGCTCTCCCCACGCAGCGGCACGAAGTAGGCGGGGCTGTGCAGGAAATGCCCCTCGGCGTGCGCCGCGTCCCGCACGGTCAGCGCGACCAGTCCGGTCGCCAGCGGGGTCAGGATCAGCGCGCCGGGGCGGCACTGGGCGATCCAGGCGCGCGGGACCGACGCCAGCTGGCAGGTCGCGATGATCCGGTCGTAGGGTGCCCGCTCCGGCACCCCGCGCGCCCCGTCCCCGGTGACGACGGCCGGGTGGTACCCGGCGGCGGCGAGATGGCGGCGCGCGGACTCCGTGATCTCCGGGTCGAGGTCGACGGTGGTGACGAGCTCGTCGCCCAGCCGGTGCGCCAGCAGCGCCGCGTTGTACCCCGTGCCCGCGCCGATCTCCAGGACCCGGTCGCCTTCCTCCACCCGCAGCTCGGCCAGCATCAGCGCCATCAGGGAGGGCTGGCTGCTGGACGAGAGCAGTTCGCCGTCGCGCAGCCGGGTGGCGAGCGGGACGTCCTCGTAGGCGCCGAGCACCCAGCGCTCCCGGGTGCGCGGGTCGGGGCTCTCCCCCCAGCGCCGTTCGTGTCCGCCGACGCCGCTGACGTAGTAGTACGGCACGAAGAGGTGGCGCGGGACCGCCGCGAAGGCGTCCCGCCAGCCGGGGTCGGCGGCGAAGGCCCCGCTCGCCTCGATCAGACGCACCAGGCCGGCCCGCGCCGAGACGGCGAGGGCCTCGAGTTCGTCGTCGTTCTCCGGAACAGGGGCGCCCATACGTCCCACTGTGCTGCGGAACGCGCTCCGAGGCGAGCGTGGCCCGAGGGTGTCCTAGGACTTCCGTCCTCCGTCCACCCGTCTGAGACGATGGTGAGGTGAAAGAGATTCGGCGCGGCACGCTTCAGGAGCAGACCTTCTACGAGCAGGTCGGTGGGGAGGAGACCTTCCGCCGACTGGTCCACCGTTTCTACGAGGGAGTCGCCGGGGACCCGGTTCTGCGGCCCATGTACCCGGAAGAGGACCTGGGGCCGGCCGAGGAGCGTCTCGTGCTCTTCCTCATGCAGTACTGGGGCGGTCCCACGACGTACAGCGACAACCGCGGCCACCCGCGGCTGCGCATGCGGCACGCGCCGTTCGTGGTCGACCGGGCCGCGCACGACGCCTGGCTGCGGCACATGCGCGACGCGGTCGACGAGCTCGGCCTGTCCGAGGAGCACGAGACGACGCTGTGGAACTACCTGACGTACGCGGCGGCGTCGATGGTGAACGCGCCCGAGTGAGCGGGAAGGGCCGGGTCAGCGGACGCTGAGGGCCGGCATCCCGAGGCCGCCCTGCCCCGCACGTCGTACGGCGATCGACCCGTAGGGCGTGCGCAGCCGCAGCCACGCGCCCGACGAGAGCAGGACCAGCTCCGCCGGGGTCGCCGCGGCCCGCAGGAAGCCCAGTGACTGGGCCGCGTGCACGGCCCGTACCGGAAGTCCGGTGCCGGCGACCGTCCGGGACCAGATCTCCCGTCCGATCCGGTCGAGTTCGGCGCGCGTACGGCCGTCCGGCGCGAGTTCCTCCGTGCGGCGCCGGAACTCGCCGACAGCCGCGCCGACCGTCGCACGCAGCGCGTCCGGCGCCGGCAGCCCCTCCTCGGGCTGCCAGCCGCCCCTGGGCGGCAGCACGCCCGCCCACGGCGGCCCGGTGACGGCCACGGGTACCGCCGTCGTGGCCGCGGCCTCGTCCACGGTCTCCAGCAGCTCACCGGCCGACACGGTCACGTCCAGCGTGACGTCGAGCCCGTCCTCGTACGGCTTGGCGAGCCGTACGGCACGGATCGCGAGCACCTCGAAGGAGGGCGGGCGGCCGAACACGGCGAGCGCCTTCCCGGCGGCCTGCAGGCGCACCGCTGCTCCACGGTCGTAGTGGAGCAGCCGGGAGAGGAAGGCCGCGAGGTCCGCCGCCTCCCTCTCGTCGGCGAGGTGGAGCACCGTCATGCGGCGACGGCCTCCTCGGCGTCGTCCCGGTACTCCTCGAGGAACTCGCGCTCCTCGGCGGTGATCCGGCGCGGCCGCTGCGCCTCGAAGTCGAACGGCACGATCACCGTCGAGGCGGTGACGTAGACCTGGTCGCCGTCCTTCACCTCGTAGGAGATGGTGAAGGACGCCGCCCTTATCCGGGTGACCCACAGCTCGATGTCGACCGGCGAGTGCCGGTGGACGAGCTGCCGCTTGTAGTCGATCTCGTGGCGCGCCACCACGGACCCCTGCTGGAAGTCCTTGTCCGGGCGGAACAGGAAGTCGATACGGGCTTCCTCCAGGTAGCGGAGGAAGACCACGTTGTTGACGTGGCCGTACGCGTCCATGTCCGCCCAGCGCAGCGGGCAGCGGTAGATGTGCCGCAAGATCGATCAGCCCCGGGTCAGCTTCTTGTAGGTGGCGCGGTGCGGACGAGCGGCGTCCGGCCCCAGCCGCTCGATCTTGTTCTTCTCGTACGACTCGAAGTTGCCCTCGAACCAGAACCACTTGGAGTCGCCCTCGTAGGCGAGGATGTGCGTGGCCACGCGGTCGAGGAACCACCGGTCGTGGGAGACGACCACGGCCGCGCCCGGGAACTCCAGCAGCGCGTTCTCGAGGCTCGACAGCGTCTCGACGTCGAGGTCGTTCGTCGGCTCGTCGAGGAGCAGCAGGTTGCCGCCCTGCTTGAGGGTGAGCGCCAGGTTCAGACGGTTGCGCTCACCGCCGGAGAGCACGCCGGCCGGCTTCTGCTGGTCCGGGCCCTTGAACCCGAAGGCGGAGACGTAGGCGCGGCTCGGCATCTCGACCTGGCCCACATTGATGTAGTCGAGCTCGTCGGAGACGACCGCCCACAGGGTCTTCTTCGGATCGATGTTCGCCCGGCTCTGGTCGACGTACGAGATCTTGACGGTCTCGCCGACCTTGATGGCGCCGGAGTCCGGGGTCTCCAGACCCTGGATCATCTTGAAGAGGGTGGTCTTGCCGGCGCCGTTGGGGCCGATGACGCCGACGATGCCGTTGCGCGGCAGGGTGAAGCTGAGGTCGTCGATGAGGACCTTGTCGCCGAAGCCCTTGGTGAGGTTGCTGACCTCGACGACGATGCTGCCGAGCCGCGGGCCCGGCGGGATCTGGATCTCCTCGAAGTCCAGCTTCCGCATCTTGTCGGCCTCGGCGGCCATCTCCTCGTAGCGGGCGAGACGGGCCTTGGACTTGGCCTGACGCCCCTTGGCGTTGGACCGCACCCACTCGAGCTCTTCCTTGAGCCGCTTCTGCCGCTTGGCGTCCTTCTGGCCCTCGACCTTGAGACGGGTGGTCTTGGTCTCCAGGTACTTGGAGTAGTTGCCCTCGTAGCCGTGCAGCCGGCCGCGGTCGACCTCGCAGATCCAGCCGGCGACGTTGTCGAGGAAGTACCGGTCGTGGGTGACGGCCACGATGGTGCCGTCGTACTTGGCGAGGTGCTGCTCCAGCCAGTTCACCGACTCGGCGTCGAGGTGGTTGGTGGGCTCGTCGAGGAGCAGCAGGTCGGGCGCCTCCAGCAGCAGCTTGCACAGGGCGACCCGGCGCTTCTCACCACCGGAGAGGTTGGTGACCTGCCAGTCGCCGGGCGGGCAGCCGAGCGCGTCCATGGCCTGCTCGAGCTGGGCGTCGAGGTCCCAGGCGTTCGCGTGGTCGAGCTCCTCCTGGAGCTTGCCCATCTCGTCGAGCAGCGCGTCGCTGTAGTCGGTGGCCATCAGCTCGGCGATCTCGTTGAACCGGTCGAGCTTGCCCTTGACCTCGGCGACACCCTCCTGGACGTTCTCCAGGACGGTCTTCTCCTCGTTGAGGGGCGGCTCCTGGAGCAGGATGCCGACGGTGTACCCCGGCGACAGGAAAGCGTCACCGTTCGAGGGTTGCTCCAGCCCCGCCATGATCTTCAGAATGGTCGACTTACCGGCACCGTTCGGGCCGACCACACCGATCTTCGCGCCGGGCAGGAAGTTCAGCGAGACGTCGTCAAGGATCACCTTGTCGCCGATTGCCTTGCGCGTCTTGCGCATGGTGTAGATGTACTCAGCCAAGAGAAACCGTCCGGCAGCTTGAAATCTGGCAGTGGGCAGATACACCCCATCTTGCCTGACCGCCACCCCTGGGTGTTAACCCGATTGGTGGGGGACGGCTGACCTGGGGGTTCGGGACAGCGCTGCCCGACAGAGAGCGGACGATCCCCGCTGGGCCGCCCCCGGGCCGTCCGACGTCCCCCGAAGCCACTCGCCGACGACCGGCGACGACCGGCGACGACGGACGACCCCAGCCGTCAGGCCGCGGAGCCCGAGCGCCCCCGCGGGAGGCGTGTCCGTGCCTCAGGTGAGCCGTCGTGGCTGCTGATCGGAGGGACCCGCTCAGCCGAGACTTTCGAGGCCGAGCTTCGCCAGACGAGAGCCGATGGCGCTGGGCTTCCGGCCGAACTTCCTACCGAGAGAGTCGAGGCTTCGTTCGCCTTGCCGGTAAAGGGCGAGGAGACGTTCGTCGTCCTCGGCGGACCAGGGGGCGCCCATGCTGGGGTATCGCGCCCGGAGCTCTTCCGGGGATGCCCGGATCCTGCCGGGCTGTGCTTCGGGGCACACGGACTCGATGATCTCCAGCGGGAAGTGCCCCACTTCGGTTCCGGCGAGCCAGAGCGTCAGATGCTCATCGCGGAAGGTGAGTCGGTCCGCCTGGATCGTGACGGCTCGGCGCAGGACGTCGCTGTCGTCCGGGTCCTGACGGTAGTCGGTGAACGTCAGGCGGAATGCGGCGCGTTCAGTGGTTGCCCCCATGCGGAAAGTCTGTCCAGGGACTCACGCGCTCGGTAGATCATTTCTCGCCTGCCCGCCGCACATGGCGCGCCGTGCGCCTGGAGGCTGCTGGAGATCTCCCCGAGCCGGCCGACGGAGACCGAGGCTTCCCCACCGAGATCTTCGACACGTGTACGACACGACCACCCGCGAAACCCGGTGCCGACGAGCGAGACCGACGCCGAGCGAAACCCACTCTGACCAGCAAAAAGCCCTCCCAGGGGGAGGGCGGAGACTTGCGCCCCCGGCAGGACTCGAACCTGCGGCCAAGCGCTTAGAAGGCGCCTGCTCTATCCACTGAGCTACGGGGGCCGGTGTGGTGGCCTCGTACGTGCTGCCCGGGTGTGGGCTGATCCGTGACGTTGCCGGGGACAAGGATAGGGCTCCCGGTTCCTTGTCCTGGTTGCTTCGCCTCCGTGGCTCAATGTGGAGGTTCAGTGAAGCGGTCCTGATAATCGCAGGCAGGTGCGAATCGTGCATCGCTTTTGGCCTCTCGCACCCCGGGTGTTGTGCACTCGTTATGCCTGGACTGTGGCGATGTCCCACTCGCCCCTTCCGTCCCTTGTGTCCTATCGGCGCGCAGACATGCCTATATGCTTCATAAATCCCCTAAAATTGGGCATTCTTCGCATGTGGTGACCTTGGACGTACGGCCTCAGCTGCTCGACGCACTTTCCGCCCTGCGCGACCGTGTCGCCGCCGCACGCTTCCCGCTGCCCCTGGCGGGGGCGCCACGCGCGCGTGCCAACCGCGACGAACTCCTCGCCCAGCTCGACGACTACTTGGTGCCCCGGCTCAGACAGCCCGAAGCGCCCCTGCTGGCCGTCGTGGGCGGTTCCACCGGGGCCGGCAAGTCGACGCTCGTCAACTCCCTGGTGGGGCGGCGCGTCAGCGAGGCGGGCGTGCTGCGGCCGACGACCCGGACGCCGGTACTGGTCTGCCATCCGGAGGACCATCACTGGTTCAGCGGCATGCGGGTCCTGCCCGGCCTCACGCGCGTGTGGGTGCCCCATCAGGAGTCGGCGGACGACCTGTTGCTCCCCGGCGGGGACGACCGCCGCGTCCTGCGCATCGAGACCACCGAAACCCTCCCACCCGGCCTCGCGCTCCTCGACGCCCCCGACGTCGACTCCCTCGTGGCCGACAACCGCGTCCTCGCCGCCGAACTGATCTGCGCCGCCGACATCTGGGTGATGGTCACCACCGCGGCCCGCTACGCCGACGCCGTCCCCTGGCATCTGCTGCGCACCGCCAAGGAGTACGACGCCACCCTCGTCACCGTCCTCGACCGCGTACCCCACCAGGTCGTCGGCGAGGTCTCCCGGCAGTACGGCGCCCTGCTCACCAAGGCCGGCCTCGGCGAGGTGCCCCGCTTCACCGTGCCCGAACTGCCCGAATCCGCCTGGGGCGGTGGGCTTCTTCCGGCCACCGCCGTGGCCCCGCTGCGCGCCTGGCTCGTCCACCACGCGGAGGACGCCGCCTCCCGCCGCCACGTCCTGGCCCGCACGGCCCACGGCGTGCTCAACTCCCTCTCCTCCCGGATGCCCGAACTCGCCAGCGCCGCCGCCGCACAGTACGCGGCCGCCCTGCGCCTCACCTCGGCGGTGGAAGGGGCCTACGACAGCGAGTACGCGCGCGTGCGGGGCCGGTTGCAGAACGGCGCCGTACTCGCCGGGGACGCGCTCAAGCGCTGGCGCGCCTTCCCGCTGGACTGCACCGCGGGCGAACTCCTGGACGCCCTCGTGGAGAGCCTGGCCGCCCTGCTGCTGTGCGCGGTCACCGCAGCCGACGAACGCGTCGCCGAGGCCTGGCGCCGCGAACCGGCCTCCGCCGCACCGGCCCTGACGGACGAGGAGTCCATGCCGGAGAACGCCGAGCACCGCATCGCGATGGCCGTACGACGATGGCGGCGGGAGTTGGAGGAGTACGCGGAGGACGAGGTGCGTGCCCTGGAGCGCGGGGCCGCGCCCGATCCCGAGGTGGTCGCCGCTCTCGTCGCCACCGCCCTGCTGGGCGGCCGCCGGGTCCGCACCGCGGGCGAGGGCCTCGCCGAACGGCTCGGCGCGCACGGCGCGCTGCGACTGCGCGACCGCGGCGGACGGCTGCTCGCCGAACACCTGGACCGCGTGATGCACACCGAACGCGAGCGCCGCCTCGCTCCCCTGGACGGACTCGACGTCCACGCCGAACCCCAGGCCGAGCTCATCGCCGCGCTGTCCGTACTGCAAAAGGAGAGGTGACCGGTGACCGCCCTCACTGACCAGGACCACATGGATCACTCGGATCACTCGGATCACTCGAATCGCTCAGGTCACTCGAGACATCCGCACAACGCGGGTCACTCGCACAACGCGGATCGCTCGGATCGCTCGGATCACATGGCCCGCTCCGGCGATTCCGACGACGAGCGGCGCGAAGGGAGCGACAAGGCCGTCGAAACCATCGAGACCGACGAGAACAGGTCCGAGACCGGAGCCGCGGACAAGCCCGAGGGCAGGGGGGCGCACAAAAAGGAGGCGGAGGAGTCCGCTTCGGCGAAGCCCGGGGGCTCGGCGTCCGAGAGCCAGGGCTCCGGGAGGTCGGAGTCCTCCGAGAGGAAGGAACCGGCCGGGCACGCGCGCGTGGCCGACGGCACCCGTGCGGAAACCACCCCGGCGCTCTCGGAATCCCGGACCGGCACCCGCACGGGACCACGCACCGCCACCCCACGGACCGACCCCCCTGCGGACCCTGCCGGCCCCTGGGGCGACGGCCTCATCGCGCGCCGGGTGAACGAGGACTCCGTCGCCGTCCAGCAGGAAACCCAGGCCACCCTGGCGGAAATCCGCGCCGGCTCCGCCCTGTCGGCACACCCGCTCGCCTACGACGGCCCCCTGCGCTCCCGGCTCGACGCGCTGCGCGAACTGGTGGGGCTGTCCCGGACCCGGCTCGACAACAGGACGCTCGCCGAGGCCGGCCGGGTCCTGGACGAGGCGGCGGCCCGGCGCAAGCTGTCCGGTCAGCACACGGTCGTCGCCATCGCGGGGGCGACGGGCAGTGGCAAGTCCCAGCTCTTCAACGCGCTCGCAGGGGTCGCCATCTCGGAGACGGGCGTACGGCGCCCGACGACCGCGTCGCCCATCGCATGCAGTTGGAGCGACGGCGCCGCGACCCTCATCGACCGCCTGGGCATCCCCGGGCGGCTGCGGCGGCGGCCGGTGCAGAACGCCGAGGCGGAGGCCCAACTGCGCGGGCTCGTCCTGATCGACCTGCCCGACCACGACTCCGCCGCCGTACAGCACCGCGAGCAGGTCGACCGCATCCTGGCGCTCGTCGACGCCGTCATCTGGGTCGTGGACCCTGAGAAGTACGCCGACGCGATGCTCCACGAGCGCTATCTGCGGCCCATGGCGGGGCACGCCGAGATCATGTTCGTCGTCCTCAACCAGGTCGACCGGCTGCCCGGCGAGGCCGCCGAGCTGGTCCTCGACGACCTGCGCCGGCTGCTCGACGAGGACGGCATCGCCCTCGGCGAGTACGGCGAACCGGGCGCCACCGTCCTCGCGCTGTCCGCACTCACCGGTGACGGCCTCGGCGAACTGCGGGAGCTGCTCGGCCAGTTCGTCGCGGATCGCGGCGCGCCGGCCCGTCGGGTCTCGGCCGACATCGACGCCGCGGCAGCCGGGCTGCGGCCCGTTTACGTCACCGGGCAGCGCACCGGGCTCAGCGAGGAGGCACGGGACGAGTTCGCCGCCCGGCTCGCGGACGCGGTGGGCGCCACCGCGGCGGGCGAGGCGGCCGAACGAGCCTGGCTGCGCAACGCCAACCGCGCGTGCGGGACGCCGTGGCTGCGGCTGTGGCGGTGGTGCCAGGTCCGGCGCGACCCGCCCACGGGCCGTACGCCGGTCCGCACCCAGACCGACGAGGAGGCCACCGCGCGCCAGCGGGTCGAGCAGGCGGTGCGGACGGTGTCCGACCGTGCCTCGGCCGGGCTGCCCGCGGCCTGGGCGCAGGCGGTGCGGGAGGCCGCCGTACGCGGGTCCCAGGGGCTGCCCGAGGCGCTGGACGAGCTGGCCGGGCGGGCCGGACTGCCGCCCGGGCGGCCGCCGCGGCCGGGGTGGTGGCCGGTGGCCGTGCTGGCGCAGGCGTCCATGACGCTCCTGCAGGTCGTGGGCGGCCTGTGGCTGGTGGGGCAGATCGCCGGGGTCATGGCGCCGAACCTGGGTGTTCCGGTGCTGCTGATGGTGGCGGGGATCGTCGGCGGCCCGCTCGTGGAGTGGAGCTGCCGGATGGCGGCGCGGGGACCGGCCCGGCGGTACGGGCAGGACGCGGAACGACGGCTGCGGGAGGCGGCCGCGGGGTGCGGCCGGGCCCGCGTCCTGGATCCGCTGGCCGCGGAACTGCTGCGGTACCGGGAGGTGCGGGAGCAGTACGGGCGGGTGACGGGAGTGGGAGCGGGGGTGCTGTGAGGCTGGGGAGGAGTGATCCATGGGGTAATCCGCCGGCGGGTGGACGGGGCTCACTCGTCCGGGTGGTGGACTTCTCCACAGGCGGGCGGTGATCCACAGCGTTCGGCGGGCCCGGTCCGGCGGCGGCAGTCTGGCTCCACGGCGATCGCGACGGACGCGGTCACCGGGACGACAGCAGCCGTACGGGACGGGCCCGTACGTGTGTCCGCCCGGCCGGTGGGCGCGGGCGAGGGGAGGAACTCGCGGGATGAACGAGACGATGGTGTGCGCGGTGGGCAACGTGGCGACGCGGCCGGTCTACCGGGAGTTGGCGGCGGGGCCGTCCCTGAGGTTCCGGCTGGCGGTGACCGCGCGCTACTGGAACCGCGAGAAGAACAGCTGGGTCGACGGCCACACCAACTTCTTCACGGTGTGGGCGGGCCGCCAACTGGCCACCAACACGGCGGCTTCGCTGAACGTGGGCGATCCCGTGATCGTGCGGGGCAGGCTGAAGGTGCGCACGGAGACCCGGGAGGGGCAGCAGGGCTGGACCTCGGCGGACATCGACGCGGTGGCGATCGGTCATGACCTCGCCCGCGGTACGTCGGCCTTCCGCCGCTCGGCCAGGCCCGAGCCGGCCGCCGCCGGTGCGCCCTCACTGCCGGAACCCGACTGGGAGACGCCCGCACCGGCGGTGGAGCAGGTGCCGGTGCAGGCGCTCGAGCCGGAGCCGGTACCGGTGACGTGAGGTCATATGAGATGACGTCGGCGCGCGTCTCGGGCTGAACAGGCCGACTGCCTGTCGGCGGATCCACCTGAGATGAACACGATCTATGCGGTCCATTCATGACAACTCTGTGGATCTGTCGACAAGTTCTGCTCGCGGCGCCGCGCGGACGATCTTGGGGATAACGATTCCGAGTCGGATCGTCCATCGATGATCCGATCGCGAGGCGGGGCGTGCGGGCGTCTCTAGGATGCCGAACGTAGCTCATGGGGCTTCTGATTCTGCTGGAGGGACCGTACCCCCCACATCAACGGGTCCTGCTCGAAGGGGAATTGCGTTGATTTCTTCGTTCTCCGCGCTGTTCGCGCGTCGGCGGGGCGCGGCCCGCCTCGCCGCGGCGACACTGGTGTCCGGGCTGGTCGCCGCCGGTGTGATCGCCTCCGCGGGCACGGCCTCGGCCGACGAGACCACGCAGAGCCAGGGCGGTGCGACCGCGACCATAGGCGGCCTGAAGACCTACGGCGCCGCCGTGCTCCATGACGACAGCGGTGACCAGGACATCTCGGCGGGCCTGTTCGAGATGACCGTCGAGGGCGGCGGCACTCTGCAGACGTACTGCGTCGACCTGCACAATCCCACACAGCGGGACGCCAAGTACCACGAGACGCCCTGGAGCGGCACCTCGCTGGCCGCGGGCGGCCACGCGGGCAGGATCCGCTGGATCCTGCAGAACTCCTACCCGCAGGTCAACGATCTCGCCTCGCTGGCAAAGAAGGCCGGTATCCGCGGCGGTCTCACCGAGCAGGACGCGGCGGCCGGCACCCAGGTGGCCATCTGGCGCTACTCGGACGACGCGGACGTCGACGCCGTCGACCCGCAGGCCGAGCAGCTCGCGGACTACCTCCACAAGGCCGCCCGCGACACCGCCGAGCCGCAGGCGTCCCTGACCCTCGACGCACCGGCCGTCTCCGGTAGGCCCGGCGAGCTGCTCGGCCCGGTCACCGTGCACACGGACGCGAGCGCGGTGACGGTGACACCGCCCATGGACGCCGCGATCAGCGGAGTGCGGATCGTCGGCGAGGACGGCGATCCGGTGACGGCCGCGAAGAACGGCAGCCGGCTGTTCTTCGACGTGCCCGCCGACGCCGACGCCGGATCGGCCGAACTGACGGTCCAGGCCTCCACCACCATCCCCGTCGGCCGCGCCTTCACCTCCGAGAGCCGCAGCCAGACGCAGATCCTGGCCGGCTCCAGCGAGTCCACCGTGTCCGCGACGGCGAGCGCGACCTGGGCGAAGCAGGGTGCCGTACCGGCTCTGTCGGCGGCGAAGGACTGCGCCGAGAAGGGCGTCGACATCACCGTCGCCAATCAGGGCGACGAGGACTTCACCTTCGAGCTGATGGACGTCGAGCACACCATCCCGGCGGGCACCTCCACCACGGTGACCATCCCGCTCCAGGAAGACCAGGCCTACGACTTCACGATCACCGGCCCGCAGGGCACGGAGACCCGCTTCGCCGGAGTCCTGGACTGCCAGACCCAGGCCGCCGAGGCCTCCGGCCTGACCACCCAGACCTTCAGCGATCCGAGCCCCGCCACGGTCGGCGGCACCACCGCCACCGACACCAACCTCGCCGAAACGGGCGGCTCCAGCGCCACCCCCTACATCGCGGGCACGGCCATCGGCCTGGTGGTGATCGGCGGAGCGGCCCTGATCCTCCTGGGCCGCAAGGAACACGACATTCAGGACTGACCACGGCCCCGGCACCCGCCGGACGGCCATGAGCGGATCACCTGTCGCCGGGACAACCCATCGAGGAACCCCTATGAGCATCGTCTACGTACGCAACGGGGACCACCGGGTCAAGTACCACACCGATGTCGACTGCCCATCACTGAACGGGAAGCAGGACACCTACTTGGGTCACGTGTCGATGCCCGAGGAAGAGGCCGAGAAGCAGAACCTCACGGCCTGCCGACACTGCAAGAGATGACTGCGCAGGCGCCACGGACAGTGGTGCCGTTCGCTGCACAACGGCTTGCTCATTCCTGCCCATACTCGACGACGAACTGAGGACGGTACATCTCTCGGTAACTGTCGAGTGCCTTTCGAAGACTGGTGGCTCCTCGGGGTGTGACGTCGACGAGCTGGTCCCAGCCCAGAAATCGAAGGTGGTCCGGGATCTCGACCAGACCGGTGATCGCGTCCCAGAAGGCAGCCCAGTTCATGCCGTAGAAGTCCGGAAAACGAAGCTCTCGCTTCAGCAGGAGATGCAGCATCCGCTCATCGGCCACTCCGCCGACGTCAATGGTGACCACGGCGACATGCTGTCACCTCCTGGCCGCATCCGCTGTGGCAGTTCGTCGAACAGTTCATGGCGCTGAAGGCAGTGGTGTCGCGACGTCTGCGGTAGTGGGCTTTGGCGACTTGCGGCACCACGACGGCAGGACCCTGGAGGAGAACCTCTCGCACTCCCGCCAAACGTCACAGGTGAGCGACGCACCAGACCAAGCAGGCAGCTCCGCGCAAGTTGCTTCGGGACGAAGAGGTAGCTTGCCCAAGTGCCGAAAGCTGCTGATCCGAGGAGGCCCGCCCGTGACGCAGAGCTTTGCAGGTCCGCCGTTCGATCTGGATGACCTGATACCCGAGCTCGCGACTCTGGGCCGACGGACCACGCTGCTGTGGCCGGAGAGCGGCTCTCCCGGTGTCCGGGATAGCTCTCTGGGCGGCCCCATGCTCTGGCCCGCCGACGAGCCCTGGCCCTACTGCGGGCAACCAGGACACTGGGCCTGGCCCAACGAGAAGAGCCCGGCCGGGACGGCTCCCATGGTGCCGGTAGTCCAGCTGTTCGCACGCGATGTGCCCCAGCTCCAGTTCCCAGAGGGCACGGACGTACTCCAACTGGTCTGGTGCGCGTTGATCCACCCCCAGGACCCGGCATGCGCCGCGCTGCCGCAGCTCTACTGGCGCAGCGAGAAGGAGGTTCTCGCCGGGGGCGTGCTGCGTGACATCCCCGTTCCGCAACAGGGCGAGTACGACGAGGACTTCATGCCCCGTCCGTGCACCGTGTCCCCAACCCAGATGACGGAGTACCCGAACTGGGACTTTCCGGAGGAACTCCGGCACGCATTGCAGCCCCGCATCGAGGAGATCGAAGAGCGCTTCGGACTGGAGTACACCCAGTGGGCATGCGCGCTGCAGAACAAGGTTGGTGGGTACCCGGCCTGGAACCAGCCGCCCAACTGGCCGGTCTGCGAGCGCGATCACCGCATGGAACACCTCCTCAGCATCACCGGAGAAGCAGACCTGGACATGGACATGGGCGACATGGGAGGCATCTACGTCTTCCTCTGCCGGCAGTGCCCCGAACTGCCCTATACGCACCGCTACGACTGCTAGGCCACGGCCAGAGCACCGACGAGAGGCGCGCCAGGCCCGTGCCGGATCGTGCCGGGAACCGCAGGGAATCGAGCCCGGATGCCCTTGGTTTCCCAAGCTGAGGTCCCCGATACGTCGGCGCAGCCGGCACTCGTATAGTCCCTGCATGGTGACTGCGACTGTCCGTGAGTGGCACGACGAGGAAGGGTGGGGGGTACTCGACTCTCCCGAGACACCTGGCGGGTGTTGGGGCCACTACTCCGACATCCAGACAAAGGGCTTCCATACGCTGTCGCCGGGACAACGGGTAGATCTCCAGTGGGAGGCCCCTGGCTTCAAGCAGGACGGCTACACCTACCGCGCAGTGAACATAGTGCCTCAGCCAGACTGACAACCACATCCGGCATCGACAACGGCAGACTGATGGGGCTCGGGGAATCTCCCCACCCGGCGCTTGTGGGTGGGTCAGACCTGCTCGCCGAAATTCCCCACCCCTGGGTGTTGACCTGAGGTCGGGCGCCACGAGGGAAGGGCCGCCCGGTAGCCAGGTCCAGGGGCGGGTCGGACTGTCCAGGGTGGGGTGTCGTTAAGGAGCGGCGGACCAGGTGGCAAGTAGCCCGCCGGTGGCCTTCGGTTCGAAGGTGCTGGCCACGGGGCGGTTGTCGCTTGGGGCCTGGGCTGTGTGGGTGGTGGGGCTCGCACCCTTGCCGTGGTGGCGGTCGTTGGTCGGCCGGGGGTTGATCAACGAGGCGCCCCCGTACCCGAGCAGAGGTGAACCGGAGTGATCCGCAACATCGTCCGTCGCCGGGCACTGGTGGCCGCGCGGCCTTGATGGCCGCCATCGTGCCGACGACCACCGCCGAAGCGGCTGCGCCGTCGCACTCCGACCTGAAGGTGGTCCGGTTGGACCCGGATGCCGCCGCACCCGGCGGCACCACGACGGTGCACGGCTTCATCTCCAACGCCGGCCCGGAGCGGACAGCCTCGCCCTTCACCGTGGTGGTCACCCTGCCGGAGGGGGCGTTCTTCCCGGAGAGCTGCACCGAGTTCGAGAACGGCCGCCGGGTGCGCTGCACCTTCCCAGCCGGGCTCGGCGCGTTCCACAGTGCAACCGCCCTGATCCCGGTCTCGCCCCTACCGTGCCCATCGGCAATCTGGAAGGCCGCTCCATCGCGGTCCTCGCCCGCGACCACGGCGTCAGCCGCGGCGCCATCCGAACCGCCGTCGCGGACCTCCTGCCCGAGTACACGGCCGCCGACCCGGGCACCCCAGCCCCTGGGCTGCCGGTCGTCCTCGACATGCCGGGCAAGGTAGCCGACTTCCTCCGCACCGCCGAGCTGGCCCCCGTAGAGCGCGCCGCGCTCGACCAGGGCGTAACCGTACGGCGCGGCCAGGGCTACACCCTGCGCATTACCGCCGCGCCCGCGATCCACCACCGACTCCTCGGCCTCTGCCCGGCCCTCGACGGCGCCGCGGCGGTCCCGGCCCAGCGCAAGGCCCGCCGCGGGTACGAGAACCGCGTCTACGCCCTCGCAGCCACAGCCGGACCATGATTCTGGTCACCCCAGCCAGTCCCCGGAAGACCCCTCGGATCCAAGCATCGACACCCCGCCACCCGCTACGACGTGGGTAAAACCGCGAAACGCCCCGAGACAATCGCCGAACGTGACCAGGCCAGACCATAAGGAAGCTCAGCGGCGGTACATCGCGTACAGCGCCTCGTCGTGGTAGGCGAGCGCGACTTCGCCCGGCATGGCGCCGACCTGGGCGCCTGTGACCTCGATCCACTGGTCGTCGGTGGACCCGCGCTTGATGAACTTGATGTCACCGTTGTCGGCGCGGGCAGCCACCCACAAGTTGGAGGTCGTGACGACAGTGGGGGCTTCATCATTGCCCCAGGACCAGATGTGCTTCGTGTTGAAACGTCCGGAGCCGGGGCGCTTGCCCACGTAGTTCTTTCCGTCGGTGCCCAGCGAGACCAGCCATTGTGACTGGCCGGAGGCGGCCAGGGACGGGGCCCGCAGGGATTGCCAGTTGTTCCATTCCGCGGCTGTCCAGGCGGACCCGTTCGTCGACGACTGCCAGAAGAGGTCGCTCCTGCCGGGGTCGGCAGCCCGGTGCATCAGATACATCCACGTAGCGTCGGCGGCCAGTGCCACCGCCTGGCTCGTCTGGATCTCAGGGATCCGGGTGGTCTGGCTCCACCCGTTGGACCTCGTGTAGTGCGCGATCCACACTGTTCCGTCCAGCCCGACATGGGCCATGAACAGTTTGTTCTGGAAGACCGCCGGCGTGAGCTTGTAGATGCTGGCCCAGTTGCCGATCGGCTGCGGCGGGCTCCACACGCCGTGGGTGTCCCTGGTGCTCCACATGACGGCGTCGTCGGCGGGCCTGGTGTAGAAGCAGCGGAGCTGGTTCTCGAACACGGCCAGGGTGGGCGGTGATGCGCTCTTCCATCCCAGGGACACCGGCGCGCTGACCTTGTCGGCGCGCATCGCGACGTACTGGACCGTCCCGGTGGGCAGGACGGGCCGCTCACCGGTGTACTTCACGCGCAGGCTGTGATGGCCGTCGCCGTTGAACTCCCACTCGGTGTCCTTGCGGTGGTACAGGGTGGCCATCGCGTGGCGGTCGAAGAGAAGAGCTCGCTCGCACGACAGGTCGTCCGCGTTGTTGAAGAACTCCCTGAGGCATTCTTTGAGACTGACAAAGACTTGGATGATCGAGTCGATGACACCGATGATCGTGCCCCCGACTCCGCTCATTGCGGTAAGGATCTCCAGGGTGAGATCGACCCAGAACGGCTGGTCCAGCCATGCCTCCAGGGCCATCATGAGTTTGTCGTAGAACTCATCGGGGCTGTGGTCGGCCTCCCACACTTGCACCACCACGAGCACGAACGCCCCGGCCGGGCCGCCGAAGACCAGCCTCTGGTCGCTGCGAAACGGGCGGACGTCTCCTTGTTCGACTTTTTCGAACTCATCCGACTGGTAGGCGGGTTCCTGCGTGTGCTTGTCCGACCGTGCGGCGGCCGTGAAGTAGACCTCGTCGCGACCGCTCAACCCGTCGCCGACCTCGCGCCGGCACAGGAAGTTCTCAAACTCGAACTTCGCGTTGAAAGGGGAAATCACCGGGGTGGTGCCGTCCGGCGGCGGGCCGATCAGCACGGAGGTGCCGAACCCGACGTCGTCCACGGCCGCCTTGAACGCGGGGCTGTCGATCGCCTGGCCTTCCGCCATGGCCCCGACGTTGACAGCCGTGCAGTTCGCCCGGCCCCTGTTCGCCTCGGCCATCGCCGGCAGGTGCGCCTTCAGGTCCGAGACCCCGAACGCCTCCGACAAGGGCTTGGTGGTCACCGTGGTCGGCAGCAGCGGCACGTCGCCGTTCAGGTCCGTCACGGCCGCGCGGTACTCCGCGCCCGCTGCGGTGATCTCATCGTCCGTCATGACGGCGCGGAAGAGGTCCAGCACGGACTCCTCCAGCTCGGACAGTGAATAGCCCGCCGTCCGTCGTTCGGCGGCGCGCAGTCCCAGAGCGAACATGGCGTTGCCCTGCCTGCCCTGCCGCAGGCCGCGACGCCACTTGTTGTCCGCGTACGCACCGGTGCCACGCAGCAGGTTCCGCACCCCGCCCGCAACATCCCGTACCGCCGGCTGGTCATCCGTCGTCGCCATGTCCCCGGTTCCTTCGTCTCAGCGGCCCCGCAAGCGGGCACTTGCGAGGAAGAGACCGGCACCAGCCGCCCCGCGACCGCAGGCGAACCAGTGATCGGCCGCAGACGGCAAGTCTTACGTGAGCGCAGCGGGCAGCCACAGTCCGCGAACACAAGTTCACCTGTACGGCTGCAAGGGTGGCGTACATCGGATGCCGACACCCGGCGCAGGCGATCGGCGCGGGTGGCTTCACCACTTCTGACAGCAGCACCGGTTTCCTGGTCCGTTCCTATTCGGACCCCGGGTTCCCCCAATTGGGCACGGTTGATCACCCGATTCTGCCCGGCATAGTGTCCGTACGCCCCCGGTTTCCCACGGGCCCGCCGTGCGGCCGCCAGACGCCGGGTGGGCCCGTTGTCGCTACTGGCCGTTCCGATCCTCCCCGAGGGCCAACAACCAACAACCCTTCGTGATCGAGGTCGTGGAGACCGCCTGATCGGGGCGAAGTCTTCCCGGACGGTGGCAAAGCACCGTCGTCCGGGGGCCGTCTCGAACCGTTGCACCTCCATGAGGGCGCTGCCGAGGCTGTTCAGCGCCACAGGCTGGCACGGCCCGCACACCCCACAAACCGGCGGCCCTGGCCCCAGTTGCCGACAGCAACCGACTGGGGAACGAAGAGCCGTCCCGGGAAAATTCGAGATCCGCATCAAGACGGCAGACGGCAGACGGCAGACGGCAGCAACTACGAGCGGCCCGTGACGGCCGTGCTTTCCAGACATCCGAAGCTCCCGGCGCCGCGTTGATCGAACTCCTGAAGCGGCGCTCCAGGAGCGCCAACGCCTCCATCCACTGCGGTGACTACGCCCGACTCATTGCGAACCACCGAGTCCACGTCATACCCGTTGTATTGGCCCTGGCCAATCCACCGTGGCAGCGGAACGTGTGGCTTGGCTTGTCGGCGTTCGAAGACCTGGACCATGTCTTCCACACACTCTTCGACGACTTCTGCGACGCCGACGAGCCAGAGCGGTACCTCGGCGTCAGTCTTCGCACTGCCGAAGAGGTCGGCCTGATGAGAGAGCTCGGTGTCGCACTCAACGCCGCGGCGACCGAGGCACCCAACGACACCGACGCGGAGTATCTCCAGGCATCTGTCTGGCCAGAGGTCGTGGCCATCGCCGGCCGCCTTGCTCAAGTCATGTTCGCGAACGACCTCAGAGAACTTGCTGGCCGCTCAACGACACGGCCGTGCCAGACCCGTGCCAGATCGCGCGGGGAACCACGGGGAACAGCGGGGAACAAGGCGGCGGAGATCCAAGCTCCGAGACGGCGTCGCCGCAGGTCAGCCCGGCAACCTCTCCTAAACGCCCTTAGCTTCCCAAGCTGAGGGCTCTGAATCTGTGACCGCGGTCCGGCCGTCGCAGCTTGCTCTGGTCGACGACGCACACCGATAGCGTGGCTAAGGCCTGGTGGGGGTGCAGCAAGGCGCACGCGCACCTGATCGATCGCCGCACCCGCAGCCGTAGCTGGCTATCGTCGGCTGCGGCACGGACAAACCTCACATCAGACCGCTCAGCAGATGTCGGCCCACCTGACCCGGCTCGAAGGGGCTGGCCCCCTCCGCAACGGGCCGGTGCTGCGGGCCTACAGCGCGCCGGCCGACGCAGGCAGACTGATCGTAGGACAGCCGTCAGCACTCCCGCACCGGTGGTCTGTTGACTGCACCAAGTTGGAGACCCGCCCCCCAGGGGCAGCGGCGTCGCGGGCGACGGGGAGGTGAATGGCTCCTGGAGGTAAAGCCCGTAGAACCTCCGCTGGTCGAGCGCGCGGGCGAGGCGTGTAGGGGAGCTGATGCGGTCGGCGGGAAGTTGATCCTGGCGATCCGCATGCTGATGGCGCCCCGATGCGTGGGACGGCCAACGTAGGCGTTCCAGGCCTCGGGGCAGGGCCTGTTCGGTCAGGGTGCGTTCAGTCCGAAATCCTGGCGGCTGACGTTGCTGGCGCCGGGGCTGTGGATGTTGTTGTTCGTGGTGATGTTGTTGAACATCGGGATGACACCGTTGAGGTTGACGGGGAGGATCGACAAGGGGCCCCCGTCACCGTCTCCGTCGTCCCCGCCGCAGGTTCCGCCGGTGATGGTGGTGGGGTCATGGACCGAGTCCCCGATGCTCCCGGGGACGAGCGCCACGGCATAGTTGTCGACGGTGCACGGGGCGTCCTCGGCGACGTTGACAGTGAAGGTGAGCGTGTAGCTCTCACCGGGGCCCAGCGGCTCGCTCTCGCAGTTGACCCTGTCGTTCCCCTCGAAGCTGCACGAAACGTTTACATCCGAGTCGATTACCGTCCCTGTGACGAATGTGACCCCTCCTGTCTGGATGGTGTCTTGCATAACCGTCCCGTCGGCGGTCGTTTGATCGCCTGGGTTACTGACCGTGATGCGGTAGACGCCTTGGCCGCCCCGGGGGAAGCTGCCGGAATGCGTCTTCGTGATGTCGATCTGCGCCTGGGCGGACGCGGGGGTCGCCCCCAGGGCGAACGGTAGGGCGACGCCCAGTCCCAGGACGGTCGCGAGGGCGGACATCCGCCGCCTCAACGTGTGCGTGACCATGGTGGTCTCTCCTGTCGTGTGAAGGCCGCCGTGCTGCGGCTCCACCCGCGAAGGGATGGGGGAGCGAAGTACACGCGGGACGCCTGCATGACAGGAACGCACCGAGGGACGACCTGATCACGGGCGCGGTAGCCGCTTCACTCGATCGCCCCGCCGCGTCTGGGTTGAGTAAGCCGCGTCTGCGCCATCAGCCTTGCGTACGACGGTGGCGTGCTCGATGTAGGCGGTCTTTGCCGGTCATCTCCACGAGCCGGAGCAGCGGGTCGCGCTGCGTCCGCCCATGCGTTGAGCTGACCTCACCGGCGTTGGTGCAGAGAAGTTTCCCGCACCGCAAGGGCAGCGAGGGTGAGTGTGTGCTCCGCGACAACCGACCCTTCACCACGAGCCCACCAGCAAGGACGCGCACCACCACAGCAGCTTGACTCGGTCGTAAAGACTCCGCCGACCTCGATCGCAGGTGCGGCATGCATGATGACGCAGTGGAAACAGTTTCCGATCAAGCGCAGACGACGGGGGAATCGTGGCCTACCAACTCAGCTTCTTCTGCCGCTCTGGAGAAGACAGAGGTGACGAGGCGCTTGATCGCCTGCTGGACTACCTCCTGGAGAACGGCGACCCCCTGGTGGGCGAATGGTTGGGTCCGTTCGAGGATCCGGTGGCCGCATTCAAGCTCGGTACTGGTAGCAGCGACAGCGACACCCCAGTCGCGGACTTGTTGACGCTGGAACTACACGTGGGTGTAGCCGAGATCGCAGAGTCTGTGATCGCTGCATCGCCCAATGACGAGCAGGGAATCTGGGGATGCGACCTGCTGGCCACCCTCACCCTCAGCGGGGACAACCCCGACTGTGCTCTGGTGCACCGCATTTGGGCCGCCGTGGTGAGCCTGTGGGGGGCGGTTGCGTGGGACGAGTCCTCCGGGTTCGAGATCGCCGCCAGGACGCCGCAGCTCTGAGCTCTTACCAAGATCCCGGCCAGTTGTGGCGCAGATCAGCAACGCCGCAGGCCAGACGTCGTCCGCGTACGCGAGCACTCGGCCGACGGCGCTTGACTGGGTCATTAAGACTCCGCCGACCTCGACGGGCCACGTTCGCAAGGGAGTTGGAAGGGGTCTGCTACACTCGCGCCCGAACATGACGAAATAGCCGTAGGGCGTGCTGTCTCTTGGCGGGAGACACGTCTTACGGCTTTCGCGTATCTACTCATCGAGGAGGAGCCAGTTGACCAACCCGAAGGGCCAGCACCATGACCGCAACGCAACTTTCGACGACGGGAATAGTACACCAAGGGAAATCAGTGAACCAAGCACCAGAGGCCACCGGACGGCGGAGCTGATCACAGCTCTGGCCCACTTGATCACCGCTCTGACAGGTGCCGCAGCGGTGTTCTTGTACCGCTCCTAGCTCTCACGCAACACCGTGCCCCCTGCGTGCCCGATCAAGAGGCACGTCAGGGGGAACCACGGGGAGCGCTGGGCAACGCCTCACGGACGCGCAGGTCAGCGAGTCGTCAGCTCAGGCCCGGTCCGCATACGCGATCTTCCAAACTGGTGGTCCAGGAACCCGAACGCGGCGGCGCTTTCATCGGGACAAGCGGACGATCGCGCGCCCCCTCTGAGACTGTGGGCAGATGCTCACTGAAGACGAAGCACGAGGGCTTGTTCTCGCGGAGCTCGCACGCACCGAAAGGGCGGTACACCTGGAGCTTGCGATCTCCAAGGTTGAACCCGTGCCTTTCGGGTGGGTGTTCTACTGGTGCGCGCGGCAGGACATCGGTCGCCTCGCCGGCCAGCGGCCATCAGTCGGTGGGAATGGCCCTTTCTTGGTGGATCGGGACAACGAACGGCTTATCCGAGCTGCAACCAGCAGGCCTATACCCCAACAGATCGCGGACTACGAGCGTCGTCTGCGGCATGAGGCTCATGTCCAGAACGCGGCGGCGAAGCAAGCTGTACAGCAAGGAAGTACAGCAACCGTGGCCATCCGCCACCAACCTCCGACGGCCGACTGACCTGCCGAGCAAGCCTCAGCGACCATCCCGCCCGTAGTTCGGGATGGAGCAGTCATTGCCCAATGCCCACCACGACTCCGCCGTCGCGGCCTGCTCTGACAGCCACCACCAGGCAGCGTGGCTGGGGCCGGTGGGGGTGCAGCGAGGCACACGCGTGCGTGACCGGCCGGCTGACCCACCGTCGTGGCTGACTGTCGTCGGCTGAGGTTCAGACGGCCTCATCGAAAGCGCTGGCGTAAGCCAAGCGCGGCAACTCTGGGCCGTGCCTGGGCCGTCCGAGGCCGCTCGACAGTGACCAACGACGACCACTCGACCGCTCATGGGTACCGCTCTGACCAGCAATAACCCAGCTCACCAAGATCCCCGGCAAGAACCAGGGCAAGAAGGCACCTAGATTGCATCCCGCCGCGGATCCAACAGGTTGTGCCACTCGTGACCGCACCCATCGGCGCAATGCAGCATCCGCCTGCGGGTATCCGCGATGCTGAAGAGGGCGACGAGTAGGCAGAAGGACTTGGTCAGTTCGTAGGCCGGAAGCCGATCCATTCCGAAACGCCACTTCGTGAGCATCACCGCCGGCGTGTGCGTGGGACGAATGCCAGAGCGCGCGATGCTCTCCGGCACGTCCTCCTCGCAGGCGCGGGCCTGCCCGCAGAACAGCACCAGTGCATGAAGGACCTTGCGTTGGTCACCCTCCGCGAGGCCCTCGAACCACTCGACACCCTCAACCACCGGTCTGAGCCCCTGCGCAAGTTCGTTCAGGACCACCTCGTGCGCGTACAACACTGGCCGCTTCCCCGTGATTTCAGACCGACGGTACGCTCACCAGAGCCCCGACGATTCCCCAGGCTGTTCAGTGCGAAGGCGTGAAGTCGGCGGACTGGTCGAGGTGGAACGCGGAACCCGGAGTCGTCGGAGTCCACCCCTCACGCAAGGCAAGCCGAACAGCCGCGGCAACACCGGACGGCCGTACAGGCTCAGCCTCGCGCCCCATCCAGTTGCTCGAATGCGGCTGGTCGGTGGTAACCAAGAGCGTCGTTCCTGGGGTGTCCGCATGCTCGACCGCGAACGTGCACGGCGACCAGGCCAAGCCCTGGAAGTAGGTCGGCCTGCCTCGCAGCCGCCAGCGGTAGGCCGTGCCCTCAACGACGATCCGTCGTGATCCCTTGCGGACCAGCGCCATGACTCCCCCTCTTCAACAGCAAAGATGCTAGCGAGCCCGGCCCCGCAGTCCGTCTCAGTTTCCGTCTCATTCAGCGCCGTTCACGGACATTCAGACGGGACCAGAGTCGGTAGACGCTCAGACGATCGACCGCCCATGAACGCAGGTGAACAGCCCCGTCCGAGGCCCCCAGGACCACCACCACAGTTGGAAAGCGTGTTGGTGATGCAGAGTTTCAGCAATCGTCTGGGCGTGCCGGGCCCGGTTGGGTCTGCCGGACTCCGGTGCACGCCACCAGCGTGGTGGCGTCTTGGTCCAGAAACAGCATGAAGACCCACGATCCGTCCGCAGTCTTGATCTGTCCCAGTCGAACGGGTCGGCTGTATAGGTCGAGCTGTTGCACGGCCCGCGCCAAGCCGGAGGTCTCGATGCCTCTCCGAAGGGTGTGACGGAGTCGGCGCCCGTAGATCGTCGCGAGTGACTCGGCTGACGTCGTTCCGTCCCAGACAACGTGGGAAGCGCCGGCGCGGAGAGCAGACAGAGCGGCCGACGACGTGCCGTCGCCGCCCTCCAGCAGCCGTTCGAGCTGTTCCTGTTCCATGATCACACCCTCGGTCGGGATCCTGCTGTACAGCAACGAAGTACAGCAACCCCAGCAACCGGCAGCGACCAGCACCGGCCGCCAAGCCCTTCCCGGCAGCCTGTATGACCTCCATTGACCGATTTCTCCAGAGCTACGGATCAGATGCTTTTCTGTCCTGCGAGCCAACACGCCGCAGCAGAAGTGAGTGACCGTCCGTGCGGTTCGGTTCTACATCCTGCGGGCATGATTGCCGTCTGTTTGGGGGCAACTGCCAAGGGGGGGCGCCACATGGCGTTCGGGAGCAGCATCGTCATGGATCAGCCGAGAACAATGTTCGCCCACGTGCTGAGTGTGCAGGGGGTCGCGGTGATGGTCACCAATCACCGGGTCCAGCCGCTGCCCATGCGGCCCGCGGAAGGCAGCAGCACGGGCAAACTCGTCTGCCAGGCATGCGGCCAGCAGTTCCTGGTGACCGTCGACAGCCACGCCCGCACCACCGCCAAGCGAGTCCGCTACTTCGTCCTCGGCCTCACCAGCCTGGCCCTCGCCGCCCTGCTGCTCTGGCTCACCTTCGACGTCGCCATACAGCCGGACGGCTCGGACCTCGACATGGACCCGGACATCGCTTCCTGGTTCGGATACACCGGCATACCCGGCATCCTTCTCCCCTTCTTCGGCCTGGGCTACCTCATCAACGCCCGCAAGTACGACGGCGTCGGCAAACTCCGCCGCATCGGTGAGGACGGCACCACCTCCATCCGCACCGCAGGGCACAAACTGCTGCCGAGCCGGTAGGAACACGCACCGCCGCAGCACCACACCGTGCGGGCAGCCCGTCCGCCTGTCTCCTCGGGCGGTGGTCAGGGGCCGTGGTCTATCCGTGGACGGGCACCAGCCGCCCGAGTGCTCACAGCTTCCCTGACCAGCGGCATCGTACGAAAGCCGAAGGGCCTCCGGAACCGTGTGCGCAGGTTCGAATCCTGCCGGGGGCACCCGTTATGAGGTGCCCAAAGCCCCGTCACCAGCGGAAACGCTGAGGCCGGGGTCTTCGCGTATGTGCAGCCAGATGCCGCCCAGAGCCGCCGTATGTCGGGGTCTGTGGACGAGGCGTGGACGGGATCTTGGTCTATTGCCGCAGGCCAAGCCCGGAAACGAACACATCCCCCGGGCAAGAACGCGGAGCCTCGGACACAGGGCCGGCGACCACTACAACCGCAGCGGCGACCGGTGCGTCATAGCTCGTAACGGGGCGAGGGGGCGCGGATGAGTGAGCGCAGATCCGTACGGAGCGACAGCCGGGGGAAGTACCCCTTTCTCAAGGGGTGGACCTCGCTGGCAGGCGTCGCGGCCTTCGTGGTGTGGCTCGCATTCGATCCGTTCGAGCTGACCTGGAACCAGGTTTTCGGCGGCGCGGTGGCACTGTCCGCAGCGGGCGCTATCGCGAGCTTGCTACTACGGCGGTGGGGCTGGGCTCGTCGTTGGGCCAGCCGAGTTCCTCCGCCGGGCCGCCTCGCGACGGGGTTGGTCACCAGGCTTGGTGTGCCATCGCCGCTGCTGGACCCCCGCTGGGCCAGAGCCCGATCGGCTGCTGTGGGTTTCCTGCTGTTCGCCACCGTCGCCGGATTCATGGGATGGAAAGCCGGCCAGGAGGACCAGATGCTGCAGAACCTCCGGGAGCACGGGCACAGGACCGAAGCGACTGTAGTCGCCATTGCCGGCCGGTCGGAGGAAGGCTGGGCGAACTCCTTAACCGTGCGCTTCAGCGCACCGTCCAGCACAGTGCAAGCGGATATCGACGTCGGAGACGGCTCGGGAAACGACGCGAAGCCCGGAGGCCACGTACCCATCGTCTACAACCCGTCGGACCCCACGGAACTCCGCCACGCTGACCGTCTGGACGGATCCTACGCCGACGGAATTCGACCGGGTTCTGTGGTGTTCGGGCTGGTCGCGGCAGGTTTTCTGGTGGGGACCGTCCGGGAGGTGGGGCGTGTCAAGGAACAGACGGAAGCAGACAAGACGCCGGACGCCCCCCGCCCCGGCGCCTGACTTTGCAACTCGTGATCATGCCTGATTTCAGCCCGTTTTCGCCGATCTGACAGGCCACCACATAGTCCCGGGCGGAAAGGACGAGACCCCTGGACGGGACGCCAGAGGCCTCGGATGAGGGCAGGAGTGCTACCGGTAGTTCGTTAAATCCGGAGGTCGCACGGGTTGACGGCAGGTCGGATTGGTCGTGGGCCGGTAGTAGGAGTCAACTGCCTTGCTGGGGGCTGAAGATGACCGCTCACCGTCCGTGTCCGCCCGCGCCGGGTCCGTAGGGGGAGTGCGCGGTCCGGTTCGACGACCTCTTCTTCAGCCTGGCCCAGCGACGGGGGTTTCGCGAGTACCTGACCGGGCTCCTGGCGCCGCGGGAGCGGAACAAGACGATCACCTGCCCGGCAGGGGCGGAACCGGTGGCAGGTGCGGGGATGCCGGAACTGCAGCGGCTGCAGTTCTTCCTGTCCGAATCGCCCTGGGCTGCCGAGTTGGTCAACGACCGGCGGCTTGAGCTGCTGCGCGACCACGGTGCGGACCGACGGCTGTGTGTACTACCCGCTGCACGCGACTCCCCACACCCCCGCGCATCACTTCGCCCGCGGCCGGTCCGATTCGGCCCACCAGCCACACACCCCTATCGAAGCCGCCCATGCCCTGACCTGGAAGGATCCTGCAGCAGTTACCCTGCGGGCCGCGGGGGACAGCGGGGAATCACGGTGAAAACGGCCCAACCCAACGAGGCCGCGGTCCCTAAAGCGGTGGCTCCCTGACAATCAGCGGCAGCGGCCAGCCGGCGCAGGCCACTAGTGCGCTGCCGTCCTCGGTGAGAAAGAGCAGGGTGGTCCATTTCCGATCGGCAGAATCGATCAGCCCTGTGCGCACGGGCCGGCCATGTTCGCGGATGAGTTGCACTGCTCGTTCCAGCCCAAGAGGTTCAAGTCCGTGCATCCGCATGCGCTGAAGACGGTGCTTGAAGACTCCGGCATGCCGGCCTGCGGGTTGTGCCCGATCTCCCACCCAGTAGGTGGCGCCGCTGCGGAGGGTGGCCAGAGCTATCACGGACGCCTCGTCATCACCGGCCAACAGCGATTCCAGCACCTGCCGTTCCATGGTCACCCCCGTTTGGATCTTGCGGTACAGCGGCCAGGCACCGCAACTCCAGCAACCGCCCCCGCACGGTAGCGCCCCTCCGGGCCCGCCCAGGGGCCGGTATGGCCGTCACTGACCGATCCAGCCAGAGCCACGGACCAGAAGGGTGCGGCCGTGGGGTACCCCCACGGCCGCACCACAAGCGCATCAGAGCCGGCGGGGAATCACGAGCGGCTGGTCAGTCGTGCTTGGGCCAGGTCGGGCCCTGGTCGGTCCAGATGACGCCCTTGTTGCGGCACAGGCAGAAGGGGTGGCCGATCGGGTCGGTGTAGACCTGCCAGCCGTAGCCGTTGGGGCCGATGAAGTCCTGCCTCAGCGTCGCGCCGAGGTCGAGGACGCGGCGCTGCTCGGACTCGATCTCGTCCACTTCGAAGTCGAGGTGGAACTGCTTGGGGTGCTCGATGTCGGGCCACTGCGGAGCGCGGTAGTCGTCCACCCGGATGAATGCCAGCTCGATCTCGCCGAACTGGATGCCAGCCCAGTCCTCGGAGCTGCCTTCCTTGATCGGACGGCCCGTCACCTCGGAGTAGAAAGCCGCCAGCTTCATCGTGTCCGGGCAGTCGATAATGAAATCGGTGAGTCGCAGCATCCCCCGATCTTGTCATGAACTCACACCCGACTTCGAGACAGGCCCCAAGCAACTCCGCTGAGGTGTGGGAACAAGAAGTTCCTGGGGGCTTCGACATCAACGGCTGACATCAACGGCGCCGGACGCCGGCGCCTCCGGGCGGTCGTAGGCATCGGCTGCAGCTTCGCAGCCGACCGCTGAGGGCGTCGGATCGAACTTCTCAAAGCGGGTGTCGCAGGTTTCAACGCCGGGGCACCAGTCGAAAGGAACCCGGGACCGATCATGGTCCGGGCCTGGTGAGCTTCCCGAGTACCGGGCGCACCTCGCTCTCGCCATAAGGTCCGTCCCATGACGACGCGTACTTGGTTCGAGATCGATGATCCGGATGACGACTTCGAGTTCAACGACACTGAGAGAGCCTTCGTGTCTGCGCTGAGGGAGCGGTGCGGGGCTTGGGCGCCGGCTGATGTTGTCGGGGAGATCGGACGCCCGGACGACTGGGAAGCGCTCCTCGCTCACGTCGGCCTGTCCGACGGGGAGGAGCCCCGCCGACACCTGATCGAGCTGGGCGTGCACCTGGTCGGTGACCGCGTCCGGGGCGATCGTCTGCACAATCAGCTGTATCTGCTCCCGGATCGGCCCAGTTTCTGGGCGCTTGATGCAACGGGCTCCACGGAACGGCTCGCCGAGCTTGCCGCCGAGTGGTTCCGCGCGGTCCTGGACAAGCCGATCGTGTTGTACGTCTGGCTCCACGAGGGCTACGCCTACGCTGCCCGCTACGCTTTCGCCGACAGCGGCGAGACGATCTGCCAAAGCTACGTGGAGAGGATGGCGCCACAGGGCCAAGCTGCAGAGCTGTCAGCCGCCGGCCACGTGCACGGCAAGGGCTGGATCCAGACCGTCGGCTTGCCGATGCCCTCCCTCTATCTGCACATCCGGGGCGACCTCGAAAGGGGCAGCACGATACCCGGCGTTCCGCCGACGAGCAGGCGTGGACCGCTTCCCGGGCTTTGGTACGAATGATCGCCGGCCTCCCGTTCTCCTACGCCCCGCGCCGCACCACCATCGCACCGGATCGAGCGGTCGCTCGACAGTGGCCGAGGACGACCCATGACGACCGCCAGGGGCGCGAGCCCCGGGACCTCAGGCGGCCGTCAGCAGTCATCGATGGCCGACCAGCCGGCCCACCGGAATCCGATGACCGCCCAGCCGAGAGTTCGGGACGAAGAGGTCGTGCCAGAGCCGCCAATCGCTGCCAGTAGCCTGGGCCAGTGCCGATTGATCAAGGGTCAGAGAGTGCTCTTCAGCTGAAGTGGGAACTGGTGGGCCACGGTTGGGCACGGTGCCACCTGGTCGATGGCTCTCAGACGGCATCGGTGATCGCCAGTTACTGCACTGATGCGTTGGCGGACCTCGTAGCAGGCACAGGCGAGCTGTATGGGCAGCAGCGTTCAGCCCGGTTCTTCTTCGATGCCGAGCCCCAAGAGCTTCGCTGGGTGCTGCGCACAACGGATGACGCGATCAACGTGACCATCCACAAGTTCCCCGACATCGCCGTCAGCCCCGACCTTCCGGACTCCGACGGCACGGTGATGTGGCGGTCGACCCACCCGCGTCCCACGTTCGCTCACGCTGTTCTGGCTGCGGCCCACACTGTGCTCAAGGAGCACGACGAGGCCGGCTGTCTCGCCAAGTGGGCAATGCATCCCTACCCCGTCGCACTGGTCCAGGACCTCCGCAGGCTTCACATGCGCGACGACGTCTGCGACCTGCCCCACGACCTGTCGTGCCCGTAGGGGCAACGCTGGGCCGCCTCGGTTTCCGTCTCGTTCAGCCCCGTTCACGGCCGTTCGGCGAGGATCCCACGCCGGTTCGTCTCGCGGTCCGACCGCCCGCGCTTGAGACCATGGCCGCGGGGCCAAAAGGGCTCGTCTCACTCGCCAGTCCGGTGCGCGCGGTTGTCGGTGTGGTGATCGTGCCCGTCGCCTACCGCCCGCCGTCGAAGAAGCCGGACTTGAGGTTCCCGATGATGGCGTCGAGTGGATGGCCACTGACGATGAAGGGGCCGCTCCAGGGCGCGCTGAGGGCGAAGAGCAACGCGAGGCTCAGCCCGACCACGCTCGCAACACCTACGATCAGCAGTGACGTTCGCAGGCTGCTGCGGAAGACCAGTGCGCCGGAGTTCACGATCAAGGCCAGTCCGCTGACCACAAGCGTGACGACGTAGAGCGCGGGAACGTCGCGCGAGGCGGCCGCAACGCGGGCGCGACGACTACTGGTGACGGCGTCCATGGAAAGCACCAACTCCGAGCCGGTCGGGGTTCCCACCTCGGGCCGGGCCGCCTCTGCGCGCACGCTCCGCTCCAGCTGGGCGATCGCGCGTCCGGTGGCGGGGTCGTCACCGGACGCCGCTGCTGGGGCCTCCCATTCCCTGGCGCGCGTGTTCTGCAGGTAGTCCAGCAGTGCCGCATGGATCGGCTCCGAGTGGACTCGCGGACTCGTCGCCGCCCATGCCAGGCGGGAGGCTGCGGCCGCCTCGTCGCTCACCAACCCCTCGGCTGCGCGCAGGTAGCCGGCCTCGCTGGCCAGTGTGAGTGCCGCAAAGATCGCGAAGGAAGCGCCGAGTGTCGGCATCAGGGGCGTGGCGATCTGCGGCACCCGGTCCCGTTCCTCGGCCGGCACGAGCGCCCGGACGCCGACCCGCGCCACGGCCGCGACCAGCAAGGCGAGGAAGAGCCAGCCCACAACCAGCACCACCGCCGGCAACGAGGTCAACCAGTTCACCTCGTCACCCGCAGCGCGTTGTCGCGAGCGCCGCACGGCGACGGCACACCGGCCCCGGCCCCGCGACCTGGAGCTCCCCGTCGATCACTCTTGGAGTCGATGCTCACATGCCCTCAGCCGGCGGCCTTGGCGATGATGCGATCCATCTCCTCTGGGCCAAAGGCCCGCAGTGTCGTCGTACGGACGTTGCCCACCCCGCCGAGCTGCAGGAGCACCGCGGTGGCGGTCTCGTCGTCGGGTGCCTCGACAACGGCCACGAGGTCGTACGAACCGACGGTCCAGTAGAGGTTCAGGACCTTCGCGCCGAGCTTCTGTGCCGCTGCGCCGAAGGCCTCGGCCCGCTTTGCGGTGTCCTTGTAGTTCCGGATCCCCTGATCGGTCCAGTTCAGCAACGTGACGTACGCCGGCATGGTCTTCCACCCTCCTGTGGGAACACATCGCAAGGTCAATACTGGTCATCACAGCTGAAAACGGCGCAATATGTACACCCAAATGAACAGCGGCAGCCGATCGCTACGCCGGTCCGGCACCCGGTCACCCCTTCAGCGCTCCTAGGTCGCCTCCCGTCGCAGTTCCTCCCACATTGGGAGAGGTGTCCCGACGGGCCGTCGGGCCGCGGTGCGGGACGCCCGACGACAAGGAGTGAGCAACGGATGCATGCCCAGAAGGTAGCGGCGGATCGCTTCCCCACCGCAGAAGACGCCCATCTGATCGCCTCGGACTGGGCCCCCGCCCAGCTGGTCGACAGCGAGGAGATCGGTCTGCGTCTCGGCCGGATGATGACAGACGCCATTTCCAGCGGTTTCGATGCGTTTTCTCCGACGGCGGCCGCACCAGGTCGTGCCGCTCACGCCACCCCGGCGGCTCTCGGCGAACGCGCGATGAGCATGTCTCCAGCCGCAGCACCGACGACCGCGCCCATGGGGATGGAGCAACTCCGCTCCCTGGTCACCAGGCTGGTCCGTGCCTCGCAGCGGGTACGCAAGGACCACCGGCATCTGACCGACGCCGAGCGGGAGCGGTTCAACAGGGCGCTGCAGCAACTGAACGGCCAGAACAAGTACGACGAACTCGTGGCCGTACACCAGGACATGAATCACCGGCACCACACGATGCCCGGGATGCCGCCGTCCGCCACGCAGCGGTTCCTGCCCTGGCACCGCGCCTACGGCCTCAAGTTCGAGGACCTCCTCCGCAGCGTCGAGCCCGACGTCACAGTGCCCTACTGGGACTACGCCAATGACCACAATCGCCCCGACTGGGTATGGCAGCCGCCCGGTGTCAACCGGCCCGCCCCCGGGACGAACCCGGGCACCAGCCTCCCGACGCAGGCCACGATCGACGGCCTTCTGGTCCGCCCCACCTACACGGCCTTCACGTTCGGGAGGGTGATGGCCGGCGTCAGGCAGGACGGCCTGGAGATCGCCGCCCACAACAACGTGCACAACTGGTGCGGCGGGACTCTGGGCAACCCCATGACCTCGTCCGGGGATCCGATCTTCTTCCTGCTGCACTCGAACGTGGACCGTATTTGGGACCAGTGGCAGCTCACCCACAGCGGCATGCCCAACGTGACCGGAGCCGACGCCGGGCTCGACCCCTGGTGGACAGCGGCCTCCGGCGGGCTCACCGTGGGCGACGTCAAGGACATCACCGCTCTGGGCTACTCCTACCAGTAGACGGCGAGGGCAGCAGGCCCCGGCGCACTGCTGCACCACTGACGGGAAGCCGGTCAACGGGCGAATGCCGACCGACCCGGCCGTCTACACGGGCAAGCCCGGCAAGCGCGTCCGCCTGCGGATCATCAACGCGGGCGGCGACACCGCCTACCGGGTGGCCCTCGGCGGCCACAAGCCGACCATCCCGCTGGTCGCACTCGCCGAGGGCAAGGGCGCCGCCGGAATGGCCCTGATGCGGACCGGGTCGGGAAGCACGCCGAAGCCGACCGTACGACCGGCCGAACTGGACGGTCTGACCCTGACCGCCTCGCAACTGCGCGCCGCCGACGACGACGTGCGGCTGGACGCGAAGAAGGCGGACAACCCCGGCCAGTGGATGCTGCACCGCCACAACGCCTACCACGGCGAAACCGGAATGATGGCCCTCGTGGCCTACCGGGCCTGAGCGTTCGGCTTGCCGGTCCGGGGCGGGACTCGGCGATCCCGCTCCGGCCGGCAGCACCTGCTCAGGGGTGTTTCAGCGGATGCGCGGCGATCTGCCGGTCCTCCAGGGCCGCGGTGAGCAGGAGGAGCAGGCGGGTGAGTTCGCCGTGGTCGTCAATGGCGGCGAGGAGCTCCGACTGGTCCGCGTGGACCCGCTTCGCGGCGCGGTCGTGGAGGATGCGGCCGCGGGGCGTGAGGTACAGCAGGACGCGGCGGCGGTCGGCGGGGTCCGGGCGGCGGTGGACCAGGTTGCCCGCGACCATGCGGTCGACCAGCTTGGTCAGGCTGGGGGCGGGCATGAGGGCGTGGTCGGCGATCTCCGTCATGGGGTGACCGTGACCGTCGGCGGCGATCGACAGGACCCGCCACTCCTCGACCGAGCAGCCCTCCTGCGCCAGCAGGGCGGACAGCCGCCGGCCGAGGCGCCGTTCGGCGTGGCTGAGCAGGTGGGCGAGATCCGGTGACGCTTCCGACGGCATTGCGGGGTCCTTCCCGTAGGTCTAGTGTCCGGACGGTCAAAAGCCTCCGCGAGGGTGCCGAGGCCGGGAACCAGGACCGGGAACCGGGGGCGGTGCCCCACGGGCCGGCGAGGTGGTTCACGACGCGGTGATCCGCGTGCCCTTGCGCTCACGGAGGTGGTCTGTGCATCCGGTGCCGGCGGCGGGAGACGGCCGCCCGGGCGGCGCGACCCTGGTCGTGGCCCTGGTCGTGCCCCTGCAGGGGCCGGCGGGGGTCTTCGGGCCGTCCTGCGAGCTGGCCGCGCAACTGGCCGCGGAGGAACTGAACGCCGCGGGCGGAGTGCTGGGCCGGGAGGTCCGGCTGATCGTGGTGGACGGCGGGGCGCCACCGCCGCGGGTGGCGGCCGAGGTCGAGGCGCTGGTGTCGCTGCGCGCGGTGGACGCGGTGGTGGGCTGGCACACCTCCGCGGTGCGCAAGGCTCTGGTGCCGCGCGTCGCGGGCCGGGTGCCGTATGTCTACACCGCGCAGTACGAGGGCGGCGAGCGCACGCCCGGGGTGTTCCTGACCGGGGAGACCGACGCGGCGCAACTGCTGCCCGCCATGCGGCTGCTGGCCGAGGCCACCGGCGCCCGGCGCTGGTGCACGGTGGGCAACGACTACGTGTGGCCGCGGGTGACCGCCCGGGCCGCGCGCCGGTACGCCCGGGCCTGCGGGGGCCGGGTCCGGGACGAGGTGTTCGTACCGCTGGGCACCGAGGAGTTCGGGCCGGTGCTGCGCCGCGTCGAGCGGTGCGAGGCGGACGCGGTGCTGATGCTGCTGGTCGGGGACGACGCGGCCCGCTTCAACCGGGCGTTCGCCGCGTACGGGCTGCACCGGCGGTGCCAGCGGCTGAGCACCCACATGGACGAGAACATCCTGCTGGCCACCGGGGCGGAGGCGACCGACGGGCTGTGGGCCGCGGCCGGGTACTTCGAGACGCTGGCGACGGCCGAGAGCCTGGACTTCAGCGGCCGTTACGCGGCCCGGTTCGGCATCGCGGCGCCGGTCGTCGGCAGTCTCGGCGAGTCCTGCTTCGAAGGGGTTCGGCTGCTGGCGGCCCTGAGCGAGCGGGCACGGTCGCTGGACGTGGGCGCGATGTGCGCGCTTGGTGACACGGTCTCGTACGAGGGCCCGCGGGGCGTGCTGCGACTGCGCGGCAACCACCTCGAGCAGCGGCTGTATCTGGCGCGGGCGGACGCGTTCGACTTCGACATCGTCGCTCAGCTCTGACACCCCCTCTGCGGCGCTCCATCTCCGGTACTCCCTCCCGTGATTGACAATACTCCCATGCGGAAATACTTTCTGCGGGAAGGATTTGGCCGACCATTCGGCGAGTCCCAACTCGTATACGTCCGGGTCGCACAGAACCCGGCCATGCAGAACCCCGAGCCGCAAAAAGCTCCCTGATGGCCAGGTTCTACGCGCGTCATCAAAAGGGTTTTCCAAGAAGCCCCGCGTAAAGGCCGGGAAACGGTCGCGAAACAATGCGCCGGGACTCTTCCCCCAACTGCCCCCGCGGAAGAGGGAAGAGAAGAGGGAACCCCCGTGACGGACATCGCCGACAAAGAGGCGCCGGCCTCAGCAGCCGGACGGACCTACAACGGCTGGGCACAGAACGACACCCTGGAGGACTACTCGCTGCGCTACGCGCCGAAGTCCTTCCGCCGCTGGACCCCCTACGTGGTGGCCACCACCGCCCTGGGCGGCATCGCCTACCTGGCCGACTTCGCCATCGGCGGCTCGATCGCCATCTCCAACGGCTTCTCCAGCGCGATGGTCGCGATCCTCGCCGCGGCGGTCGTCATCTTCCTGACCGGCATCCCGATCTCGTACTACTCGGCCAAGTACTCCATCGACATGGACCTGTTGACCCGGGGCGCCGGCTTCGGCTATCTCGGCTCCACGCTCACCTCGGTCATCTACGCCAGCTTCACCTTCATCTTCTTCGCCCTCGAAGGCTCGATCATGGCGCAGGCCCTGGAGCTGGGTCTGCACATCCCGCTCGCGGTCGGCTATCTCATCTGCTCGCTGATCATCCTGCCGCTGGTGATCTACGGCATGACCGCCCTGTCGAAGATGCAGGTGTGGACGCAGCCCGTCTGGCTGGTGCTGATGGTCGCGCCGTTCGTGTCCATCGCGATCCAGGAGCCGGACAAGTTCTCGCAGTTCACCCACTTCGCCGGGAACTCCCCCACCGGCTCCGGCATCAGCATGCTCGGGGTCGGCGCGGGCGCGGGCGTCGCGCTGTCGCTGATCGCGCAGATCGGGGAGCAGGTCGACTACCTGCGGTTCATGCCCGACAAGACCCCGCAGAACGCGAAGAAGTGGTGGGGCGCGGTGCTGTCGGCCGGCCCGGGCTGGGTGGTGCTCGGCGCGGCGAAGCAGATCGGCGGCGCGTTCCTCGCCTTCTACATCGCCGGCAGCGTGGGCCTGAGCAAGGCCAACGAGCCCATCCAGCAGTACGTGCACGGCTTCAAGACCTTCGCCGCGCCGGTCGCGCTGGGCCTGGCCACGTTCTTCGTGATCCTGTCCCAGATAAAGATCAACTCGACGAACGCGTACTCCGGTTCGCTGTCCTGGTCGAACTTCTTCTCCCGGCTCACCCACCGTCACCCCGGCCGGGTCGTCTACATCTTCCTCAACGTGGGGATCGCGCTCGCCCTGATGGAGGGCGGCGTCTTCGGCTTCCTCAACACGGTCCTCGGCTTCTACTCCAATGTCGCCATCGCCTGGATCGGCGCGGTCGTCGCCGACCTGGTCGTCAACAAGCCGCTGAAGCTCAGCCCGTCGTACATCGAGTTCAAGCGGGCCCATCTGTACAACTTCAACCCGGTCGGCTTCGGCTCGATGCTGATCGCCTCGGCGGTGTCCATCGCCGCGTACTTCGAGGCGTTCGGCGACTACGGCAAGGCGTACTCGCCCTTCATCGCCCTGTTCCTGGCCATGGTGCTCTCGCCGCTGTTCGCGGTCCTGACCAAGGGCAGGTACTACATCGCCCGTCTCGACGACCTCGACGAGCCGCTGCTCGGCGCGGACGGGCTGCCCTCGGCCGCGGTCCTGACCTGCACGGTGTGCGCGACCGACTTCGAACGGCCCGACATGGCGAACTGCACCTTCCACGAGGGCGCGGTCTGCTCGCTGTGCTGCAGCCTGGAGAAGGACTGCCACGACTCGTGCAAGAGCGGTGCCGGCGGCGGACCGGTCGACCTCGGTCTGCCCGCCGTGCGGGCGGCCGCGGACTGAACGACGTCACCCGTCCACCGGCTCGGCCGCCCGGTCCCGGGCGAGCGGCCGGGCGGCGTAGGTGACGCGGACGACACCGTCGGCGTGGCGTTCCGTGTCGCCCCGTACGCCGAAGACCTCGTGCAGGACGTCCGGGGTCAGGACCTCGAGGACCGGGCCGGCCGCCACCACCGTGCCCTCGTGCAGGACGACCAGGTGGTCGCAGAGGCGGGCGGCCAGGTCGAGGTCGTGCAGGACGGCGAGGGTGGTGACGCCGGTGCCGCGGATCAGGTCCAGCAGCTCGAACCGGGCCCGGATGTCGAGGTGGTTGGTGAGTTCGTCGAGGACGAGGAGTTGCGGCCGCTGGGCCAACGCCCGTGCGAGCAGGACGCGTTGGCGTTCACCGCCGGAGAGGGTGGCGTAGTCGCGGTCCGCGAAGGGGGTCACCCCGCAGCGGGCGACCGCGTCGGCGACGGCCTCACGGTCCTCGGCGTCGTCCCGGCCCAGCAGGCGGTGGTGGGGCGTACGGCCGAGGGCGACGATCTCGGTGACGGTCAGGCCGGTGGTGGTGCCGGCGTCCTGGAGGACGGCGGCGGTGCGGCGGGCGGCGGTGCGTGCGGACAGCTCCCACACGTCGTCGCCGCCCACCCGGACCACTCCCCCGGCGGGCCGCAGGGAGCGGTAGACCGTGCGGAGCAAGGTGGACTTGCCGCTGCCGTTGGGGCCGACCAGCCCGACGATGTCCCCCTTGGCGGCCTCCAGGCTCACCTCGCGCAGGATCGGCCGGCGGTCCAGGGTGATGTGGAGCTGATCCACAGTCAGTTTCATATCGTGTCCAGGCCCTTGTTGCGGCGCAGCAGCCACAGGAAGAAGGGGGCGCCGAGCAGGGCGGTGAGGATGCCCAGCGGGAGTTCGTCGGGGCGCGTGAGGGTGCGGGAGAGCAGGTCCACGAGGACCAGGTAGACGGCGCCGAGGAGTGCCGTCAGGGGCAGGAGCCGTCGGTGGTCGGCACCCGTGGTCAGACGGACCAGGTGGGGGATCACCAGGCCGACGAAGCCCACGCCGCCCGCGACGGAGATGACCGTGCCGGTGAGCAGGGCGCTGATGACCAGCAGGACGGCCCGCAGCCGGTTCACGTCCACGCCGAGCGCGGTGGCGGACTCGTCGCCGGCCAGCAGGGCGTTGAGCCGCCGGCCGAACAGGGTGAGCAGGGCCGTACCCGTCAGGACCACCACCGTGACCGTCGGCAACTGGCTCCACTGGGCGCCGGCGACACTGCCCAGCATCCAGAACATCACGGTCCGCAGCTCGGTGGGTGTCGCCAGCAGCTGGACGAAGCTGGTCATCGACAGCAGGACGTAGCCGACGGCGACTCCGGCCAGTACCAGGCGGGTCGGGGCCAGTCGGCCGCCCCTCTGGCCCAGGACGAACACCAGCGCCCCGGCCGCCAGGGCACCCGCGAACGCCGCGCCCGAGACACCTAGTCCGCCCAGCCCGCCGAGGGCGGCACCGCCGAGTGTGATCACCAGGACCGCGCCGAGCGAGGCGCCGTGGGAGAAGCCGAGGACGACCGGGTCGGCGAGCGGGTTGGAGACCAGGGTCTGGAGTACCGCGCCGACGACGGCCAGGCCCGCGCCGACCAGTGCGGCGAGGGCGACGCGGGGGGCGCGGAAGGTCCACACGATCTGGTCCAGGGCCGGGTCTCCCGTGGCGCCCCGGCCGGTGACATGGTGCAGAAGGATCTCCCACACGTCACCGACCGGGATGTTCACCGCGCCGACGCTCACCGCCACCACCATGACCGCGACGAGCACGACCGGCAGGACGACGAGTCCCAGCCCGGTCGCAACTTGCCGGGGTGCAGCATCTCGGCGATCTTCGCCACGGCCGGGTCTTTGCCCGGGCCGAGGTGCATCGAGTCCGACAGGGCCACGTACGGGTTGTTCTTCGCGGCGGACCACTGGGGGAACTCCTTCGGCAGTGTCTTGGCGTAGGCCGCCGGGTTCGGGTCGTTGTAGCCGATGACGACGAGCGCGTCGACGTCGGTCGCGGCCACCTTCACCTCCCTCGGCGTCACTGAACGCACGCACACGGGCCACCACGAGCACGGGATTCACGAGCACGGGATTCACGAGCGCTGGGACCGCGGTGCGTCCGTCGTACTAGTGGTCGGGCGCGGAGGGGCTGGAGTTCCCGGGGCCTTCGGATCGTTCTTCGAGCAGCTCGACGAGGGTCGCCCGGGCCCGTGCCACCCGGGAACGGATCGTCCCGACGGGGCAGCCCCCGACCCGGGCGGCCTCCTCGTAGGGCAGCCCCCGCAGCTGGGTGAGGACGAACGCCTCCCGGCGCTCCACGGGCAGGGCGTCCAGCAGGTCGAGCAGGGCCACGCCCTCGTCGAAGCCGGGCAGACCGCGCGGCTGGGCCCGCTCGGCCCAGACCGCCCAGTCGTCGACGTCGGCCCGGCGTGGCCGGGCGGCGGCGTACCGCAGGTTGTCGACGACCGTGCGGCGCGCGATGGACAGCAGCCAGGTGCGGGCCGACGAGCGCCCCTCGAACCGGTGCAGGCTGCCGAGCGCCCGCAGGAACGTGTCCTGTGCGAGGTCGTCGGCGAGTTGGCGGTCGGCGGAGAGGTGCGTGACGTAGCGGACGACGTCCGGATGCAGGGCGCGCACGAAGCGGTCGACGGCGTCGGGGTCGCCGGTCCGGGCCGCGAGGGCCCAGACGGTGGCCGGGTCTGCGGGCACCGATGCCGACGTCACCGGGGACTGTTCCGCGGTGGCATGTCCCGCGCCACGTTTCTCGCGCGCCGCGGGGAGGACAGAAGTGATCACCTGATGGCCTTCTCGGGTGGGCCGGGACCGGACCGGCACGGCGCCGCGCACAACGGCGCGCATCGAGCACGCCGAACGTGGACCGCGCGCACGGTGAAGGGTCCCGGGACGGGAGGGGGACGGAGGCGTACGCCGCGCACGCCCCGCGCCCGAAGCCCCGGCGCCGACGGACTCGGCGCCGGAAAGCGGCCTCGGGAAGCCGGCTGTCTCAGACGACAGCGGTCCCGCCCGGAGGCCCCCGGGAGATGATCGTGTGGGTGAGCGTCAGCCGCGGTACCCGCGCCGAACGCTCGCGCGCGGGCCGCAGGGCGGGCCGACGCGGCGGGACGGGCAGGGCGGCGAGGGGCAGCCGCAGCGGGGCGGCCAGCCATCCGGCGACAGTCCGCAGAAGACGGAACGCGGCCCGCTCGCCGTACGCCAGCCACAGACCGGTCAGCACGGCTGCGAGCGCGTGTGCGGCGAGCATGGCGAAGGACGAGGTGGCACCGGTCGCGTGGGCCATGTGACCGACGTGCCCGGCGGTCGCCGCGTGCGCCGAGTCCATGGAGCCCATGGAGCCCATGTCCATCGCGTCCATGGGTTCCATGGACATGCCGCCCATGCCGTGTGCGACGGAACCGGCCCCCGCCGAACGGGTCAGCGAGAAGGCCGTGTGGAGGGCGCCCTGGGCGACGACCACGACGGACACCACGACCGGGAGTCCGCGCTCGCGGCCGGCCAGACTCCAGCCGGCCCCGCTCGTGACGGCGAAGGCGGCCGCCGCCGTCCACCAGGGCACGGTGTCGCCCGACATCAGGATGTGGCCGAGGGCGGCGAGCAGCACACAGACGGCCGCGAACATCGCGGCCCGTAGCGTGCGCGCGCACCAACCGACAGTCATGACGGCCTCATCCTCGTATCCGGGCTCCGCCCGTCACCAGTGGGTACGCACGCCACCCGCGCCCGCCACTCAACCCGGGACCAGTGACGGTCGTCACGTCGCGTCCCGGCCCGGCCGGACCACGACCGCGAGGGTGCGCACGGCCCCGGCGTGCTCGAAGTGCAGGGTGAAGGCGACGAGGTCACCGGCCTGCCAGTCCTTCCTCGCCGGCACGATCACGTCAAGGCCGTCCGGGGACATGGCGAGGCTCTCTCCGGCCGGTACGGCGACGGAGGCCACCGCCTGGTCGGAGGCCGCGTTGCCGCCGGTCATGACGTGTCTGCTCAGGGTCGGTGTGCCCGCCCCGGCTTCCCAGGTCTCCCCGGCTTCCCCGGAGGTCACTTCGAGCAGACGGTCCGCCGAGCCGCCGCTGTTGGTGATCCGGAAGAAGGCCGCCGTTTCCGGGGTGGCGCCGGAGGGCGCGAACACCTCGCCGTCGGTGACCCTGATCCGGGGCGGGCTGCCGGCGTTGCCGTGGGCGGTCCACGCGCTCAGCCCGCCGAGCGCGACGCCGCACGCGGCGACGGGCGCGAGCGCGGCGAGCAGGACGTCGGTGATCCGGCCGCGTACGTTCACCGGTCGTGCCTCCTGACCGCCGAGGGCGCGGGATGCCAGGCGCGCAGCCGCAGACTGTTGACGACGACCAGCACCGAGCTGACCGACATGGCCGCCGCCGCGAGCATCGGGTTGAGCAGGCCGACCATGGCCAGGGGCACGGTGACGACGTTGTAGCCGAAGGCCCACACCAGGTTGGCGCGGATCGTGCCCAGCGTGCGCCGGGCCAGCAGGACCGCGTCCGCGAGGGCCTCGATGTCGCCGCGCACGAGGGTCACGTCGGCGGCGCCGATGGCCACGTCCGTGCCGCCGCCCATGGCGATCCCGAGGTCGGCGCCCGCCAGCGCGGCCGCGTCGTTCACCCCGTCGCCGACGACCGCGACCCGGTACCCCTGTTCCTGCAACTCCCTTACGAGCGCCTCCTTGCCCTCGGGTGCGCAGCGGGCGTGCACCTCCTCGATGCCGAGCGCCTCGGCGACGGCTCGGGCGGGAGCCTCCCGGTCGCCGGTGGCGAGCACGGGCCGTACGCCGAGCCGCCGCAGCCGGTCCACCGCGCGGTGGCTGCCCGGCCGTACGACGTCCCCGATCTCGATCAGGGCCTCGGCCCTGCCGTCCACCCGGACCACCACCGGCGTACGGGCGGCGGACTCGGCGGCCGTCAGCGCCTCCGCGAGCACGGCGGGCAACTCGTCGTCCGGTGCCGCGACTTCGATCAGCCGGTCCTCGGCCCGCCCGCGCACTCCGCGCCCTGGCAGGGCGCCGAATCCGGTCACCGCCGGCAGCGGCTCCTGGCCCGACTCCCGCCGGGCGTAGGCGCAGAGGGCCTTTCCGAGCGGATGCTCGGAGCCCTGTTCCACCGCGCCGGCCAGCCGCAGCACCTCGTCCCGGCCGAGGCCGTCCGCGAGGGCGGTGACGCGGGCGACGCTCATGTGCCCGGAGGTGAGGGTGCCGGTCTTGTCGAGGACGACGGCGTCGACATGCCTCAGCCCCTCCAGTGCCTGCGGCCCGCTGACCAGGACACCCAGTTGGGCGCCGCGGCCGGTCGCGGCCATCAGCGCGGTCGGGGTCGCGAGGCCCAGCGCGCACGGACACGCCACGACGAGCACGGCCACGCACGCGGTGACCGCCGCCTGCGGATCGGCTCCGGCGCCCAGCCAGAACCCGAGCGTGGTCACCGCCAGCGCCAGCACCACGGGCACGAAGACCCCGGCCACCGAGTCGGCCAGCCGCTGCGCCCGGGCCTTGCCCGCCTGAGCGTCCGTCACCAGTCGGGTGATCCGGGCGAGTTGGGTGTCGGCGCCGACCGCGGTGGCCCGCACGAGCAGCAGTCCGCCGGAGTTGACGGCCCCGCCGACCACGGCCGAACCGGGCCCGACCTCGACCGGCTCGCTCTCGCCGGTGACGAGGGACAGGTCGACGGCCGAACTGCCCTCCACCACCTGCCCGTCGGTCGCGGCACGCTCCCCCGGTCGCACTACGAAGAGCTGCCCGACCGTCAACTCCTCGATGGGGACGAGCCGTTCGGAGCCGTCCTCGTCCCGGACGGACACCTCCTGGGCGGCGAGCCGGGCCAGCGCCCGCAGCGCCCGCCCCGTGCCGTGCCGTGCCCGCGCCTCGAGGTGCCGCCCGGTGAGCACGAACAGCGGCACGCCGACGGCCGCTTCGAGATAGATGTGCGCGACCCCGTCCGAGGCGGAGGGCACGAGCGTGAACGGCATCCGCATCCACGGGTCACCGGCGCCGCCGAGGAAGAGCGCGTACGACGACCAGGCGAAGGACGCCGCGACGCCCAGGGACACCAGCGTGTCCATGGTGGCCGCCGAGTGCCGCAGCCCTCGGCCCGCACGCGCGTGGAAGGGCCAGGCCCCCCAGACGGCGACGGGCGCGGCCAGCGCGAAGCACAGCCACTGCCAGTTGCGGAACTGCAGGGCGGGCACCATCGACAGCACGAGCACGGGAAGCGCGAGGACGGCCGTGACGACGAGCCGGTGCCGTTCCTGCCGGGCGCCCTCGGACTCACCGCCGCCGTCGTCGTCCTCGGGGTCCGGTTTCCTGGGCGGCTCCGGCAGCGCGGCCGTGTAGCCGGCCTTCTCCACGACCGCGGCGAGTTCCTCGGGGGCGATGTCCGCCGGATGGCTCACCCGGGCCCGCCCGGTGGCCAGATTGACGGTCGCCGTCACCCCGTCCAGCTTGCCGAGCTTCTTCTCGACCCGCGTCACACAGGCCGCGCAGGTCATCCCGCCGACGGTCAGATCGGTCGTGACCAGGGTGGCCCCCGGTTCGGCGCCCGTCACCCGTGCCCTCCCTGCATGTCGCCCATGCCGCCTGTGTCGTGCGTGTCGCCCGTGTCGGGGATTTCCCCGCCACCGCCGCTGTCACCGCCTCCGTCGCCGCCGGTGCTGTCGCCGTGCATTCCGGGCGCGACGGGACCCGCGGCGGCACCCACTGCGTGGGAAACGGCGAAGATCAGGGACAGGAGCAGGAGAAATCCGCAGAGGGCGTACGGGAAGGCTTGCCGGGACTCGTCGATCACGACTCGGTAGTCGGGGTGGCGGCGAGCCGGGTTCCCGGGGCGTCGTGTGGTGCGCGTCACGGCAAGGGCCCTGGACCTCAGGGGACGTAGGCGGCCAGGGCGGCCGTCCCGTCGTCGCAGGTGACGTCCACCCCGCGCGCGCCGGTCACCGCGACCGACGCGGGATGCGTCCCGTCGACGAGCAGGTCCGCCATCCCCACCCCGGGCCGGGCGGTCAGCTGCCGCGGCCAGGACAGGACGGCCGGCGGCTCCTCGGGGGCGGACACCCGCAACTCGCGCAGGGGGACCCGCAGACCCACGCCGAGCGCCTTGAGCACGGCCTCCTTCCGCGTCCAGACACGCAGGAAGGCGGCCTGCCGCCCGGCGGAGGGGCGGGCGTACAGGGCAGTGAGTTCGGGGGCGGCGAGGGCGGTCCGGGCGGCGGCGTCCACGTCCAGGGGGGCGTCTGCCTCCTCCAGGTCGAGGCCCACCTCCGCGCCCCGGCAGACGGCGACGCCGACGAGTCCGCCGCTGTGGGTCACCGAGAAGGCGTACGGCGAGGGGACGGCGAGACGGGGCTTGCCGTGCGGACCGCCGCAGTGCGGGCACTCGCGCCGCAGCGGCACGTCCGCCGGGGGCACGTCGAGACGTTCTCCCAGGCGGAGCCGGCTGAGGGCGCAGCCGAGGAGGAAGCGGTCCCGGGTGGCGGGGTCGACGATCGTGTCGTGACGGCGCCGCTCCACCGCGTCCAGCAAAGGCAGCAGGCCCTCGTGGGCGGCGCCGAGACGCGCCCACGAGACCCGCACGGAAAGCACGACGCGATACGCGGGGAACTAGTGCACGGCGCGCAGCATGCGCGTCACGTTGATCTTCGTGGGGGAAAGGCCGAGTTCCACGCTCTGCATCATGCGCTCGCCGTTCAGCCGGCCATAGGCGAGCAGGTCCACGTTGGCCAGGCTGAATTCCGGCCAGGTGTGAATGCTCAGGTGCGAGGCGGAAAGCAGGAGAATGGCGGTGACAGCACCGTTCGGGAAAACGTGCGAAGCCTCACCGAGAACCGTGGCGTTTCCCTTTTCGGCGGCCGTGCGCAGCACCTGGAGGAGGCGCTCCTCGTCGGTCAGGATGCTGTGGTCGCTCACCCACACGTCAACGGCATAAGAGCACAGATCGTCGACGTTTATACCCTCGGTGGCGAGGCTGGCGGAGTTGGTCATGGGGAACCGGGGGTGACGAACCGCCGCCCCCGTCTCCTTTCACATAGATATGCGCTGGTCCGCGCGGCCGAAGAGGAAGTTCGCGAGGCCGGTAAGCGGCACCCGGAGGTGCCCAGCGTAGCATCCGGGGCGCTCTACGGCTCGCGAGCACAGTACGTCAAGGAGGCCGGGGGACATCGGGCATATTCATCTGACACCCCCCTGGGATTGCCTGGCCGGGCCTTCCCGTAAATCCGCCCGGAGAACACCGGATAAATCCCATTCCGGTATTGGATTCACGCATTCGAATTCCGCTCGCCACTCCTAGTCCGATGACCCGCTCACCAGCCCGTATACTCGATGGTCCCGTAATCCGTCAGTAGCTTGCATGGAGCAGCATTGTGACGAACCCGCGTCGGCACCCTCGGAGCACCACCGCCGATTCCGTGCTCAGCGAAGTCGCGGACGCCGTCCGGCTGCAGGAGGGCCCGCCCGGAGTCCGGTCCGTCCTGCGCGCCCTGCGCCGCCTGGCCCCCGCCTCCACCAAGGAACTCAGCCGCGCCACCGGACTGCCGGTCCCGATCGTGGCCGCGCTGGGCAACGAGCTGCGCCGCCGGGGTCTCGTCACCGAGCAGCGCCCGTCCCGGCTGACCGAGGCCGGGCAGGATCTCGTCGCCCGGCTCGGCATGGACCTCTCCCTCGACGCCACCTGCCGCACCTGCGACGGCCGTGAGCTGGTGATCCCCGACGTGCTGGCCGAGGCCGTACCACGGCTGCGGGCGCTGATGGAGTCGGGTCCCGCCGCCGACATGGCGATCGACCAGTCGCACTGCACGGCGGAGACCAAGGTGCGCCGGGTGCTTGCGCTGCTCACGGCGGGCGCGCTGCCGGGCGGCTCGCTCCTGCTGATCGGCGACGACGACCTGGTCTCGCTCGCCGTCGCCGTGGTGGGCGACGTCCTCGGCGGGCCGATCGTCGAGCGGGTCACCGTCGTGGACATCTCCGACGAGATCCTGGACTACGTCCAGAAGGTCGCGGGAGGCCTCGGCACCCGCGTCGAGACCGTCCGGCACGACCTGCGCCACCCGCTGCCGAAGGAACTGCACGGACGGCACGACGTGGCGATGACCGACCCGCCGTACACCCCGGAGGGGGCGCGGCTCTTCCTCTCCCGCGCGGTGGAGGGGCTGCGGCCCGGCCCCGCGCACAGCGTGTTCTTCTCCTTCGGCGGCAAGAGCCCCGACGAGATGCTGGAGGTCCAGCGGGAGATCATGGCGCTCGGCCTGGTCACCAACGGCTACATCCGCAACTTCAACGAGTACGAGGGCAGCGGCATCCTCGGCGGTGTCGGCTTCTTCCAGCACCTCCTCACCACCAGCTCGACCGCCTCCGCGCAGGGCGACTACAGCGGTCCCCTCTACACCGGCGACAAACGGACCCGGCAGCGCGAGTACACGTGCGCGGCCTGCGGCAGGACCGTCCCGGTCGGCCCCGGCGCCCGCTGGACCTCGGTCGCCGCCCTGCGCGCCGACGGCTGCCCCCACTGCGGCAAGGGCCCCTTCCGCCCGGGCCGCCTGATCACGGTCGAGCCCGCCCCTGCCCCGGCCCCGGCCCCGGCGACCGTCGGGTCCGGGGAGACGGCCCCCGCGCCCACCCCCGTCCCCGCTCCCACCGGCCGCACCATCGGCTGGCACCCCCCGGCCCCCGAGGTCCGCGCCGCCCTCGAACAGCGGGCCCGCCCCTACGCCATCCGGCAGGCCGACGAGCGCGACCTGCCCGCCATCGGGGCGTTCGAGGCCGAGATCGCCCGGGTCTCCTTCGGCGAGGACGCGATCGACGACCCGGCCCGCTGGGCGGCACGCCTCGGCAAGGCCATGGAGAAGTCCAGGGAAGGCATGATCGTCGCGGACCGGCCGGGCGGGGAACCCGTCGGCTGGTGCTGGGTGAGCATCAACCAGAACGCGATGACCGGCGACCGGTACGCCAACTTCCGCTCCCTGGCGGTCGCCCCGCTGGACAACCGCGGTGACGTCGCCGAGCTGCTGCTCACCGCGGGCCTGGAGTTCTGCGTGGCGAACGGCATCACGGAGGTCGTCGGCCGTGTCCACGTCGGCAACGTCCCGATGCGCACGGTCTACCGCAAGTTCGGCTTCGACCCCACCAGCCTGTCGATGAAGCTGTTCCTCCCCGAGGAGGGCGGCGAGCGATGACCGGCTTCGCGCCCGACCGGGTCAAGTGCGTCGTCTGGGACCTCGACGGCACCCTCTGGGACGACATCGCCGTCGAGTCCGCCACCGGCGAACTGCCCGTTCCCCGACCCGAGATGCTGGCCGCGATCGACCGGCTGGCCGCCCACGGCGTGCTCAGCAGCATCGCCAGCCGCAGCGCGCCCGCCGTGCTCGACCGGCTGGCGGCCGACCGCCCCGAGGTGCGCGAGCGCTTCCTCGCCCCGCAGGTGTCCTGGCAGGACAAGAGCGAGTCGCTGCGCAGGATCGCGAAGGATCTCGGGATCGCCGTGGACGCGCTGGTCCTGGTCGACGACTCGCCCTACGAGCGCGCCGAGGTCGAGGCCCTGCTGCCCGGCGTCCGCACCCTCGCCCCCGAGGACGTGCCCGCGCTGTCGGCCGCGTTCGAGGGCCGGGAGGTCACCCCCGAGTCACGCGAACGGGTGGGCCGCTACCGCACCGAGGAGACCCGCCGCGCCGAGAGCGAGCGCTTCCAGGGCACCCGGGAGGAGTTCCTGCGCTGGTGCGCGATGCGGCTCACGGTCGGCGCGGCCACCCCCGACGAGGCGCCCCGCGCGCTGGAGCTCGCCGCCCGCACCCACCGCCTCAACTCCTCCGGCCTCACCCCGGAGCGGCTGCGTGAGCTGGCCGCTGCGGACGGCCACGAGCTGTTCACCGCCCGCATGGCCGACCGCTTCGGGTCGTACGGCGTCATCGGCACCGCCCTCGTCGACCGCACCGCGCCCGCCGTGTGGTCCGTCCCCCTGCTCGCCCTGTCCTGCCGGGTCGCCGGCCGGGGCGCCGCGGCCGGCTTCCTGTTCTGGCTGATGGCACGGGCCCGGGAGGCCGGCGCCGAGGAGTTCCGGGTGACCCTGCGCCCCACGGACGCCAACCTGGAGATGCGCATCCTGCTCCGCCAGGCGGGCCTGCGCCGCACCGACGACACCACCGCCACCGCCGCCGCGCCCGACTCGGCGGAACTCGCCAGGTCCCTCGACGGCACCCTGCCGACCCCGCCACCCCATCTCCGGGTGACCGACCGAAAGGACGCCGACGCGTGACGGCCGCCCACGACCACGCCACGGTGGACCGGGACATCCGCTCGATGCTCGCCGAGGCCGCCCGCCTGGACCCGGTGTTCATCGCCCGGCTCCCCTCCGACACCGAGCTGTTCGGCCCGGAGATCGCCCTGACCTCGCTGGCGGGGGTGACCCTGCTGGGCGCCATCGACACCCGGTTCGGGGTGGACGTCGCCGCGCTCGACCTGAGCCTGGACAGTCTGCAGTCGATCGCCACACTGACCGAGTTCGTCACGACGCATGTCCAGTCGCACTAGCCACCCAGGGTGATCCGTACGGACGTGCCGTGACCCGGCCTGGGCGGCGGCGTTGAACGGGGAGTGCGGTGGCGCCCCCTGCCGCCGCGCGAACCGAATCCCTTAAGGAGAACGTGATGTCTCGCATCGCGAAGGTGGCCGCTGTTGCCCTCGGCACCAGCGCCGTGGTGGTCAGCGGAGCCGGCCTGGCCATGGCGGACGCTGGTGCGCAGAGCGCGGCCGTGGGTTCGCCGGGTGTTCTGTCGGGCAACGCGGTCCAGGTCCCGATCCACATCCCGGTCAACCTGTGCGGCAACACGGTCAACCTGACCGGCGCGCTGAACCCGGCCTTCGGCAACACCTGCGCCAACGTCAGCAACCACGGCGTGGACCGTGGCGACAAGCACGAGCACGAGCGTGAGCACGAGCGCGGGCACGGCTACGGCGGCTGACCAGCAGTACCGAGAGAGCCCCGGCACCTCGAGCGCCGGGGCTCTCCCCTGTCACGGACCCTGTCCGCAGCCGGTCACGCGTACCGGTAGATCCCGGACATGTCCTCCAACTGGTTCGGTGTCACGTCCCACGGCGGCAGCTTCTCGTGGCGGGCGACGACCCGGCGGTACTGCCGGCTGCCCGCCGCCGGCGGCTCGGCGGGCAGATAGCGGTGCTTGCGGTGACGCGCCTGCCAGCGGGTCCACACCAGGTCGATGAAGGCGTGGTGCAGCCAGAACACGGGGTCGTTGACGGACGCGCCGCCCAGCATCTCCCCGCCGACCCACCGGTGCACGCGGTTGTGGTTGCGCCAGGCGACGCTGCCCCGCCCGGTCCCCCAGCCCTCGAGTTTGTTGCGGAAGCCCACGGTGACCGTGGAGTCCCAGGGCGAGCTGTCGTAGACCGGGTCCTGCAGCGCCCACTCCAGTTCGCTCCTGGTGGGCAGCTCGATGGGGCTCGCGGCACGGCCGAGGTCCCGGGTGAGGAACGTGCCGTCCGTGATGTTCTCCTTGAGCGTCCAGTTGCCGGTGGCGTAGGCGAACGGCCCCGTCGTCACCTGGCGGTCGGAGGGCCGCCCGTTGCCGCCGAGGAGGTCCTTGGTCCAGGGCGCCGCGGTCGCGCTGCGGTCGCGCGTCCAGTCCCAGTAGGGCACGGTCACCGAGGAGTCGACGCGGCGCAGCGCCTTCTCCAGTTCCAGCAGGAACTGGCGGTGCCAGGCCAGGAAGGAGGGCGCCATGTGGGCCGTCCGCAGACCGCCCTCGCCGTCGGAGACGTAGTGGTCGATGTGCGTCCGCACGAACTCGTCGTACTCTCCGCGCCGTTTGATCTCCAGCAGCGCCTTCACGAACCGCCGCCGCTCGTTGGCGGTCAGCTTGCTGACGTTCTTACGCGTATAGACCATGCCCGCCCCCCAGGTGGTGGCCGTGGTCCGGGCCGGTCTCGCGCAGCTTCTCCCCCGGCCCCAGCTCGTCGACGGCCGCGCGGGCCGCCTCCAGCGGGGTGTCGTACGAGCGGTAGTGGTCGACCATGCTCAGCCAGGTGCCGTCGGCGCGGCGCATCAGGTGCAGCGGGCGGCCGTCGACCGTGACCTGCCAGTGGGCGCCGCCGCCGACGGCGGCGCGGGCGGACGGGGCGAGGACGCCCTGGATGTGCCGGCCCCGGTACATCTCGTCGAATCCGATGCCCGGCAGGTCCCCCTCCGGGTCGGGCGGCCAGGAGGCGGCGACGACCGGGACGAGCGCGAGGCCGGCGGCGGTGCCGAACAGCCCGCGCAGCAGATCCCGCCGGCTCCGGGATCTCGCCGGTCCCGTCTTCCCTTCCGGTGCGGATACGGGTACGGGTACCGCGTCGACGTCGACGACCATGGTGTGCTCCTTGTGCGGGGCGCTGTCTGCCGGGCGTTGTGCCGGGGTGATGCGCCGGGACGGGTAGTCCTCAGCGATAACCGTCCGGCGGCCCGCGGGGTCACCGCGAAGCACACGGACGGGCCCGGACAGCGGCGTCCGGGCCCGTTGTTCTCCTCCCACCGCGCGCGGCAAGGGCGTTTGCCGCCCTAGAGGCCCTGTCCCAGGCCGAGGTCCGCGCCCGGCGCGGTCTGCAGCACCGGGGTGAGCACGCCGGCCTGCGGCGGCTTCAGGTCCGGCAGGCCGAAGTTGTCGGGGTTGGGCGCGGTGAGCGGGGCGTCCAGGGCCACGCCGGGGCCGAGTGTGCGCAGGTCGGAGGCGGGGGCGTCGAGGCCGACGTGGTTGAAGCCGTTGCCGAGGGTCTCCGGCACGGGGGCGCGGACACCGGCGCCGGGCAGTCCGCCGCTGACGGGGAGCTGCGGGACGGCCCGTTCCGGGATCAGGCGGCCCTCGGCATAGCGCGGGCCCTCGGGCGCGCCGGGCGTCGGCAGGGGGATCTCGCCGCCGATCCGGGGCAGTTCCACGTCGAGGGACTTCTCGACGCCGTCCAGGGGGACCGGGACGGGGACCGTGCCGACGGCGGCGGCGGGAGTCACGGCGGTGGCCGAGGCCGCTGCGGCCGCCACACAGGTCAGCACTGCGGCCAGGGTTCCTCGGGTGGTCGGCTTCATCTCGGGTACGGGCCCTTTCGGAAGGAGTACGGAGGAGTTCGGGGGCTGTGCGTCCGTACCGGGTAACGAGCCGGGAAAAGGCATCAGTTCACAATTCCCCCGACTGCCGTAGTCGGCCTACGAAAGGACCTGTCAGCTTGTCCAGAAATCCCACCAGCGGGTCAGGACCAGCATGCCGACGACGCCGATGTGCAGCACCGGCACGACCCAGGTGAACTCCGCGAAGAACGTCCGCAGCGCGGCCGGCGCCGGCAGGAACCCGTTGCCCACGTCGAAGGAGAGGACGTACCAGAACAGCGGGATCGTGGCGATCCACGCCAGGCAGCACCACAGGCACAGCGCGTTGATCCGGTACAGGGACTCGAACTGCAGCCAGGTCACGAAGCCGACGCCGAAGACACAGCCGGCGGTGAAGGTGAGCCAGTACCAGCGGGGGAAGGCGGCGCCGGCCAGCAGGCCGACACCGACGCACACGACGACGCCGTAGGCCACCAGACCCAGCATCGGGTTGGGGAACCCGAACGCCGAGGCCTGGTCGCTCTTCATGACGCTGCCGCAGGACACCACCGGGTTGAGGCTGCAGCCCGGGGTGAAGTCCGGGTCCTCCAGCAGCTTGAACTTGTCGAGGGTGATGACCCAGGAGGCCAGCAGCCCGGCCGCGCCGGTGAGGACGAGCAGCAGGGCGAAGGCGCGGCTGCCGCCCGCTGCCCTCGGCACGGGTCTCAGCCGCGCAGGCTGCGGGCGGGCAGGACGATGTGGGCCGCCGCGCGGAGAGTGTCGTCGGCGCCCGCGAACTCGGCCAGCGCCTCGGGCTCGATGGGCCGGCCGGGGACGACCTCGGGCCACGGGCGGGTGGTGAAGACGAGGTAGGCGTAGCCGCGCTGGGCGACCGCAGCGAGCCACTCCGGCGTCGGCACGCACTGGGCGTTGTGGGTCGGCATGTGCAGCACCGCCGCGCCGGACTCGACGAGCAGGGTGACCGGCAGGCTGGGCCGTTGGGTGCCGTCGACGAGGTCGCCGCCGACGGGCAGGCCGTTGTCGGTGAGCAGCCGCTCGATGGCGGCGGCGGTCGTCTCGGCGTCGCCGTCCGCCGCGTCGCCGAGGGAGCAGGCCAGCAGGTAGGGCATGTCTCTGCCGTCGGGAGCCTCGCCGCTCCACGGCACCACGACGAGGGTGCCCAGGTCGGCCGCACGGAAGGGACGGGTTGCGCTTGGGGTTGAGGTCACCGCGCGACCCTATCGGCGCACCGGCGGCCGCCCGGACCCGTACTCACCCGACCGGAGGACGCCACGCGGCCGCTCCACACGAACGAGGGACCCCGCCGTCCTACGGCACGTCGCACCGGCGCCGAGGGCCGGTCCCGTACGGTACGGGGCCGGCCCTCCGGAAGCGGGGCCTCAGCTCTGCAGGGGCAGCCCGCCGAGGAGCGGGTTGTGGGCGTTGAGCGCACCGGTCGCGCCCTTGACGGTGCTGAGCACGGAGTCCTTGTTCTCGCTGTCGAGCGCGTTCGACTGGTGCTGCAGCGGCATCACGTCCTTCACCGTGACACCACCCCGGGTGATCGAGTCCACGGCGCCGTTGAGGCTGGTGGGCGTGAGGTCGGCGGGGGCGGCGAACGCGGGCGCGGCGGCGCCGGCGAGGACCATGGACCCGGCAACGACAACGGCAGCCTTGAGGGACTTCATCGGGGTTCCTTTCGAGGGGATTTTCGACACGAATTCCGGGGGGAATTCTGACGCCGTGTACAACGATTCCCGTCGGATCCGGAAACCCCGTGCGCCGAAAGTGCGTCGCGGAAAGTGCGTGCACAGAGAGACTCCGCACCCCGGATTCGAACCCAGGGTGCGGAATCGGTAAAACCGTCAGGGCGCCGGAAGCAGGTTCCCGGTCGGCCCCACCGGTGTCCAGAGCGGGAGCGACGGCGTGGACACCGACGGTTCGGGAGCCGACACCGGCTGGTCGGCCAGGCTCGGCAGCGGCAGGCCGGCGGCGTCCAGCGCGGCGGCGAGCAGGGCGGCCAGGCCGGTCACCACGCCGGTGGCGGCCGGCAGGACCTGGTCGGCGTCACCGGAGGTGACGGCCGCGAGCAGTGCGGCCACCTGCACCTCCAGGGCGGCGAGCGCGTCGTCCACCGGGTCGGCGGCGGCCTTCCTGTCGGCGGGCGGCGCGGAGTCCGCCGCCGTGATCTTTGCGGTGGCCGCGTCGATCGCGTCGGACAGCTGTTTCGCCCGGTCGGCGGTGATCCGGCCGTCGTCGGCCTCGAGGGCGGTGGTGACGAGATCGGTGACCGGTTCGAGCACGGCTCCCGGACCGCCCAGGTTCTCGGCCCGGGCGAGCAGCGCGTCCGCGCCGGGGACGGGCGCACCGGCCGCCGCGGCGCCGCGCTCGTGAGCCGCGCCGGCCGCGACGGCGGTGGGTGCGGCGAACCCGAGGACGAGGGGGACGACAGTGGCGCAGACAGCGGTGGAAGCGATTCGCCGTACGGGCAGACCACGCATGGGGGTTCCTTTCGATGTGCGTCGGATCCTGACCCCACCGTGAAAGCAGTGATCACACTCCGCAACAGAGCGAACGCCTTACGTGAGCCATTCGCGGAGGTGCCCGCACAGCCGAACGGCCGCCCTCCTGGCAGGAGGGCGGCCGTTCGGCGAAGACGTGACGAAGAGGTGTCGTGACGTCAGTCGTTGACGCAGGTGTTGCCGAACGCCGGGTTCAGCAGACCGGGCGCGTCGATCGTGTTGCCGCAGATGTTCACCGGCACGTGGACGGGAATCTGCAGGACGTTGCCCGACAGCAATCCCGGGGAGTGCTCGGCGACACCGTTCGCGCCGCTGTCGGCGGCGGCGATGCCGGAAGCGCCGGCGACGGCCGCGGCGGCAACGGAGGTCAGGACCAGGCCCTTCGCGATACGCGACATGGAGAGGTGCTCCTTGGATCTTCGACACAAACACTGGGCGGGGATGCCCGGCGCTGTGTCAACGCGCGACGCCGTCGAGGGTTGTGCCGCCAGAGGAGTGAACTGATTCGCTCACGCTCTCGACCCGCGCCCGGCCACCCCGTGTCCGCCTCCGCGGCGGCCCGCCGGTCAATCGATCTGACGATGTGTTGAACTCCACGGTCAGGGAGCCGGGGCGGCTCCGGAGGCGCGTGTCCCGGCGCACACCGCCCCGCGCGCACCCGCCGACGGTCTGTTCGATCTCGGCGCGGGTTTGCGGCAGGGCGGTGACCAGCCGGTGTTCCGGCTCGTTCCTCACCGGGACGCGGCGTGGGCCGGGGCGCACTTCGTCGCCGTCGGCACACGGACGAGAAGTCAGCGCGCCCGCCGCCCGTCCCGAGCGCCACCGTGAGCGAGGAAACCGCGCGATGCACCAGCCAGAACCCGACGTCGGAACCCGGGTCCTGCACCTCACCCAGCCCGTGGACGGTGGGGTCGCCCGGGTCGTGACCGACCTGGCGCGGGCCCAGCTCGCGGCCGGGCTGCATGTCACCGTGGCCTGTCCCGACAGCGCCCTCGCCGGGGGGCTGCGCTCCCTGGGCGCGGACGTACGGCGGTGGGAGGCGACCCGGTCGCCCGGGCCCTCGCTGCCCGGAGAGGTACGGCGACTGGCCCGCCTGCTCGACGAGGTACGCCCAACACTGGTGCACGCCCACAGCGCCAAGGCGGGGCTCGCCGGGCGGCTCGCGGTGCGGGGGCGGATCCCGACCGTGTTCCAGCCGCACGCCTGGTCCTTCGAGGCGGTCGGCGGGGCCACCGCCGCGCTCGCCCTCAAGTGGGAGCGGTTCGGGGCGCGCTGGGCGGCGCGGCTGGTGTGCGTGAGCGAGGCGGAGCGCACCACCGGCATGCGCGCCGGGATCTCGGGCCGGTGGAGCGTCGTCCCCAACGGCGTCGACACCCAGCGCTTCCGTCCCGCGCCCGCCGACGTCGTACGGGCCGGTCTCCTGCCGGGTCTCGACCCGGCCGCGCCGCTGGTGGTGTGCGTGGGACGGCTGTGCAGGCAGAAGGGGCAGGACGTCCTGCTGGAGGCGTGGAAGGACATCTCGGCGAGGGTGCCGGCCGCCCGGCTGGTCCTGGTCGGGGACGGTCCCGACGCGGAGCGGCTGCGGGCCGCGGCGCCGGAGTCGGTGTTCTTCGCGGGGGCCGCCATCGACACCGTCCCCTGGTACCGGGCCGCCGATCTGGTGGTGCTGCCCTCGCGCTGGGAGGGCATGGCGCTGGCCCCGCTGGAGGCGCTGGCCTGCGGCCGGCCGGTGGTGGTGTCCGAGGTGGACGGCGCGCGGGAGAGCCTGCCGGCCGCCCTCGCGCCCCGCTGTCTGGTGCCCGCCGGCGATCCGCCGGCGCTGGCCGGGGCCGTCGCCGGCCTGCTGTCCGACGCGCCGCTGCGTGCCTCGCTCGGCGTGCAGGGGCGCCGTCACGTCCTGTCCACGCACGACGTACGGCGCACGGCCGCAGCGGTCGCGGACCTGTACCGCGACCTGCTCGGCCCGGTGCCCGCGCCGAGAGTCGTGCCCACCGAGTCCAGGGAGTCCATCCACCCGTGACCGCGGAAAGCACTGCGGAGAGCACCGTCCCCTCGCCCGGCCCGGGGCCCGGGTACCCGCCGCTCTCGGTCGTTCCACGACGAAAGAGCGGCACGGGCCTCCGCTTCCCCACCCGGCGTCCCCCGGCCCCGCCCCCGCTGCAGCTGCTGCTCGCCGACGCCCTCGCCGCCCTCGCGGGCGCGGCGGCACTGCTCACCGCGGGACACCGGCCGCCGCTGGCGGCCCTGCTGCTGGCCACGGCCATAACGGTGCGCTCCCGGAGACCGAGTGCCGTGACCGGCGTCCTGGACGAACTGCCCACCGTCTGCGGCCGGATCGCGGTGGCCTGGCTGACGCTCGGCGCGCTCGTCGCGGCCTGGCACCCGGCGCACGCGCTCTCCGCACGCACCCTGCTCCTCGGCTTCACCCTCCAGACCGCGGCCGCCTGCGCCGGGCGCGGCCTCGCCCATCTGCGCCGCCGCCGGGCGCTGCTGCGCAGCCCGCGCGCCGCGCTGGTCATCGGCCCCGCCCCGACCGCCCAGCGGGTGGCCGCCGCCGTGCTGCGCCATCCGCGCTGCGGGGTGGAGCCGGTGGGCGTGGTCGCCGAACGGCCGGACGGCAGGGACGGACTGCCGGTGCTGACCACCGGCCAGGAGGTGCAGCGGGCCATCATCCAGAACGGCGTCCAGGACGTCCTGTGCGTCCACCCCGCCGTCCGCTCCCGGCAGAGCCCGCTGCTGCGGGCGCTGGCCGCGTCGGGCTGCACGGTGTGGGAGGTCGACGCCGACTCCCCCACGTACGCGAGCCGGGAGCAGCTCGCCGGGTTCGCCTGCCGCCGCCTGGACCTGGACCTCGGCCACCGGGGCAGCCTCGGCAAGCGGCTGCTGGACGTGGCGGTCTCCGGGATCCTCCTGCTGCTGCTCGCCCCGCTGCTGCTGGTGTGCGCGCTGGTGCTGCGGCTGACCGACGGGCCGGGGGTCGTCTTCCACCAGGAGCGCATCGGCAAGGACGGGCGCCCCTTCACCCTGCTGAAGTTCCGCACCCACCGCCCGGTCGACGAGCACGAGTCCGCGACCCGCTGGAGCGTGGCGGGCGAGGTGCGGATGACCCCCTTCTGCCGCTTCCTGCGCAAGACGTCGCTCGACGAGCTGCTCCAGCTGTGGAACGTGCTCAGGGGCGACATGAGCCTGGTCGGCCCGCGCCCCGAACGGCCCTTCTTCGTCGGCCAGTTCAGCCAGACGTACCCCGGCTACGCGGCCCGCCACCGGATGCGCACCGGCATCACGGGGCTCGCCCAGGTGCAGGGCCTGCGCGGGGACACCTCCATCGAGGACCGGGCCCGCTTCGACAACGCCTACATCGACAACTGGTCGCTGTGGCAGGACATCTGCATCCTGCTGCGCACCGCGGCCGCCCTCGTGCGGCCGACCGGGAGCTGAACCGTCCGATGACCCTGGTCCCCTCCGCGCCTCTGTCCCCGCCCCTGTCCCCGTCCCGGCCGCGCGCCCGGACCCTGTCGCCGGTGCTGCCGGTCGTCGCCGTGGTCGCCCTGCTCGGTCTGCCCGTCTCTCCCGGCGGGGGGGGCGGGGCCGGTCCGGCGGACGCGGTGTCCGCCCTGGTCGTCCTGTTCTGCGCGGTCCGGCTGCTGCGGCAGCGGCGGCGCCCGCTGTCGCGCCGAGCCGCGCTGATCCTGGGGCTGCCGGTGACGGGGCTCGCGCTCGCCGCGACGGGGGCGTCCTCGCCGGGCGAGGGGCTGACCGGCCTCGGCCGCTATCTCCAGGTCTTCGTGCTGGTCCCGGCGGCCGTGCTGCTGCTGATCCGCGACCGGTCCGACTTCCGGGTGGCGGCCTGGTCGTTCGTGGGGCTCGCGGGCTGGCAGGGGGCGGTCGGCGTCCACCAGTTCGTCACCGGTACCGGCGCCTCCTACCAGGGCGAGATGATCCGCGCGGTCGGCACCTTCGGGCCGCAGGACGTGATGGGCATGGCGACAGTCGTGTCGTTCGGCCTGATCTGCGCGCTGGGCCTGGCCCTCGGCGGCCGCTCCGTGCGGCAGCGCACGATCGCCACCCTGTGCGCGCTCGCGCTCCTCGCCCCGCTCGCCCTGTCCTTCAGCCGGGGCGCGTGGATCGCGACCGCGGTGACCTGCTCGGCGCAGCTCGTACTGGCCGGGCTCAGGCGTGCCCTGAAGGTGGCGGGCGTCGTGCTGGCCGCGGGGGTGGTGCTGGTCGGCGGCTTCGGGGTCGGTTCGGCGATGCTGCAGGAGCGCGTGAGCAGCATCACCCAGGTGACCGACGCCCCCGACCAGTCGGTCACCGACCGGTACACGATGTGGGCGGCCGCGGTCGGCATGTGGCGCGAACAGCCGCTGACCGGTGTCGGGTTGAAGGGCTTCCCCGAACACCGGGACGCGCACGCCTCGCTCGCCCTGTCCTCGGGCAGCGACACCGACGGCGCGGGCTCCGGGTTCGTCCGCCAACCGCTGCTCTCCCCGCACAACATGTACCTGCTGATCCTGAGCGAGCAGGGTCTCCTCGGGCTGCCGGCCCTGGCGGGCGGCTGGCTGGCCCTGCTGGTGTGCGGCCTGCGGAACCTGCTGCTGGTGCACCGGTCGTCCGGCCCCGGCCTCGACTGCGCCCTGGTCGCCTGCGGTCTGCTGACCTGGCAGCTCACCGACTTCTTCTACGCCGACATCGGCGGCCCCTCCACCGTCCTGACCGCCGTCGTCCTCGGCCTCGCGTCCTGGTGGGCCCTGGTGGGCGGGGAGGCCGGCACCCGATGAGGCCGACGTCCTCCCGCGTCCCTCCGGCCGACGGCGGACCGGCCGTACCGGGGGCCCGCTCCGCCGGACCCGCCGAACGGACCCCGCCCCACGAGGATGGTGAACTCCCCGCCGCCTCAGGGGGTTTCCTCGCCAGGGCCGCCCTTCTCACCGCAGTGCTCTCGGTCGCCGGTTCGCTGCTCGGGCTGGTCCGGGACCAGGCGCTGGCGCGGCTGTTCGGGGCGGGCAGCGACACCGACTCCTTCCTCGTCGCGTGGACCGTGCCGGAGTTCGCGGCCACTCTGCTGATCGAGGACGGGCTGGCCTTCGCGCTGATCCCGGCGTTCAGCATGGCGCTGGCCCGCCGTTCGCAGGGCGTCCCCGGCGACCCGGTGCGCGCCCTGGTCGCCGGGACGCTCCCACGGCTGTCGCTGGCGTTCACCGCCGTCGGCGCGCTGTGCGTCGGCATCGCGCCCCGGTTGGTCGGGGCGCTCGCCCCGGGGCTGCCCGACCCCGCCCTCGCCGTCGACTGCACCCGGCTCACCGCGACCTGCGTGGTCAGCTTCGGGCTCGCCGGGTACTGCAGCGCGGCCCTGCGCGCGCACCGCCGGTTCGTGGCGCCCGCGTCGATCTACGTGGCGTACAACGTCGGCATCGTCACCGGGATGTTCGTGCTCGGCGGGCGCTGGGGGGTGCGCTCGGCGGCGGCCGGGGTGGCGGCCGGCGGGTTCCTCATGGTCCTCGTGCAACTTCCTTCTCTGCTGCGGCAGTTGCGGAGGCGGACCACGGGGCGGGAGGCCGTCGCGGAGGAGCCGCGGCCGCTGGACACCGCGCTGCTGGTGACCGTGCTGCTGTTCGCGCTGTGCCGGCAGTCGCAGGTCCTCATCGAGCGGTTCCTCGCCTCGAACCTGCCCGCCGGGGCGATCTCGCACCTCAACTACGCGCAGAAGGTCGCGCAGATGCCGATGATCCTGTCGGTGATGGTGTGCACGGTCACCTTCCCGGTGGTCGCGCGGGCGCTCGCCGAGGGGGACACCGAGCGGGCCCGCAGCCGGGTGGAGCGGGATCTCTCGCTGGCCGCGTGCATCGTGCTGCTCGGCACCGCCGCCGTTGTGGCCTGCGCCCCGCAGATCATCGAACTCCTCTTCCAGCGGGGCGCGTTCACCGCGCGGGACACGGCCGCGACGGCCGGGGTGATGCGGGTGTACGCGCTCGGGCTGCTCGGCCAGACCCTGACCGGTGTGCTCGTGCGCTCCTACTTCTCGGGGGGCCGCGGCCGCTGGTACCCGGTGGGCGCGATGGCCTCGGGCATCGTCGTGACGTCCTGCGCCGGCGCGCTGACCGTGGGCCGCTGGGGCGTGTACGGGATCGCCGCCGCCAACGCCACCGGCATCACCGTCACCGCCCTGGTGCTGCTGGCCGGGACGGGCCCCCGCAGCGTCCCGATCCGGGTCCGGGGCGTGCTGCTAGAGCTGGGCCGGCCGGCGGCCGCGGCCCTGGGCGCGGCCCTGGCCGGGGTGCTCGCCGCCGAGCGATATCCCGGCCCGCTGTCCGGGCTGCTCGCCGGGGGTCTCACCGTGACCGCCGTGTTCCTCCTGCTCGGCCGGGCCCTGGGTGCCCAGGGCGTCGTCCGCGCACTCCGTTCCGTACGTTCCGCGACCCGAAGGCTGCCGTATGTCCGTTCCCGTTGACACCAAGGTTCCGTGGGTGGCGATGTACCACTCCGTGGGCGACTGCTCCGACGACCCCTACCGGGTCACGGTCACCCCCGAGCGGCTGGACGGGCAGCTGGCCTGGCTGACCCGCAGGGGCCTCAGGGGCGTCTCCATGGCGGAGCTGCTGGCCGCGCCCACCCGGAGAAACCTGGTGGGCCTCACCTTCGACGACGGCTACGCCGACTTCCTCACCGACGCCCTGCCGGTGCTGCGCCGGCACGACTGCACGGCCACCCTGTTCGTGCTGCCCGGCCGGCTCGGCGGGGAGAACGCCTGGGACCCGCTCGGCCCGCGCAAACCGCTGCTCACCGCCGACGGCATCCGGCGGGCCGCGGCCGAGGGCATCGAGATCGGCTCGCACGGCCTCACCCACGTCGACCTCACCCGCGCCGACGACCGCACCCTGAACGCCGAGACCGCCGGCAGCCGCACCGCGCTCGGCCAGCTGCTGGGCACCGAGCCGGCCGGCTTCTGCTACCCGTACGGGACGGTCGACGAGCGGGTCCGGGACGCTGTACGCGACGCCGGGTACACCTACGCCTGCGCGATCGACCCCGGGGAGCTCAACGGGCTGCACGTCTTCCCGCGCGTGCACATCGGGCAGAACGACACCTCCGCGCGCCTCCTCCTCAAGTACCGGCTGCATCCGCTGCGCCGCCGTCCCGTGCGGGGGCTGCGATGAGGGCCCTGCACATCATCACGGGGCTCGGGGTGGGCGGCGCCGAGCAGCAACTGCGGCTGCTGCTGCGGCACCTGCCGGTGGAGTGCGAGGTGGTGACGCTGACGAACCCGGGCCCGGTGGCGGACGGACTGCGGGCCGACGGCGTCCGGGTCACCGACCTCGGCATGCGCGGCAACCGCGACCTGGCCGCTTTCCCCCGGCTGGTCCGGCTCATCCGCTCCGGCGGCTACGACCTCGTCCACACCCATCTCTACCGCGCCTGCGTCTACGGCCGCCCGGCGGCGCGGCTCGCCGGGGTACGGGCGGTCGTGGCCACCGAACACTCCCTGGGGAACACGCAGTTGGAGGGGCGAAGGCTGTCCGCCGGGGTGCGGGCGCTCTACCTCGCCAGTGAGCGGCTGGGCCGCGCGACGATCGCCGTCTCCCCCGCAGTCGCCGACCGGCTGACGGCCTGGGGGGTCCCGGCCCGCCGGATCGCGGTCGTCCCCAACGGCATCGACCTGGCCGGCTTCCGCTTCGACCCGGCGGCCCGCGCACGCACCCGGCAGCGACTCGGCCTGCCCCAGGACGCGTACGTCGTCGGCTGCATCGGGCGCCTCACGGCGGCCAAGCGCTTCGACGTCGTGGTCCGCGCCCTCGCCGAACTCCCCTCCGACCACCGGCTGTTGCTGGTCGGCGGCGGCCCCGAGGAGGGCGTGCTGCGGCGCACCGCGCACGAGGCGGGGGTCGCCGGCCGGGTGCTGTTCACCGGCGAGCGGCCCTACGTCCCGGACGGCACCCCAGGGCCCGACCTGCCCTCGCTCGTCTGCGCCATGGACGTACTCGCCTCCCCGTCCCCCGAGGAGACCTTCGGCCTGGCGGTCGTGGAGGCACTGGCGTCCGGACTGCCCGTCCTCTACGCCTCCTGCCCCGCCCTGGAGCGCCTCCCCGCCCCCGGCGCCCGCCAGGTGAGCGGCGGGAGCTCGGCGTTCGCCCGCGCGCTGGCCGAGACGCGCGCCGCGCCGCCGGGCCCCCGCACCGCGCCCGACGCCGCCCGGCACTACGCCGTCACCCACAGCGCCGCCCGGCTCATGGACGTGTACACGGCCGCGCTGTCCGGACACCCCCTGCCGTCCGCCGCTTCCTCCGACGTCTCCGCTTCCCCGACACCCCAGGGAGTCAGTTCCCCATGACCGAGCACTCTCGCCGCCCCGCCGCCGCGCGCCGCGTCAGGTCGCTGCCGCCCTGGTCGCTGCTGGCCGCCGGGGCGGTCGCGGGCGGTCTCCTCGGCGGCGCGTACGGCGCCCTGCAGCCGCCCGTCTACACGGCGACCGCCTATGTCGTCGCCGTCCCCACCGAGAAGTCCGACCCGGCGGCCGCGCTGGGCTTCGCGCAGGCCTACGGGCGGGTCGCGACCCAGCTCGCGGTGCTCGGGGACGCCCAGAAGCGGGCGGGGGTGCCGGTGAGGACGCTCCAGCGGAACGTGCAGACGGCGACCTCGCCGGACGCCCCGATGGTCTCGATCACGGCCACCGCGTCGCGCGCCGACCTGGCCGCCGACATGGCCAACGCGGTCTCCCTCGCGCTGACCCGGCACTCCAAGGCCGTCCGGAAGACCACCAACGTCGAACTGGAGCAGTTCGCGCCCGCGGTCCGCCCCACCGACCCGTCCTCCCCGTCGCCGGTGCTCACCGGTCTGGTGGGGGCGAGCGCGGGCGGCCTGCTGGGCGGTCTGGCGCTGCTGGTGCGGCCGAGGCGCGAGGGGGAGTCGACAACGGCCGGGCCTGCCGCGCTGCCGGCTCCGGCGCTCGCCGCGGACGTCCACGGGATGGTGTGACACCGGTGTACATGACGAGACCGGGGTACACCGCGGAGTTCGTCACCGACGAGCGGGCCTTCGCCGAACTGGGCCCCGCCTGGGGCCGGCTGTACCGGCGGTGCGCGAGCGCCACCCCGTTCCAGAACCACGCCTGGCTGCACTCGTGGTGGCTGTCGTACGGCAGGCGCGGCCGGCTGCGTCTGCTGGTGGTCCGCGACGGCGGTGAACTCCGCGCCGTCGCCCCGCTGATGGCCGTCCGCCGGCCGGTGCCCGCGCTCGTGCCGCTCGGCGGGGCGATCTCCGACTACGGGGACGTCCTCGTCGACGACGAACACGCCGAACGGGCCGTCGCCGCGCTCACCGGGGGCCTCGCGAGGGCCGCCCGCACCGCGCTGATCGACTTCCGCGAGGTCCGGCCGGGCGGCGCGATGGAGCAGGTCTACGCGCACTGGCGCGGGCCCCGCCGGCGGGTGGGCGACTCGGTGTGCCTGGAGCTGCCGGCCGCCCCGATGGACGAGCTGCTCGCACGGCTGCCGTCGGCGAAGGCCCAGCGGGTGCGCGCCAAGCTGCGCAAGCTGACCGCGCTGGGCGTCGAGCGGCAGGCCGTACGGCCCGACGAGGTGGACGCCGCGCTGCACCGGCTCCTCGAACTGCACCGGTTGCAGTGGCAGGGGCGGAAGGTGACCGGCGAGCATCTGCGGCCGCGGTTCTGCGAGCACCTGGTGCGCTCGGTCGGCCCGATGGTGCGCTCCGGCGACGCGGTGGTCACCGAGTTCCGCCTCGGCGACGAGGTGGTGGCCGTCGATCTGACGCTGCTGTCGCGCCGGCTGGCGGGCGGCTATCTGTACGGCGCCCATCCACGGCTGCGGGAACGCAAGGCGGACGTGGCGGTGATGCTCCTCGACGCGTGCGCGGAGCACACCCGCAAGGGGGACCACGGCACGCTGAGCCTGCTGCGCGGCAACGAGCCGTACAAGCACCACTGGCGGCCCGAACCGGTGCTCAACCAGCGGCTGTTGCTGGCCCGGCGGCGCACCGCCCCGCTGCTGGCGGCGGCCGTCTGCGACGTGGCCGCGCGGCGGCTGGGCAAGGAGCTGGTGCAGCGCTGGGAGGCGCGCGGCAAGGAGGTGCTGGAGCGCTGGGAGCGACGGGGCAGGGGGCTGCCGGAGCGCCGCCGGCGGCGGACGGAGCGTGCCGGTGACGGCGGGACCTGACGCGGGCCCGCCGCCCCGGCACCGCGGCTCACCGGGACCGCGACCGCCGGTCGAGACGCAGGCACAGCTTGCCGCCGAGCCAGTTCTCGACCCAGCGGCCGAGGTCGACCGGGGAGCAGTTCGCCTGGGGCCGCGTGGTGACGGGTGCCGTGGGCGTCGCGGGGTCGGCCGGCGGCACGGAGGGGGCCGGGGTGGTGGGCGGCAAGGCGGGTTCCTCACTGCGGCCGGACAGGACCGAGCGGTAGATCTCGGACGCCTGCGGGTTCTGCCGGCACTGCCACACCCCGTGCGGGCAGTAGTCGGTCAGCATGTTGTAGAGAGGCTTGTGCTCGTCCATCCAGGCGAGCATGCGCCGCATGTACTCGGAATTGTCGCCGTTGCGGAACAGCCCCCACTCCGGATAGGACACGGGCTTGCCGTGGGCCTTGGCGAAGTCCACGTGTTCCTGGAGCCCGAGGGGTTCCGTCACCTGCTGGTCGAAGGACAGGCCGGACGGCTGGTCGTAGGAGTCCATGCCGACGATGTCGACGGTGTCGTCGCCCGGATAGCACTCGGTCCACGGCACGGAGTCGCGGCCCCGGCTCGGCGTGAAGTCGAAGCGGAACCGCTGTCCCTCCACGGCGCGCATGGTGGTGACGATCCGCTTCCAGTACGCCTTCCACGCGTCCGGGTCGGGCCCGCAGCGATGAGTGTAGGTGCTGCCGTTCATCTCCCAGCCGAGCACGATCACCGTGTCGGGCACCCGGAGCCCGACCAGCCGTTCGGCGAGCGCGCGGAAGTGGTGGTCGAACTCCCCCGCCGCGCCCCTCTGGAGCAGTTCACGCACCTCCGGGTCGGAGACCCCCTCCTCGTTGTGCTCCAGCATGGGCACGTTGAGGACGAGCATCCGGTCGTCCTTCTCCCGGCGCCAGTCCGCCCACACGTCGAGGAAGCCGGGCGGGCCCTCGATGTTGTGCCACCGGTCACCCGGCAGATAGGTGTGCCCGACCCGCAGCTCGGCCCCGCCCAGCCAGTCGCTGAGCTGGGCGATACGGCCCACACCCCGGGCGCCGTAGTCGAGGTAGGCACCGAAGGCGGGGACCTGCGGCGCGGGGACGGCGCTCGGGGTCGGGGGCGGGGACGAGATCGGGGTCGAGTCCGGGGTCGACGTCGAGATCGGGGTCGGGTCCGAGGTCGAGGTCGGGTCGGGCGAGGCCATGGCCGGTCCGCTCCCGGACATCAGTGCGGCGGACACCGCGACCGCCGCCAAGGCGACGGCCGGCCGCCGGAACCGGGCGCATCGCTGCTGTGGGGCCATGCCTGCTCCTTTCTGACACGTAGTCATATGAAAGTCACATAAAACGGAACTCTGCCACCGCTGTTACGGCGTACGAGTGCCCCACTCGCCCATACCGGTGAATACCTGGAGGAACCATGTCGGTACCACCGCTCGACACCCGCGTCCCCGCCGTCCTGCTGCGGATCGACCGCAACCCCTTCCACCACGGCACCCTGGGCGCCGTACGCTCACTCGGCCGCGCCGGGATCGACGTCCACGTCGTCGCGGACTCGACGGGAAGCCCCGTGCGCGCCTCCCGGTTCGTACGCCGGCTGCATCACCCGCCGCCGCCCGGCGCCGCGCCCGCCGACATCGCCGCCAACCTGCTGCGGGTGGCCGCCCTCGTCGAACGGCCCGCCGTACTGATCCCCATGGACGACGCGAGCGCGATCGCGGTGAGCCGTCTGCGCGAGGAACTCGCCCCCGCCTACCTGCTGCCCGGACAGCCCGGCGCCCTCCCCGAACAGGTCGCCGACAAGGCCGAGTTGGCCAGGGTGTGCACGGCCGCCGGCGTGCCCCACCCCGAAACCTTCGTCCCGGACAGCGCCTCCCAGGTGGTCTCGGCCGCCTGGCGGCTCGGGCTGCCGGTGGTGGCGAAGTGGAGCAGGCCCTGGCTGCTGCCCGCCGGAACCGGGCTGCGCAGCACGGTCGTCGTGCACTCCGTCGACGAGGCGCGCGAACTCTACCTGCGCACCGAGGAGGCCGGCAGCCGGCTGCTCCTCCAGGCGTTCCTGCCGCCGGCCCCGAACCGCGACTGGTTCTTCCACGGGTACACCGACCGCTCCGGCGCACTGCGCGGCGGCGGCGTGGGCCGCAAGCTGTGCGCCTGGCCGCGCGGGGCGGGACTGACGGCGGTGGGCCGCTGGACCGAGAACCCGCAGGTCCACGCCCTCGCACAGCGGCTCGTCGGCGACCTCGGCTACCGCGGCATCCTCGATCTCGACTTCCGCCGCGACGCCACCGGCGCCTACCACCTGCTCGACTTCAACCCGCGCCCCGGCGCCCAGTTCCGGCTCTTCGCCGACGCCGCCGGACTGGACGTCGTCCGCGCGCAGCACCTGGACCTGACGCACCGCCCGCTGCCCGACGGGGTGCCGCGGCCGGGCCGGGCGTTCGTGGTGGAGAACTACGCTCCGCTGGCCGCCCTGCGCCGGGCGCCGCGCGGCCGGGAACTGGCCTGGTACGCCGCCGACGACCCCGCCCCCGGCCGGGCCATGTGGGGCCTGTGGTGCGCCCATGTCGCCCGTCGGCTGCTGGACCGGCTGCCCCGCCCGGCGGACCGCGCCGTACTCCCCTCCCCCCGGCCCGCGCCGGTCCCCGTGGCGCAGCCCACCGACGACGAGAGGGCGGGCAGCCACTGATGCACGGCCTCCTGGCGGCCGGCGCGGGCTCGTACGGCTGAACGCCGTACCGCCGTGGGTGCCGGGCGCGCGAGGCGTCCGGCACCCGGCTGGATCACCGACGGGACGCGGTCCTGCCTCGCCGGTACAGCACGGCGCCACCCGCGATCAGCAGGGCGCTGACACCCGAGGCGGCCAACAGTGCCTTGGCCTCGCTGCCGGTGTGCGACATCTGGGGAGGCTCATGGGGCGGAGTGGTGTGCGGCGGGTGGGTGTGCGGGGGTGCGGAGTGGGACGGGCGGCTGTGCTCCGGAGTGGTGTGGGGTGGGGTCGTGTGGGGTGGGGTCGTGTGCGGAGGGTGGGTGTACGGCGGCGGCGTCGTCGGAGGCGCCGTCGTGTGCGGGGGATGCGTGTGGGGCGGCTTGGTGGTCGGGGGCTGGGTGGTCGGGGGCGCCGTGGTGTGCGGCGGGTGGGTGTGCGGCGGCTTCGTCGTCGGAGGCGCCGTCGTGTGCGGGGGGTGGGTGTGCGGAGGCCTGGTGTGCGGCGGCTTGGTGTGGGGCGGTCTGGTCGTGGGCGGCGCGGTGGTGTGCGGTGGCGTGGTCCCTCCGCCGTGCGGCGGATGCGTGTACCCGCCGCCGTGGCTGGAGTCGTCGTCCCCGTGGTCGGAGCCGCCGTAACCGGAGTCGCCGTGGCCGTGCTCGCCATGACCGTGCTCGCCATGGCCGTGCTCGCCATGGCCGTGCTCGCCATGGTCGCCGTGGCCGTGGCCTTGCTCGCCGTGGCCGGAGTCCCCGTGACCGGAATCCCCGTAACCGGAGTTCCCGTGTCCGTGGTCACCGTGGCCGGAGTCCTCGTAGCCGGTGGCGCTCGCGACCACCTCCGGCGAGGCCGTGGCTGTCCCGTTCGCGCGTGAGTCCGCGAGAGCGGCGCCACCGCACAGGGACAGGATGCTCGTCGCGGCGGCCGCCGCGACCATTCCCTTGCTCAGGGTCTGTCGCAATCTCGTAGTCTTCCTACTTGAAGAAGTGGGAAAGGCCGGCCCCGGACGCACGAAAGCTGTCTGGTGGCCGGCCTCGGCCCAGCCGTACGGCCGGAGTGGCGTGTCGTCAGCCGTTGAAGCAGACGTTGCCGACGGTCGGGTTCAGCAGCCCGATGACGCTGAATGAGTTGCCGCACACGTTGGTCTGGACGTGGATGGGCATCTGGAACACGTTGCCCGAAAGAAAGCCCGAGTTACCGACGGAAGCACCGTTGGCCTCGGCGTCAGCGAAGGCCGGAGCGGCGGCTCCGCCCAGGGCAAGAACCAGACCCGCGACGACAACAGCACTCTTCTTCATGAATTTTCCCTTCTCTGCGGCCATGCCTCGTTGACGGTCGAAACCGAGCGAGCGCAATCGGATCGGCTCGCACCATGACCCGCAGGCTGCACACGAGAGATTGACGGCAAAGGAAGCCACGAACGCGTGCCGCCGGGAAGTTCACTCGAATGTCTTCATATAAATGACACGTCTCGCCTACAACAGAAGAAACGGTTCACCTGGGCCGTGGAGAATGAATTGACGGAACGCCGGAAGAGCGGGAATGGGCCATCGGAGTGAAGAGGAGCAACCAATACCGGAGCGGGCAGTTGACCAGAGCGCTCCGATGGACGGGGTTTCTCCAGAAGGGATTAGCAAGTGATCAAGAAGGTACTGGCCACCGCCGCGGTCGCCGCGTCCGTCATCGGCGCCACCGCCGCGGCCGCAGTTCCGGCGCTCGCCATCGGCAACGACAGCGGCACGACCTCCGCCAGCGGCAACGGCGCCAGCCAGTCGTTCGGCAACTCGGCCACCTTCGGCAACATGAGCCCCCAGATGGCGCTCATCCAGGGCTCCCTCAACAAGCCCTGCATCGGCCTTCCGCTCAAGCTCAACGGTGCGGTCGCCGGCGAGGTGGCCGCCCTCCAGGACGTCCCGATCCTGTCGGCCCCGCAGAACCAGCAGTGCGTCGAGAACTCCACCCAGGCCAAGGGCGACGAGCCGCTGTCGCACATCCTGGACGACATCTCCGTACTCGCCGGGAACGGCGCCACCAACCACTGATTTCCACCCAATCAGGGTGAAACGCGCAACCTCCTCCGGGGTGGCTCGTTGACGATCATGCAGCTCCTCCCCCGGAGTCCGCTTTTTTCGAAGGGAAAGAACATGAAGAAGCTGTGGGCAACCGCGGCCGTCGCCGCGTCCCTGGCGGGTATCGCGGTCGCTTCCGCGCCGCAGGCCCTGGCCATCGGCGACGACAGCGGCACCACGTCCGCCAGCGGCAACGGCGCTTCGCAGGAGTTCGGCAACTCGGCCACGTTCGGCGACATGAGCCCGCAGCTCTCGCTGATCCAGGGTTCGCTGAACAAGCCCTGCATCGGCCTGCCCGCCAAGATCAACGGTGCCGTCACCGCCCCGGTGGCCCTCCAGGACGTCCCGATCCTGTCCGCCGCGCAGAACCAGCAGTGCGTCGAGAACTCCACCCAGGCCAAGGGCGACGAGCCGCTGTCGCACATCCTGGACGACATCTCGGCCCTCTCGGGCAACGGCGCGGGCAACGGCTGAGCCGTACGCCCCCCGTCACGGCGGGTCACCGGTCTTCCGGTGACCCGCCGTTTCGCATGCCCCTGACGCCGGCAGCCCCTAGGACACCACGTCCTTGCGGGCGAAACCCCGGAAGGCCAGGGCGAACAGGACGACGGCGTAGGTCACGGAGACGGCCGTGCCCTGGAGCATGCCGGACCACTCGGGGGCGGGCTGGACGGCGTCGGCCCAGGCGAACTGCCAGTGCGCGGGCAGGAAGTCGCGCCAGTCGCCGAGGGCGGTGACGGCGTCCAGGACGTTGCCGATGATGGTCAGACCGACCGCGCCGCCGACCGCGCCGAGGGCGGCGTCGGTCTTCGTCGACAGCCAGAACGCGAGCCCGGCGGTGACGAGCTGGGAGACGAAGAGGTAGCCGACGACGATCAGCAGCCGCTGTGCGGCCGTGCCCGGGTCGAGTGAGCCGCCGGTGGGCAGTTCCAGCGGCCCCCAGCCGTAGGCGGCGGTGCCGACGGCGAGGGCCACGACCGGGAGCAGGACCATCGCGGCCAGGCTGAGGCCGAGCCCGACGACGAGCTTGGACCAGAGCAGCCGGGCCCGGGGCACGGGGGCGGCCAGCAGATAGCGCAGGGAGGACCAGCCGGCCTCCGAGGCCACCGTGTCGCCGCAGAACAGGGCGACCGGGATGACCAGCAGGAAGCCGGCCGAGACGAACAGGTTGACCGCGGCGAAGTTGCCGCCGGACGCGGTCGCCGTGTCCATCAGGGTGACCTGGTTGTTCCGGCCGCCCGGCTCGCCGCCGATGGCGAAGGCGATGAGCAGGACGAACGGCAGGGCCGCGAGGATGCCGCCCATGACCATCGTGCGGCGGCGCTTGAGCTGGCGGACCAGTTCGACGCGCAGGGGCAGCGTGCCGCCTGCCCGGTAACCGGAGGCGACCTCGGTGAGCGTGCTCATGCGGAACCTCCGATCAGGGTGAGGAAGGCGTCCTCCAGGCGGCGGTGCGGGCCGACCGACGCCACGGGGACGTCGAGCCGGACGAGTTCGGCGACCAGGCGCTGGGCGGTGCCGTCGGCGCCGAGCCGTACGAGCAGGCCCTCGTCGGTGCGTTCGGCGGAGACGATGCCGGGCAGCGCGGCCACCTTCTCGACGACCGGCTCCTCCACCGGCGTGGCGGTGCCCACGAGGAGGGTGTCGCCGGAGCCGACGATCTCGACGACGGGCCCGGCCTGGACCAGCTGTCCGCGGTCCATGACGACGAGGTGCGTGCAGGTCTGCTCGACCTCCGCCAGCAGATGGCTGGAGACGATCACCGTGCGTCCGGCGGCCGCGTACCGGATCATCACCTCGCGCATCTCTCGGATCTGCGGCGGATCCAGGCCGTTGGTCGGCTCGTCGAGGATCAGCAGGTCGGGCAGGCCGAGCATGGCCTGCGCGATGGCGAGCCGCTGGCGCATGCCCTGGGAGTACGTCCGTACCGCGCGGTCGAGAGCGGTGCCGAGGCCGGCGATCTCCAGCGCCTCGTCCAGGTGGGCGTCCTCCGCCGGACGGCCGGTGGCCCGCCAGTACAGGTCCAGGTTCTCCCGGCCGGTCAGGTGCGGGAGGAAGCCCGCGCCCTCGACGAACGCGCCGACCCGGGAGAGGACCGGGGAGCCCGCGCGGATGGCGTGGCCGAAGACCCGGATCTCGCCTTCGTCGGGCTTGATCAGGCCCATCAGCATGCGCAGGGTGGTCGTCTTGCCCGCGCCGTTGGGGCCGAGCAGGCCCAGGACCTGGCCCTTGTCCACGCGGAAGGAGAGGTCGCGGACGCTGTAGCGGTCGCCGCCCGCGTACTTCTTGCCGAGGCCGGTGATCTGCAGCGGGACCTCGGCCAGCGCCGGGTCGGGGGCGGGGGTGGTGATGCGGCGGCGGCCGGTCAGCAGCAGGACCAGGGCGAGCCCGGCGCCCGCCAGGGGCAGCCACCACACCCAGGAGGGGAGGGGGGCCGCGGCGGTGGTCACACCGGGGGCGGTGGGGATCTGCAGGTCGCTCTCGAGGGAGACCGTGTACTTCGCCGGGGCCGCCGGGGAGGCGTAGCCGAGGTCGGTGGAGGCGAGGACCAGGCGCAGGCGGTGGCCGTCCTCGATGTCGTGGTCGATCGCCGGGAGGGTGATCGTCACGTCCTTGCCGGCCTTGGCTCCCTCGACGCGGACCGGTGCGACCAGCTGGGAGGGCAGCTGCTGGCTGCCGCCCGGGCCGACGTCGTACACCTTGGCGAAGAGGACGGCGTCGTCGGTGGTGGACTTCACGTGGACGGTGACGGTCGGGGCGCCGGTGATCCGCAGTTCGCGGGTGACCGGTGCCGACTCGAAGGACGCGTACTGGCCGGGGAAGTCGAGCGACACCCCCACGCCGAACGCCGAGAGCTGGGAGAGGCTGGAGCCGCCGAGGCCGGGCAGCGCGGAGAGGGCGGGCGGACTGGCGCCGGCGGGGTTGTCGAAGCTCTGCTCGCGGCCGGTCAGCGCGACCTTCCTGCGGTCGTTGGCCAGGCCGGGGTAGGTGTCCCCGCTCGCGCCGCGCAGCGGGACCGTCCCGTCGGTGGAGTCGACGCCCCCGGTGCGGGTGACGCGGAAGGCCGGGCCGGTATCGACGCCCTTGTCGCCCTTGAGGTACCGGTCGAACCAGGCGGTCACCCGGGCCTGTACCCGGCCGGTCTCCAGGTTGCCGCCGTCGTGGCCGCCCGCGATCCAGTCGACGTCGACGGGGGCGCCGTTCGCGCGGATCGCCTTCTCGGCGGCGTCGGCCTGGGCGAGGGTGAAGAGGGAGTCGGCCTGGCCCTGCACCAGCAGGGTGGGCACCTTGATGCGGTCGGCGACGGCGGACGGCGAGCGCTCTTCGAGGAGTTCGCGCGCGGTGGCGTCCGGGGTGCCGGACTCGGCGACGCGGTCGTACATCGCGCACAGCGCGGGCTCGAAGTTGTCGCAGCCGCCACCGGTGTTGAAGAAGATGCCGGCCCACAGCTTCTTGAACACGCCGTCGGGGAACAGGGCGTCCGCGAGGTTCCAGTAGGTGATCGCGGGGGCGATGGCGTCGACCCGGTCGTCGTGTCCGGCCGCGAGCAGGGAGATCGCGCCGCCGTAGGAGGCCCCGGCGACGCCGACACGCGGGTCGCCCTTCTTGTCCAGCCGGACCTGGGGCTGCTCGGCGAGCCAGTCGATGAGCTTGGAGACGTCGGCGACCTCGCCCTTCGGGTCGTTCAGCCCGATCTTTCCGGTGGACTTGCCGAAGCCGCGCGCGGACCAGGTCAGGACCGCGTACCCGTCGCGGGCGAGGTCCTGGGCCTGCTGCCGTACGTCGTCCTTGCTGCCGCCGAAGCCGTGGCCGAGGAGGACGGCGGGGCGGCGGCCGGCCGCTCCTGAGGTGAAGTACGAGGTGTCCAGGCGCACGCCGTCCACGTCCATCACCCGGTCGCTCTGGCGCACCGCCGGCCGGTCGTCGCCCGCGGCGACGGCCGTCCACGTACCGGCACCGGCGAGTACGACGACGGCGGCCGCTGCGGAGACGATCCGCCGCGGCCGCCGCAGTCCTCGCAGACCGGGCAGTCGAAGATCCATGCTTCAACGGTACGGGGTGAACCTGTCGGGGAGTTGTCGACCGGAGACCGAACTCCCCGCCCTCCCCGGGGCGTACGTGCCCCCGCCCGCGTACACCAGCCGCAGTACCGGACCTGCCCGCGAACGAAGAGGGCCGGTGCGACCCGACGGGGTCGCACCGGCCGTCGTCACGCGGGCGTCAGTGGTTGCGCGGGAAGCCCAGGTCGACGCCGGAGGGGGCGTCGGCCGGGTCGGGCCAGCGGGTGGTGACGACCTTGCCGCGGGTGTAGAAGTGCGTGCCGTCGTTGCCGTAGATGTGGTGGTCGCCGAAGAGAGAGTCCTTCCAGCCGCCGAAGCTGTGGTAGCCGACGGGGACCGGGATCGGGACGTTCACGCCGACCATGCCGGCCTCGATCTCCATCTGGAAGCGGCGGGCCGCGCCGCCGTCCCGGGTGAAGATCGCGGTGCCGTTGCCGAAGGGCGAGCTGTTGATCAGCGCCACGCCCTCGTCGTAGGTGTCCACGCGCAGGACGCAGAGAACCGGGCCGAAGATCTCGTCCTGGTAGGCCTTGGCGGTGGTGGGCACCCTGTCGAGCAGTGAGATGCCGATCCAGTGGCCGTCCTCGAAGCCGTCGACCGTGAAGCCGGTGCCGTCCAGGACCACTTCCGCGCCCTCGGCGGCCGCGCCGGTCACGTAGGACGCCACCTTGTCGCGGTGGACCTTCGTGATGAGGGGGCCCATCTCCGACGTCGGGTCGTTGCCGGGGCCGATCTTGATCTTCTCGGCGCGCTCGCGGATCTTCTCCACCAGTTCGTCGCCGATCGCGCCGACCGCGACGACCGCGGAGATCGCCATGCAGCGCTCGCCCGCCGAGCCGTAGGCCGCGGACACCGCCGCGTCCGCCGCCGCGTCCAGGTCGGCGTCCGGGAGGACCAGCATGTGGTTCTTGGCGCCGCCCAGTGCCTGGACACGCTTGTGGTTCGCGGAGGCGGTGGTGTGGATGTAGCGGGCGATCGGGGTCGAGCCGACGAAGGAGACCGCCTTGACGTCCGGGTGCTCCAGGAGGCGGTCGACGGCCACCTTGTCGCCGTGGACGACGTTGAACACGCCGTCGGGCAGTCCGGCCTCGGCCAGCAGCTCGGCGATCTTGACGGACGCCGACGGGTCCTTCTCGGACGGCTTCAGCACGAACGTGTTGCCGGTCGCGATGGCCATCGGGAACATCCACATCGGGACCATCGCCGGGAAGTTGAACGGCGTGATGCCGGCGACTACACCGAGCGGCTGGCGGATGGACGAGACGTCGACGCGGCTCGCGACCTGCGTCGACAGCTCGCCCTTCAGCTGCACGTTGATGCCGCAGGCCAGGTCCACGATCTCCAGGCCGCGGGCCACCTCGCCGAGCGCGTCGCTGTGCACCTTGCCGTGCTCGGCGGTGATCAGCTCGGCGATGGCGTCGCGGTTGGCGTCCAGCAGCGCGCGGAAGCGGAACAGGATCTCCGTGCGCTTGGCGAGCGAGGACTGGCCCCAGGTGACGTAGGCGTCCTTGGCGGCCGCGACCGCGGCGTCGACCTCGTCCACCGTCGCGAACGCGACCTTCGTGGTGACCGCGCCGGTTGCCGGGTCGGTGACCGGCCCGTACGTACCCGACGCGCCTTCGACGGTCTTGCCGCCGATCCAGTGGTTGACGATCTTCGTCATGACCGAGTACTCCTTCACAGATGGCGGCGTCGGGTGGAGACGTGCCGTTCGTACAGCTCTCGTGCCTTGACCGCGGACGCTCGGGTCGCGGTCTCGGCCACAGGTACATCCCACCAGGCCTGCGCGGGCGGCGGGCCCGACACAGTGTCGGCCGTTTCGGTCTCGACATAGACACAAGTGGGAGTGTCGGCGGCGCGCGCCTCGGCGAGGGCCTCGCGCAGCTCGCGGACGGTCTTCGCGCGCAGCACGCGCATGCCCAGGCTCGCCACGTTGGCGGCCAGGTCGACGGGGAGCGGCGCGCCGGTGAAGGTGCCGTCCTCCGAGGTGAAGCGGTACGCGGTGCCGAACCGTTCACCGCCCACGGACTCCGAGAGCCCGCCGATCGAGGCGTAGCCGTGGTTCTGCACGAGCAGGATCTTGATCGCGATCCCCTCCTGCACGGCCGTCACGATCTCGGTCGGCATCATCAGATACGTTCCGTCGCCGACCAGCGCCCAGACGTTCCGCTCGGGGGACGCCAGTTTCACTCCGATGGCCGCCGGGATCTCGTAGCCCATGCAGGAGTAGCCGTACTCCAGGTGGTACTGGTCCCGGGAGCGCGCCCGCCACAGCTTGTGGAGGTCGCCGGGGAGCGAACCGGCCGCGTTGATGATCACGTCCGACTCGTCCGCGAGGGCGTCGAGGGCGCCCAGCACCTGCGGCTGCGTCGGGCGTACGTCGGGCTCCTCGGCCTCGTAGCAGGCGTCGACGCGCTGCTCCCAGCGCTCCTTGTCCTCGCTGTACTCGGCGACGTACGCGTCCGCGACCCGGTGGTCGTGCAGTTGCAGGGCCTCGGTCAGCTCCGTCAGGCCGCTGCGGGCGTCCGCGATCAGCGGGAGACCGGCGAGCTTGTGGCCGTCGTAGGGCGCGATGTTGAGGTTGAGGAAGCGGACGCCGTCGCCCTGGAACAGGGTGTTGGAGGCCGTGGTGAAGTCGGTGTAGCGGGTGCCGACGCCGATGACCAGGTCCGCGGTGCGGGCGAGTTCGTCGGCGGTCGCCGTGCCGGTGTGGCCCACCCCGCCCACGTCCTGCGGGTGGTCGTGGCGCAGCGAGCCCTTGCCGGCCTGGGTGGAGGCGACCGGGATGCCGGTGACCCGGGCGAACTCGGCGAGGGCCTCCTCGGCGCGGCTGTGGTGGACTCCGCCGCCGGCGACGACGAGGGGGCGCCTGGCGGACCTGATCACGCCGACGGCTTCCGCGAGTTCGGTGGGGTCGGCTCCCGGACGCCGTACGACCCAGGTGCGCTCGGCGAAGAACTCCTCGGGCCAGTCGTAGGCCTCGGCCTGGACGTCCTGCGGCATCGCGAGGGTGACCGCGCCCGTCTCCACGGGGTCCGTCAGGACGCGCATGGCCTGGAGGGCGGCCGGGATCAGGGCCTCGGGGCGGGTGATCCGGTCGAAGTACTTCGACACCGGGCGGAGGCAGTCGTTGACCGACACGTCGCCGGCGTACGGCACTTCGAGCTGCTGGAGCACGGGGTCGGCGACGCGGGTCGCGAAGATGTCACCCGGGAGGAGGAGCACCGGGAGGTGGTTGACGGTCGCCAGGGCGGCGCCGGTGACCAGGTTGGTCGCGCCGGGGCCGATGGACGTCGTCACCGCGTGGGTGGAGAGCCGGTTCGACTGGCGGGCGTAGCCGACGGCCGCGTGCACCATGGACTGCTCGTTGCGGCCCTGGTGGAACGGCATGTCGTCGCCGTACTCGATCAGTGCCTGGCCGAGACCGGCGACGTTGCCGTGGCCGAAGATGCCCCAGGTCGCGCCGATCAGCCGCTGCCTGACGCCGTCCCGTTCGGTGTACTGGGCGGCGAGGAAGCGCACCAGCGCCTGGGCCACTGTGAGCCTGGTGGTCATCGGTAACCCTCCGTATGGTCCGGGTGGAAGCAGATCCGCCACTCGCGCGTCTCGCCGGGACCGGCCATGACGTTCAGGTAGTACATGGCGTGGCCCGGCTGGGCGATCGACGGCCCGTGCCAGCCGTCGGGGACGAGGACGGCGTCACCGGAGCGGACCTCGGCGAGGACCTCGGAGCCGCCCTCGCGGGAGGGGGACACCCGCTGGTAGCCGAAGCCGTTCGGGCCGTCGATCTCGAAGTAGTAGATCTCCTCGAGCTCGGCCTCCTCGCCCGGCCGGTGCTCGTCGTGCTTGTGCGGCGGGTACGAGGACCAGTTGCCGCCGGGCGTGATCACCTCGACGGCGATCAGCTTGTCGCAGTCGAAGGCGTCGGCGGAGGCGAAGTTGCGCACGTGGCGCAACTGGTTGCCACTGCCGCGTTCCTCGACGGGGACCTCCGGCGCGGGGCCGTAGCGGGCGGGGAGTTGTCGCTCGCACTTCGCTCCTGCCAGGGCGAAGCGGCCTCCCGCGCCGGAGGCGATCGTGACCCGGGCGTCTCGGGGAACGTACGCGAAGTCGGTCACCGACGCGAAAACGCTTTCCCTGCCCAGGAGTTGGAACTCTTCACCGGCTGTTTGCACGGTACATCCGCCTTCGAGCGGAAGCACGATCCACTCACTGTCACCGGTGGTGAGGGTGTGACTGCCACCCGGCTCCAGTGCGACGATCCGCAGGCTGCTGTAGGTCCAGCCGGCCCGCTTCGGGTCGATGTCGAGAACATGGTTCCCGTCGGCGGTGGTACCGCGCGCGATGTACAGGTCGTTGCTCATGCGGCCCTCACAGCAGTCCTACGGCGGTGTCCACGGCGGCGGCGACGTTCCCGTCCGCCGGGTACAGCAGCGAACGTCCGACCACCAGGCCGCGGACGGTGGGGAGCTGCAGCGCCCCGCGCCACTTCTCGTAGGCCCCGTCCTGGTCGTCGCCGACCTCGCCGCCCAGCAGGACGGCAGGCAGGGTGGACGTCTCCATGACCTCGGCCATGTCGTCGGGGTTCTCGGTGACGGGGAGCTTCAGCCAGGTGTAGGCCGAGGTGCCGCCGAGCCCGGATGCGATGGCGATCGACTTGGTGACGGCCTCGGCGGAGAGGTCGTTCTTCAGCCTGCCGTCGGGGGTGCGGCGGCTGATGAACGGCTCGACGAACAGCGGCAGCCGGCGGGCGGCCATGTCGTCGATCGCGCGGGCCGTGGTCTCCAGGGTGGTGAGCGAGCCCGGGTCGTCGTAGTCGATCCGTACGAGCAGCTTGCCCGCGTCGAAGTTCAGCCGCTCGATGTCCTCGGCACGGTGGCCGGTGAAGCGGTCGTCGAGTTCGAACACCGCGCCCTGGAGGCCGCCCCGGTTCATCGAGCCCATGACGACCTTGTCGTCGAGGGCGCCGAGGAGGAGCAGGTCGTCGAGGATGTCGGCGGTCGCGAGGACACCGTCCACGCCGGGGCGGGACAGCGCCAGGCAGAGGCGTTCGAGCAGGTCGGCGCGGTTGGCCATGGCCAGCTTGCGGCCGCCGACGCCGAGCGCGCCCCGCGCGGGGTGGTCGGCGGCGACGATCATCAGGCGGCCGGAGTCGCCGATCAGCGGGCGGCGGGGCCGGCGCGCGGCGGCCTCGGCGATCGCCTCCGGGCGCTCGGCCCGCAGGCGGACGAGCTCGGACACGTCGACGGACGGGGGCGTGCTCGCGGGGGCCTCCGGGGTGCGGCGGGGTGGCACGGTCATGCCCAGGCAGCCCGTGTCGTCGGTCTCGTCGGTGGCCCCGCGCTTTCGTCCCGCCATCACAGCACCGCTCCGGCGGCGACGGCGTCCTCGATCTCGGCGGGGGTCGGCATCGCGGAGGAGCACTCGAGGCGGGAGGCGACGATGGCGCCGGCCGCGTTGGCATGGCGCATGATCTTCTCCAGGTCCCAGCCCGCGAGGAGGCCGTGGCAGAGGGAGCCGCCGAAGGCGTCTCCGGCTCCGAGGCCGTTGAGGACGTTCACCGGCAGCGGCGGGACCTCGGCGGACTCGCCCCTGCTGTTGACGGCGAGGACGCCCTTGGGCCCCTGCTTGACGACCGCCAGCTCCACGCCGGCGTCCAGCAGCGCCTGCGCGGCGGCCCGCGGTTCGCGCACCCCGGTGGCGACCTCCACCTCGTCGAGGTTGCCGACGGCGACGGTGGTGTGCTTGAGGGCCTCGGCGTAGAACGGACGGGCCGAGTCGGGGTCCGCCCAGAACATGGGCCGCCAGTCCAGGTCGAAGACCGTGGTGCCGGTCCTGGCCCGGTGGGCGAGGGCGGCGAGGGTCGCCGTCCGGCTCGGTTCCTCGCTCAGGCCGGTACCGGTGACCCAGAAGATGGCGGTCTGGCGGATGGCCTCGAGGTCCAGCTCGTGGGCGTCGATCTCCAGGTCGGGCGCCTTCGGGCGGCGGTAGAAGTACAGCGGGAAGTCGTCCGGCGGGAAGACCTCGCAGAAGGTGACCGGGGTCGGCAGGCCGGGGACCGGGGTGACCCAGCGGTCGTCGACGCCGAAGCCGCGCAGGGCCTCGTGCAGATAGGTGCCGAAGGGGTCGTCGCCCGTGCGGGTGATCACCGCGGTGGACCGGCCGAGCCGGGCGGCGGCCACCGCGACGTTCGTCGCCGAACCGCCCAGGAACTTCCCGAAGGACGTGACCTGCGGGAGCGGCACACCCGTCTGCAACGGATAGAGGTCCACCCCGATCCGCCCCATGGTGATCAGGTCGTACGCCATCGAGTTCCCTTCGGTTCGGCTCGCGTCTCGGCCCGGGTCCCGGCTCGTCCCCGTGAACGCTCCCGCGTCGGCTCTCCACGGCTTTGTAGCCCTGTCCGGCGCGCCCTGTCAATACTTTGTCCAGACATTCGGACGAGCTCTTGACACCCCTCCGGTGAGCCCGCACGCTGACGCCCATGACGTCGTTGTCACCTGAGTCCAAAGTTTCCGGAGTTTCCCGTATCCGTGTCGGATCCGCCCCCGACAGCTGGGGCGTCTGGTTCCCGGACGACCCCGCCCAGGTCCCCTGGCAGCGCTTCCTCGACGAGGTCGCGCAGTCCGGCTACGAGTGGATCGAACTGGGCCCCTACGGCTATCTGCCGACCGACCCGGCCGTCCTCACCGAGGAAACGGCGAAGCGCGGCCTGAAGGTCTCGGCCGGCACGGTCTTCACCGGGCTGCACCACGGTGAGGCCGTGTGGGACAAGACCTGGGCGCACGTCGCGGACAACGCGGTGCTCGCGCAGGCCATGGGCGCGAAGCACCTCGTCGTCATCCCGTCCTTCTGGCGGGACGACAAGACCGGCGAGGTGCTGGAGCCCGACACCCTGACACCCGGGCAGTGGCGCAACCTCACCTCCCTGACCGAGCGGCTGGGCAAGGAGGTGCGGGAGCGGTACGGCCTGCAGATCGTCGTCCACCCGCATGCCGACACCCACATCGACAGCGAGGAGAACGTCGTCCGGTTCCTGGACGGGACCGACTCCGACCTCGTGTCGCTGTGCCTGGACACCGGGCACTACGCGTACTGCGGCGGCGACAGCGTGAAGCTGATCGAGACCTACGGGTCGCGGATCGGCTACCTGCACCTCAAGCAGGTCGACCCGGAGATCCTCGCGGACGTGCGGACCAAGGGGACGCCGTTCGGTCCTGCGGTCGCGCAGGGCGTGATGTGCGAGCCCCCCACCGGTGTGCCCGCGCTGGGGCCGGTGCTCGAGGCCGCGGGGAAGCTGGACGTCGATCTGTTCGCGATCGTCGAGCAGGACATGTACCCCTGCGAGCCGGACACTCCGCTGCCGATCGCGCAGCGGACGCGGGCGTTCCTTCGGTCCTGCGGGGCTTGAGGACCCGCCCGGGGCCGCCCCACGGGGACGCCGGGTTGCGCGCGCCCCTTAACCGCGCCGCCCCGCCGTAGCACCATGGGTGCCCATGACTGCCCGCGCGGTACACGTCCGGTCCGGACAAGGGGCCGGTGGATCCTGGGAGCTGGCGTACGCCTCTCCCCATCCCCGGTTGCGGCCCGGCGTGATCAGCTACCGCGGGATCCGGCTGGCGATGGACCGGCCCCGGCGGCGGCTGGAGACCCCCATCGGGGCCTCCACCCTGCTGCTGGGGTTCGAGGGGCCCGTCCGTATCTCCCGTGCGGGACAGGCCACGGACACGCTGGTGTCCGTGTACTGCGGGCCCACCACCACGCCTGCCGTCGGTGAACACGGCGGGCGCGTCTCGGGGGTCGAGGTGCTGCTGACCCCCTGGGCCGCCTTCACCCTCTTCGGGACCCCGCAGCACGAACTCGTCAACCGCACCGTCGACCCCGACACCCTGCCGCACGCCCTCGGCTCACCCCTCGGCGAACTCTCCGCCGCGCTGGCCGCGCTGCCCGGCTGGGCGGAGCGGTTCGAGCTGCTCGACGACGTGTTCAGCCAGTGGTGGAAGGCCGGTACGCCCGGTTCGGAACGGGTGGCCCGGGCCTGGTCGGTGCTGGTGCGCACGGGCGGCGCGATCCCGGTGCCCCGGCTGGCCGAGGAGGTCGGCTGGAGCGTACGGCAGCTGGAGAACCGTTTCCGGGAGCAGATCGGGCTCGGACCGAAGGCGGCGGCCCGTGTTCTGCGGCTGCAACGCGCCCGTCGGCTGCTGGCGCGGGGACAGACCGCGGCGGAGACGGCGGCGCTGTGCGGGTTCTACGACCAGGCTCATCTCAGCGGTGAGTTCAAGGCCATGACCGGGTGTACGCCGAAGGAGTTCTCGCAGGCCAGACAGGCGCCGGGGCCGGTGTCCCCGGCCGCGGACCGGCTGAGCGGGGAGGCGACGAGCCTGGTCCTGCCGGCCCGGCCCGCCGATTGGTCCGGACCGGATGCGCATTTTTCCAAGACCCGGCGGGCCGGCTGACCTGAGGCTGTACCCATCCGGCCGGCACCGGTCTTTTCCGGGGGGATGGCGGGGATGCGGGGTCGGGTCGGGTCCGTCGCAGCGGGCCCGGCCCGCCTCCTCTCTGCGTCACTTCTGTCACAAACGTCCCTGAACCGTCACACATGTCCCGCATATGCGGGTTCTTCGTCACGTGTAGCCGACAGCCCCTCACGTGCAGTCACCGTGAGTCGTTCGCCGGGCACAGGCTTGGTGATCGCCAGCGCAGCGCCGGGCTCCCCCGGGCGGCCTCCCGGCCGCCGCCCCGCGTGCGCAGGGAGGTGCGTCTCATGACCGACCGACGGCTCTGGTCCTACAAGGAGATCGCGGCACACATCAGGGTGCAGCCCGACACGGTGCGCTCCTACCGCAAGCACGGGCTTCTCCCGCCTCCCGACCATGTCGAGGCCGGCAAGCCCTACTGGTACGCCGAGACCGTACGCGCCTGGGTCGCCACCCGCCCGGGCAACCGCAGACGCGGAACCGTCTGACTCCACACCGGGAAGGCGAGGCCGGGAAGGGCGAACGCCGGGAAGGCCGAGGGCCGACGGGCGGGTGGCGGTGGGCGGTGGGCGGGTGGCGGTGGGCGGCCCGGGCACTTCCGGTGGTGGTGCCGGGCCGCCGTCAGTTCCACGGATCGATCACCGTCACCCCCGCCCCCGGCGCCGTCCCCAGCGCCGCCAGCGCCTCCGGTACGGCGTCCAGCGTGATCGTGGACGTCACCAGCAGGTCGGGGCGGAGCCGGCCGGCGCGGACCGCCTCCAGCATCGCTGGGTAGGTGTGGGCGGCCATGCCGTGGCTGCCGAGGATCTCCAGTTCGAGGGCGATGGCTCGGGCCATCGGGACCGGTGTCCTGCCGTCCGCCGAGGGCAGCAGTCCGACCTGGACATGGCGGCCGCGGCGGCGCAGGCCGTCCACCGAGGCGGCGCAGGTGACGGGGGAACCGAGGGCGTCGAGGGAGAGATGGGCGCCGCCGCCGGTCAGCTCACGCACCGCCTCCGCGGTGTCGGGGACCCCCGTGGCGTCCAGACAGTGCGCCGCGCCGAACTTCCGGGCCAGGTCGAGGGCGGCCGATGACACGTCCACCGCCACCACGCGCGCCCCGCTCGCCGCCGCGATCATCACCGCGGAGAGGCCGACCCCGCCGCAGCCGTGCACCGCCACCCATTCCCCCGCCGCGACCCGGCCCCGCTGCACGACCGCACGGAACGCGGTGGCGAACCGGCAGCCCAGGGAGGCGGCGGTGGCGTAGGACAGGTCGTCCGGGATCGCGACCAGGTTCACATCGGCGTGGTCCAGGGCGACGTACTGGGCGAACGAGCCCCAGTGGGTGAAGCCGGGCTGGGTCTGGCGCTCGCACACCTGATGGTCGCCGGCCGCGCAGGACGGGCAGCTTCCGCAGCCGCAGACGAAGGGGACGGTGACCCGGTCGCCGGGACGCCAGCCGGTGACCCGGGAACCCGTCTCCGCCACGACCCCGGCGAGTTCATGGCCCGGGACGTGCGGCAGCGTGATGTCCGGGTCGTGGCCCATCCAGCCGTGCCAGTCGCTGCGGCACAGCCCGGTGGCCTCCACCCGCACGACCACTCCGTGCGGGGCGGGCCGCGGGTCGGGCACCTCCCGCACCTCGGCCGGCTCGCCGTACCGCTCGAACACCACAGCCCGCATCCACGCCTCCCACTCGTCCACCGCCCCGCTCCGGGACGCTCCGGACAACACCGGCTCCGGACACGCCCCCGTAGATCACCGTGCCCGTCGGCCGTGCAGGTTAGCCGTGCGCGCCGACCTTGTCCCCGTCCCGGTCCCGGTGCTCCCCGGGTGCCGCCGGCCCGCCCTCGCTCAGGCCGAACCTCCGGTGGAACCTGCGCAGAGGTGCCGGGGCCCACCAGGTGGCCCGGCCGGTGAGGCGCATGATCGCCGGGACCAGGAGGCTGCGGACCACCATCGCGTCCATGAGGACCGCCAGCGCGATGCCCAGGCCGAGCATCTTGGTGTTGGTGACCCGCGAGGTCCCTATCGCGACCATCACCACGGCCAGGATGACGGCGGCGGCCGTGATCAGCCCGCCCGTGCGCCGCAGGCCGAGGCGGACCGCCCCTTCGTGGTCCCCGGTGCGGTCGTACTCCTCCTTGATGCGGGAGAGCAGGAAGACGCCGTAGTCCATGGAGAGTCCGAAGGCCACGCAGAACATCAGGACGGGGAGGGTGGTCTCGATGGAACCGGGGCTGGTGAAGCCGAGCGGGCCGGAGAGATGGCCGTCCTGGAAGACCCAGACCACCGCGCCGAACATCGCCGTCAGACTGAGCGCGTTGAGCAGCACCGCCTGGAGCGGAATCAGCACACTGCCGGTCAGGAGGAAGACCAGGAGGAGGGTGACGACGGCTATGAAGGCTCCGGCCCAGGGCAGTTGGGCGCCTATCGCGTGCTTGGAGTCGACCAGGACGGCCGCGGTGCCGGTCACCTTGGTGTCGAAGGGGGCCCGTGTGGCGCGCAGTTCACCGACCAGGGCCTGCGCCTCGGCGTCCACGGTCTCGCCCCTGGGCAGCACCGTGAAGTACGCCGAGTCGCCCTTCACCAGCGGCCCGTCGACCCGGACCACCTCGGGGAGCGCCGCGATCCTCTCCTTGTAGGCCGTGTACTGGGCCGGGGTCGCCCTGCCCTCGGCCAGGACCTCCAGACCCCCGCCCGGGCTGCCCGGGAAGCCGCCCCTGATGTGCTGCTGCACGACGTGGGACTCCGCGGTGGCGGGCAGTTGGCGGTCGTCCGCCGTGCCGAACTTCACGCCCAGGAAGGGCAGGCCGAGCAGGACCAGCACCGCGGTGGTCGCCAGGGCGAAGAACGGGGCCCGGCGCATCACCAGGTCCGCCGCGCGGGCCCAGCCCTTGCCGCCCTCGGCGTCGGCGTCCGGCGAGGGCGTGGACGGGGGCTTCCTGCGGAACACCCGCCGCAGGTCCAGCGCGTTGACCCGGTGGCCCAGCAGGACCAGGGCCGCCGGGAGGAGGATCAGGGCCGCTCCGGCGGCGAGCAGGACCACCGCCATGCCGGCGTAGGCGAAGGAGCGCAGGAAGTACTGGGGGAAGACGAGCATCGCGGCGAGCGACACGGCGACCGTGAGCGCGGAGAACAGGACCGTGCGCCCGGCCGTGCGCAGGGTGGTGCCGATGGCGGTGCGCGGCTCGGCGCCCGTGGCCAGTTCCTCGCGGAAGCGTCGGACGATGAACAGCGCGTAGTCGACGGCGAGGCCGAGGCCCAGGGCCGTGGTGAGGTTCATCGCGAAGACGGAGACGTCGGTGAACTCGGTGAGGCCGCTGAGGACCGCGTTGGTGCCCAGGATCGCGACGATGCCGATGCCGAGTGGCAGCAGGGCGGCGATCGCGCTGCCGAAGACCATCACCAGCAGCACCAGCGTGATCGGCAGGGCGATCACCTCGGCGCGGGTCAGGTCCTCCTGGATGGTCTGCTGCATCTCGTGCCGCACGGCGACCATGCCGCCGATCCTGACCTCCACCGGGCCGTGCTTTCCGCGGTAGGAGGGCGCTATGCGGTCGAGGGTCTCCGCCGTCGCCTTCTCGTCGCCCGTGATGCGGGCGGCTATCAGGGCCTCGTGGCCGTCCTTCGCCCGGAGGGCGGGCGCCGTCGACGCGTCCGCCTGCCAGTAGGAGCCGACGCCCACGATGCCCTTCTCCGCGGCCAGGCGGGTGGTCAGCCCGACGGCCTCGGCGGCGACCGCCTTGTCGTCGACCGAGGAGCGCCCCGCGTCGACGAGCAGCAGCAGGTTGGGCTGGGAGTCGGGGAACTCACGCTCCAGCGCCTTGGTCGCGTAGGTGGACTCGGCGGCCGGGTCCTCCCAGCCGCCGCTGCCCAGCCGGTCGGCGACGCCGCTGCCGGCCAGCACGGCGAGCAGGGTGAGAACCAGGGCCGCGAGCAGCGTCAGCCTGGGACGGGCGGTCACGAACCGCGTCCACCCTCCGGGCGGGGGTGGGCTGTTGACTTCGGTCATCGTGCGGTGTCCCCTTCACCCTGCAGGTTCGCCCTGCAGACAGCCGTGAAAACCGTAGAATGGAAAACACGAGACAGTGCTCGCGTTTCTGAGTCCAGAATGCGAGCGACCACTCGTGTTTGTCAACCGTGTCCGGAGAGCTGGGGATAACGCGTGGCCGAGACGCACGAGAGGCAGCAGGGCAGCCGGGAGCCGGAGAAGGAGCAGCCGCGCCGCCGCCAGGCCCGCGGCGAGCGGCGCATCGCGCAGCTGCTCGAAGCCGCGGCCACCGTCTTCGGCACCACCGGCTACACCGCCGCCAGCACCAACGCCATCGCCCGCGAGGCCGGCGTCTCACCGGGCACGCTCTACCAGTTCTTCCCGAACAAGGAAGCGATCGCCATCGAGCTCGGCGGCCGGCTGATGCACGAGATGCGCGAGGCCTACGGCGAGGCGCTCGCCCCGGTCGACCCGGCGACCCCGCTGGAGGAGGCCGTCGGCGCCGCCGTCGACCGCTTCATCGCCTTCAACTGCGACCACCCGGCATTCTTCGTCCTGATGCACAGCTCCGACGTCCCGGGCAGCTTCGCCGAGGACCACGAGGCGCTGCACGCGACGCTGGTCTCCCGTATCGAGAGCCTGCTCTCCTCGTTCCTGCCCGAAGCGCCCCCCGCCGAGCTCACCCGCACCGCGCACATGTGCCTGGGCCTGTACAAGGCGGGCCTGGAACTGGTCCTGGGCCACGAGGGCGCCGAACGCGAGGCGTACGTCCAGGAGCTGAAGAACGTCCTGGTCCGCTACCTGGACCCGCTGGTCGGCGCCCGTCTCGGCAACCACCCCGGCCGACATCTCGAGGTCACCGCGGCTCCCTGAACGGCATCGCGATCCGGCTGGTGGCGAGGCTGACCGCCACCGGCCCGACGCGCCCACCGACCCCGCCGGGCCCTTCTTTGAGAAATACCCCCTAGGGGTATAGTGTGAAATATCGGGAGACCTCTCGGGTCTCCGTCGACCCCATCCACGACTCCACGCCCCGCCTCCACGACGCCCCAAGGAGAACGACATGACCGCCCAGACCGACACCACGGGCTCCGTCACCACCGTCTACAAGGTGAGCGGCATGAGCTGCGGCCACTGCGAGGGCGCCGTCTCCGGCGAGATCTCCGAGCTGCCGGGTGTCACCTCGGTCAAGGCCGTCGCCTCCACCGGCGAGGTCACCGTCGTCTCCGCCGCGCCCCTCGACGAGGAGGCCGTCCGCGCCGCCGTCGACGAGGCCGGCTTCGAGCTCGCCGGCCAGGCCTGACCCAACCCCTGGCCATGACCACGACCAGCAGCACAGCCGGCGACACGCCGATAGCCACCCCGGCCTTCGAGGTGGAGCTGCTCATCGGCGGGATGACCTGCGCCTCCTGCGCCGCCCGCGTGGAGAAGAAACTCAACCGCATGGACGGCGTCAGCGCGACGGTCAACTACGCGACGGAGAAGGCGAAGGTCAGCTGTCCGGCGGGGACCGAGGTCGCCGATCTGATCGCGACCGTGGTGAAGACCGGATACACGGCGGAGGAGCCCGCGCCTCCGGCCGCGGAGGCCGCGCAGGAGGAGGAGGCCGCCGAGCCCGACGGCGGTCTGCGCCACCGGCTCCTCGTGTCCGCCGTGCTCGCCGTGCCGGTCGTCCTGATGGCGATGGTCCCCTCCCTCCAGTTCGACGACTGGCAGTGGCTCTCGCTGACGCTCGCGGCGCCGGTGGTGGTCTGGGGCGGCGGCCCGTTCCACAAGGCCGCCTGGACGAACCTGCGACACGGCAGCACCACTATGGACACGCTCGTCTCGGTGGGCACGCTGGCCGCGTTCGGCTGGTCGCTGTGGGCACTGTTCCTCGGCGACGCGGGTATGCCCGGCATGCGGCACCCCTTCGAACTCACCGTCTCCCGCACGGACGGCGCCTCGACGATCTATCTGGAGGTCGCCGCCGGCGTCACCGTGTTCCTGCTGCTCGGCCGGCACATGGAGGCGCGTTCCAAGCGGCGGGCGGGAGCGGCCCTCAGGGCGCTGATGGAGCTGGGCGCCAAGGACGTGGCCGTCCTGCGGGACGGGCGGGAGGTGCGGATCCCCGTCGACCGTCTCGCGGTCGGGGACCGGTTCGTCGTACGGCCCGGGGAGAAGGTCGCCACCGACGGCACGGTCGTCGAGGGTGTCTCCGCGGTCGACGCGTCCATGCTCACCGGGGAGTCCGTCCCGGTGGACGTCGAGCCGGGAGACACCGTCACCGGCGCGACCGTGAACGCCGGCGGGCGGCTCGTCGTCGAGGCCACCCGGGTCGGCGCCGACACCCGGCTCGCGCACCTGGCGCGACTCGTCGAGGCCGCGCAGACCGGCAAGGCCGAGGTGCAGCGGCTGGCCGACCGGGTCGCCGGGGTCTTCGTCCCCGTGGTGCTGCTGATCGCCGCCGCCACCTTCGGCGGCTGGCTCGGCGTCACCGGGGACACCGTCGCCGCGTTCACCGCGGCCGTCGCCGTGCTGATCATCGCCTGCCCGTGCGCGCTCGGCCTCGCCACGCCCACCGCGCTCCTGGTCGGCACCGGGCGCGGCGCCCAGCTCGGCATCCTCATCAAGGGGCCCGAGGTCCTGGAGTCCACCCGCCGCGTCGACACGGTCCTGCTCGACAAGACCGGGACGATCACCACCGGGCGGATGACCCTCCAGGACGTGTACGTCGCCGACGGCACCGACGAACGGCGGCTGCTGCGGCTCGCGGGCGCCCTGGAGCACGCCTCCGAGCATCCGGTCGCCCGCGCGGTGGCCGCGGGCGCCGAGGAGCGCACCGGACCGCTGCCGGCGGCCGAGCACTTCGAGAACGTGCCCGGGCGGGGCGTGCGGGGCCATGTGGAGGGGCGCGAGGTGGCCGTGGGGCGGCTGTTCGAGAGCCTTCCGCGAGAGCTGGCCCGCGCCAAGGAGAAGGCCGAGCGGGACGGCCGTACGGCCGTCGTCGTCGGCTGGGACGGCGTGGCGCGGGGCGTGCTCACCGTCGCCGACGCGGTCAAGGGGACCAGCGCCGAGGCCGTCCGGGAGCTGCGCGCGCTCGGGCTCACGCCGGTACTGCTGACCGGGGACAACCGGGCGGTGGCCGAGGCGGTGGCGGCCGCGGTCGGTATCGACCGGGTGATCGCCGAGGTGCTGCCCGAGGACAAGGCGGACGTCGTCCGGCAGCTGCAGGGCGAGGGGCGGGTCGTCGCCATGGTCGGCGACGGCGTCAACGACGCGGCCGCGCTCGCCACCGCCGATCTGGGGCTCGCCATGGGCACCGGGACGGACGCGGCGATCGAGGCGAGCGATCTGACGCTGGTGCGCGGGGACCTGCGGGTCGCGGCGGACGCCATCCGGCTGTCACGGCGGACCCTCGGGACGATCAAGGGCAACCTGGTGTGGGCCTTCGGGTACAACGTGGCGGCGCTGCCGCTGGCCGCGGCGGGGCTGCTCAATCCGATGATCGCGGGGGCGGCGATGGCCTTCTCGTCGGTGTTCGTCGTGACCAACAGCCTGCGGCTTCGCACCTTCAGGTAACAGATCGGCAAGACCGGACCTTTAGGCGAGACCCCCTGGAGTCCTGCCCGAGCCTCACATAAGCTCTTCACAAGGCTCCCGCATCATCCTTACGCTTGGGCCTCGATCGCTGTATCCGGGCTCTTGCGCATCTAACGGACATATGCAAGAGACACAGATCACAGTGCTGTGAACGTAACCACCGGAGGGGTTCGAAGGTCTAAGTTGACGGTGTCGGAAAGCGTCTTGGGGGGCGCCGACCGACGTCTGAGGATGTCTTGGGGGACTTCCTCAGAGATGCGTTGCCGGGGCACGTACACCGGGAAGCTTTGAGCGGCCCTCCCAGCGTGCGCGTCCCGGCAGATCGCACACGGCGGCAGCATGGCGAGTTCTGCTCGTTCTGCTCAACCGCAGGCACAACAACCGCACCACAATCGCACAACAACCACATATGGACACAGCGAATTCAGGCGCTGTCCTCACAAACGCCCGGCCGGATCCCGTGGGGGGAATCCGCACCGGGACATGGGAAGGCGCCCTGGTCGTCGGCCCGTGGGGGGACCGGCGTCGGGGCGCCTTCCGCTTTGCGTGTTCAGTTCACGAGGCCGAAGAACGACGGCCCCGTGCCGGGGCGCCGGTGAAGACACGGCGCCCCCAACGGCAGGTGTCAGCGCTGTTCGACCGGGACGAAGTCGCGCTCGACGACGCCCGTGTAGATCTGGCGCGGGCGGCCGATGCGGGAACCCGGCTCCTTGATCATCTCGTGCCACTGGGCGATCCAGCCCGGGAGACGGCCGAGGGCGAAGAGGACCGTGAACATCTCGGTCGGGAAGCCCATGGCCCGGTAGATCAGGCCGGTGTAGAAGTCGACGTTGGGGTAGAGGTTGCGCGAGACGAAGTAGTCGTCGGAGAGCGCGTGCTCCTCCAGCTTCAGCGCGATGTCCAGCAGCTCGTCGGACTTGCCGAGGGCCGAGAGGACGTCGTGCGCCGCAGCCTTGATGATCTTCGCGCGCGGGTCGAAGGACTTGTACACCCGGTGGCCGAAGCCCATCAGGCGGACGCCGTCCTCCTTGTTCTTCACCTTGGAAATGAAGGTGTCGACGTCGCCGCCGGTCGCCTGGATGCCCTCGAGCATCTCCAGGACGGACTGGTTGGCGCCGCCGTGCAGCGGGCCCCACAGCGCGTTGATGCCGGCCGAGATCGAGGCGAACATGTTCGCCTGGGACGAGCCGACCAGACGGACCGTGGAGGTCGAACAGTTCTGCTCGTGGTCCGCGTGCAGGATGAGCAGCTTGTCGAGCGCGGAGACGACGACCGGGTCGAGGTCGTACTCCTGGGCGGGGACCGAGAAGGTCATGCGCAGGAAGTTCTCGACGTAGCCGAGGTCGTTGCGCGGGTAGACGAACGGGTGGCCGATCGACTTCTTGTACGCGTACGCCGCGATCGTCGGCAGCTTGGCGAGCAGCCGGATCGTGGAGAGGTTGCGCTGCTTCTCGTCGAACGGGTTGTGGCTGTCCTGGTAGAACGTGGACAGCGCGGAGACGACCGAGGACAGCATGGCCATCGGGTGGGCGTCGCGCGGGAAGCCCTTGTAGAAGTTCTTGACGTCCTCGTGCAGCAGGGTGTGCTGCGTGATGTCGTTCTTGAAGACGCTCAGCTCGTCGACGGTGGGCAGCTCGCCGTTGATGAGCAGGTAGGCGACCTCGAGGAAGGTCGACCGCTCGGCCAGCTGCTCGATCGGGTAGCCGCGGTACCGGAGGATGCCCTGCTCGCCGTCAAGGTAAGTGATGGCGGATTTATAAGCGGCGGTGTTGCCGTAGCCGCTGTCCAGGGTCACCAGACCGGTCTGGGCGCGGAGCTTCCCGATGTCGAAGCCCTTGTCGCCGACGGTGCTGTCGATCACCGGGTAGGTGTACTCGCCGTCGCCGTACCGCAGTACTACAGAGTTGTCGCTCACGTCATCCCTCACCGACGTTGTGCCTCTTCTTCGAGGTTGCCCTGACTGTCTCTACCATCCCCCATTTGGCGCAGGAGAGTGCACTCGGGGTCGACCATTGGGCTTATCGGCGGCACTCAGTGCCGCCAACTTGCTCATCCTGCCGCCTTCGTCACGGTTGCGGAAGTGGTCTGTGACCTTCATGACTCATTTGATCGATCATTTTTTGTGGTCACTGCCCCTTGAAGCGGCCACCCTCCCGCGGGGTGATCACTGCCCCCGGGAGGATGAGACCGCCCCCGCGAGCCGGAAGTCCAGGGCCGTGCAGCGGCGGCCGGCCGACACTGTGCGCACCGCCTGGCCGATCGCTTTGCGGGAGCCGACGAGCACAACGAGCTGCTTGGCGCGGGTGACGGCCGTATACAGAAGGTTCCGCTGGAGCATCATCCATGCTCCCGTGGTGACGGGGATCACCACGGCGGGATATTCACTTCCCTGTGAACGGTGGATCGTCACCGCGTACGCGTGGGCCAGTTCGTCCAGTTCGTCGAACTCGTACGGAACCTCCTCGTCCTCGTCCGTCAGTACCGTGAGGCGCTGGTCCACCGGGTCGAGCGAGGTGACCACGCCCACGGTGCCGTTGAAGACACCGTTCTCCCCCTTCTCGTAATTGTTGCGGATCTGCGTGACCTTGTCGCCGACACGGAAGACCCGGCCGCCGAACCGCTTCTCGGGAACGTCGGGGCGGCCCGGAGTGATCGCCTGCTGGAGCAGACCGTTGAGCGTGCCGGCGCCGGCCGGGCCGCGGTGCATCGGGGCGAGCACCTGGATGTCCCGGCGCGGGTCGAGGCCGAACTTGGCGGGGACGCGGCGGGCGGCCACGTCCACCGTGAGCCGGCCGGCCTCCTCCGTTTCGTCCTCGACGAAGAGGAAGAAGTCCTTCATGCCGTCGGTGACCGGGTGCTGCCCGGCGTTGATCCGGTGCGCGTTGGTCACCACGCCGGACTGCTGGGCCTGGCGGAACACACGCGTGAGGCGGACGGCGGGGACCGGGCTGCCGTCGGCGAGCAGATCGCGCAGCACCTCGCCCGCGCCGACGCTGGGCAGCTGGTCGACGTCCCCCACGAAGAGCAGATGTGCGCCCGGGGGTACGGCCTTCGCCAGCTTGTTGGCGAGCAGCAGGTCGAGCATCGACGCCTCGTCGACCACCACCAGGTCGGCGTCCAGCGGGCGGTCGCGGTCGTAGGCCGCGTCGCCGCCGGGCTTGAGCTCCAGCAGGCGGTGGACGGTGGAGGCCTCGGCTCCGGTCAGCTCGGCGAGGCGCTTGGCGGCTCGGCCGGTGGGCGCGGCCAGTACGACCTTCGCCTTCCTGGCGCGGGCCAGCTCCACGATCGAGCGCACGGTGAAGGACTTGCCGCAGCCGGGACCACCGGTGAGGACCGCTACCTTCTCGGTCAGGGCGAGCTTCACGGCGGCCTCCTGCTCGGGGGCGAGGTCGGCCCCCGTGCGCCCCCGCAGCCAGGCCAGCGCCTTGTCCCAGGCCACGTCACAGAAGCCCGGCATCCGGTCCTCCTCCGTGCGCAGCAGGCGCAGCAGCTGGGCGGAGAGGGAGAGTTCCGCGCGGTGGAACGGGACCAGATAGACGGCCGTGACCGGCTCCGCGCCGCTGTCCGGTCCCGGGACCTTCTCGCGGACGACGCCCGGATCCTCGCCCTCCTCGGGCGGTGCCGCGAGCTCGGCCAGGCACTCGATGACCAGGCCGGTGTCGACCTGGAGCAGCTTCACCGCGTCGGCGATCAGGCGCTCCTCGGGCAGATAGCAGTGGCCCTGGTCGGCGGACTGCGACAGCGCGTACTGCAGGCCGGCCTTGACGCGCTCCGGGCTGTCGTGCGGGATGCCGACGGACTGGGCGATCTTGTCGGCGGTGAGGAAACCGATGCCCCAGACGTCGGCGGCCAGCCGGTAGGGCTGGTTCTTCACGACGGAGATGGAGGCGTCGCCGTACTTCTTGTAGATGCGCACGGCGATGGAGGTGGACACCTCGACGGTCTGGAGGAAGAGCATGACCTCCTTGATCGCCTTCTGCTCCTCCCAGGCGTCGGCGATCTTCTTGGTGCGCTTCGGGCCGAGCCCCGGGACCTCGATCAGCCGCTTGGGCTCCTCCTCGATGACGGTGAGGGTGTCGACGCCGAAGTGCTGTGTGATCCGGTCGGCGAAGACCGGTCCGATTCCCTTGACCAGGCCGGAACCGAGGTAGCGACGGATGCCCTGGACGGTGGCGGGCAGCACGGTCGTGTAGTTCTCCACCGTGAACTGCTTGCCGTACTGGGGGTGCGATCCCCAGCGGCCCTCCATGCGGAGGGACTCGCCGACCTGGGCACCGAGCAGCGCTCCCACGACCGTCAGCAGATCGCCGGCGCCTCTGCCGGTGTCGACCCTCGCGACCGTGTAACCGTTCTCCTCGTTGGCGTACGTGATGCGCTCGAGGACCCCCTCGACCACCGCCTGATTGGACATGATCCGACGGTACCGGCGCCGACCGACAATCGGGGTCCCCCGTAAAAGCAGCGCACACAAGCTTTCGATCATGTTTTCGGATGCCGTACGGCTGGAACGGCTGCGCGCACCCCTCATCACGATCCGGTCTCGGGGTATTGCCTATCGCCGTGTAATCGATTCCAATCCTCTACACACGTCGATGTAATCGATTCCACGAGGAGGTGGAGCGGCGATGGCGGGCATCAAGGACGTCGCTGCCGAGGCGGGGGTCTCCGTCGCCACGGTGTCGCGTGTCCTGAACGACCATCCCTCGGTCAGCGAGGACGCACGCACGCGCGTACTGGCCGCCGTCCGGACACTGGGCTACCGCCCGAACGCCGTCGCCCGGTCGCTGCGCACCGACCAGACCCACACCCTCGGCCTGGTCATCAGCGATGTGATGAACCCCTACTTCACCGAACTGGCCCGCTCCGTCGAGGAGGAGGCCCGCGCACTCGGCTACAGCGTGATCATCGGCAACGCCGACGAGCGGCCCGACCTCCAGGACCACCACGTACGGACCCTGCTGGACCGCCGGATCGACGGCCTCCTCGTCTCCCCCACCGACGGCGGCTCCCCGCTGATGCTGGACGCCGCGCGCGCGGGAACGCCGATGGTGTTCGTCGACCGGTGGATCCCCGGGGTGGACGTCCCGGTGGTGCGGTCCGACGGACGGGCCGCCGTACGGGACCTCGTGGCGCATCTGCACGGGCTCGGGCACCGGCGGCTCGCCATCATCGCGGGCCCGGCGGCCACCACGACCGGGCGGGAGCGTGTCGATGTGTTCCGCGAGGCGCTCGGCGCCCACGGTCTCGTGCTCCCCGAGGCCTACATCGGGCAGGGCGACTTCCAGGCCGAGAGCGGGCGCCGGGTCACCGAGGGCTTCCTCGACCTGCCCGAGCCGCCCGAGGTCGTCTTCGCCGCCGACAACCTGATGGCGCTCGGCGCGCTGGACGCCGTACGCGCGCGTGGGCTGCGGGTTCCGCAGGACCTCGCGCTGGCCGCGTTCGACGACATCCCCTGGTTCGTGCACACCGACCCGCCGGTCACCGCGATCGCCCAGCCCACGGGCGAGCTGGGCCGGGCCGCCGTACGGGCCCTGGTCGACCGCATCGAGGGACGGCCCCCGCAGTCCGTCACCCTCCCCGCCCGACTCGTCGTACGCCGGTCGTGCGGCGAACCGCCTGCCTCTTCGGACTCCCCCACGACGGAGACCGCGGCGGAGTCCCCCGCAACGAACAGGAGCCAGCCGTGAGCAACCCGGACGAGTTGCTGCGCATCGAAGGCATACGCAAGACCTTCCCCGGGGTGGTCGCGCTCGACGGCGTCGACTTCGACCTGCGCCGGGGCGAAGTGCATGTGCTGCTCGGTGAGAACGGCGCGGGCAAGAGCACCCTCATCAAGATGCTCTCCGGCGCCTACCGCCCCGATGCCGGCCGGATCCTGGCCGACGGCGAGGAGGTGCGCATCCACGGCGCGCAGGACGCCGCGCGCCTCGGGATCGCCACCATCTACCAGGAGTTCAACCTCGTACCCGATCTGACGGTCGCCGAGAACATCTTCCTGGGGCGGCAGCCGCGCCGCCTGGGGATGATCGACCGGAAGCGGATGGAGGCCGACGCCGCCGTTCTGCTGGAGCGGGTCGGGGTCGACGTGTCGCCACGCGCGCGTGTGCGCGAACTCGGTATCGCGCGTCTGCAGATGGTCGAGATCGCCAAGGCGCTGAGCCTGGACGCACGCGTGCTGATCATGGACGAGCCGACCGCCGTGCTGACCTCGGAGGAGGTCGAGAAGCTCTTCGCCATCGTGCGGACACTGCGCGAGGACGGGGTGGGGATCGTCTTCATCACCCATCACCTGGAGGAGATCGCCGCCCTGGGAGACCGGGTCACGGTCATCCGGGACGGCAGGTCCGTCGGGCAGGTCCCCGCGTCCACACCCGAGGACGAACTCGTCCGCCTGATGGTGGGGCGCTCGATCGAGCAGCAGTACCCGCGCGAACGCGCCGACCGGGGCTCCGCGTTGCTCACCGTCGAGGGACTCACGCGCGACGGCGTCTTCCACGACGTCGGCTTCGAGGTGCACGCCGGTGAGGTCGTCGGCATCGCGGGGCTCGTCGGCGCCGGGCGGACGGAGGTGGTGCGGGCCGTGTTCGGCGCGGACCCCTACGACAAGGGGACCGTGAAGGTCTCCGGCGCCCCGGTCCCCCGGTCCGACATCAACGCGGCGATGGCCGCCGGCATCGGGCTGGTGCCCGAGGACCGCAAGGGCCAGGGGCTGGTGCTCGACCAGTCGGTGGAGGAGAACCTCGGGCTGGTCACCATGCGCGCCGCCACCCGCGGCGGGCTCGTCGACCTCAAGGGCCGGCACGAGGCGGCCGCGCGGATCGCCGGACAGCTCGGCGTGCGCATGGCCGGACTCGGCCAGCAGGTGCGCACCCTCTCCGGCGGCAACCAGCAGAAGGTCGTCATCGGCAAGTGGCTGCTCGCCGACACCAGGGTGCTGATCCTCGACGAGCCGACGCGCGGCATCGACGTCGGCGCCAAGGTCGAGATCTACCAGCTCATCAACGAGCTCACCGCCCAGGGGGCCGCCGTCCTGATGATCTCCAGCGATCTGCCCGAAGTGCTCGGCATGAGCGACCGGGTGCTGGTGATGGCGCAGGGCCGGATCGCCGGCGAACTCCGCGCCGACCAGGCCACGCAGGACGCCGTGATGGCCCTCGCAGTAAGCAACCCCTCTTCCCCTGAACTGGAGGCCGGTCGTGGCCGCTGACACGCTCAAGAGTTCGACGGGCGCCGGTGGCGGCGCCGCGGCGGTCCGCCGCCTGCTCCTCGACAACGGCGCGCTCACCGCGCTGATCGTCCTCGTCATCGCCATGTCGGCGCTGTCGGGCGACTTCCTCACCACCGACAACCTGCTCAACGTGGGTGTCCAGGCGGCCGTGACCGCCGTCCTCGCCTTCGGTGTGACCTTCGTGATCGTCTCGGCGGGCATCGACCTGTCGGTCGGCTCCGTCGCCGCCCTGTCGGCCACCGTGCTGGCCTGGAGCGCCACCCAGCACGGCGTGCCGGTGTTCGTCGCGGTGGTGCTGGCGGTCTCGACGGGCATCGCGGCCGGTCTGGTGAACGGTTTCCTCATCGCGTACGGCAAGCTGCCGCCGTTCATCGGGACGCTCGCGATGCTGTCGGTGGCCCGCGGTCTGTCACTGGTGATCTCCGAGGGCTCCCCGATCGCCTTCCCCGACTCGGTCTCGCACCTCGGTGACACGCTCGGCGGGTGGCTGCCGGTGCCGGTGCTGGTCATGGTCGTCATGGGGCTGATCGCGGCCTTCGTGCTGGGCCGGACGTACATCGGGCGGTCGATGTACGCCATCGGCGGCAACGAGGAGGCGGCACGCCTGTCCGGTCTGCGGGTGAAGAGGCAGAAGCTCGCGATCTACGCCCTGTCCGGGGTGTTCGCGGCCGTCGCCGGCATCGTGCTCGCCTCCCGGCTGTCCTCGGCGCAGCCGCAGGCCGCCGACGGCTACGAACTGGACGCGATCGCGGCGGTCGTCATCGGCGGCGCCTCCCTCGCGGGCGGCACGGGCAAGGCCTCGGGCACGCTCATCGGCGCGCTGATCCTCGCCGTACTGCGCAACGGCCTCAACCTGCTGAACGTGTCCGCCTTCTGGCAGCAGGTCGTCATCGGCGTCGTCATCGCGCTGGCGGTGCTGCTCGACACCGTGCGCCGCAAGGCCGGGGCGACCCCGACGGCGGCCGGTGCCGGTCTCGGCGGCGGCAGGGGACGGCAGGCGGCTTCGTACGGTCTCGCGGCCGTCGTCACCGTGGCGATCGTCGGCGCGACGTCCTTCCTGCACGGCGGCTCGTCCTCGTCGTCGAGCCCGAAGGTCGGCCTCGCCCTCTCCACCCTCAACAACCCCTTCTTCGTGCAGATCCAGTCCGGCGCCAAGGCCGAGGCGAAGAAGCTGGGCGTGGACCTGTCGGTCACCGACGCGCAGAACGACGCCTCCCAGCAGGCCAACCAGCTGCAGAACTTCACCAGTTCCGGCTACGACTCGATCATCGTCAACCCGGTCGACTCGGATGCGGCGAGCAACTCGGTGCAGGCCGCCGACAAGGCGAAGATCCCGGTCATCGCGGTCGACCGGGGCGTCAACAAGGCGGCCGTGGACACGCTCGTCGCCTCCGACAACGTGGCCGGCGGTGAACTCGCGGCGAAGACGGTCGCCGAGAAGCTGGGCGGCACGGGCAGGATCGTGATCCTCCAGGGCCAGGCGGGCACCTCGGCCGCCCGGGAGCGGGCGGAAGGATTCGCCAAGGGGCTGAAGGCCTACCCCGGCATCAAGGTCCTCGCCCAGCAGCCGGCCGACTTCGACCGCACCAAGGGACTCGACGTGATGTCGAACCTGCTGCAGGCCCACCCGGACGTCCAGGGCGTCATCGCCGCCAACGACGAGATGGCGCTCGGCGCGATCAAGGCGCTGGGTTCAAAGGCCGGCAAGTCGGTCCAGGTCGTCGGTTTCGACGGCACCCCGGACGGCCTGAGCGCGGTGAAGAACGGCACGCTGTACGCGTCCGTGGCGCAACAGCCGTCCCAGTTGGGGAGGATCGCCGTGGACAACGCACTCAAGGCGTTGCGGGGCGAGCAGGTCGCGGAGACGGTGAAGGTGCCGGTGAAGGTGGTCACGAAGGACAACGTGGCCGGGTTCAGCGGCTGACAGTCGGCAGACGCCACCTGTTCAGGTATCAGGGGAGTTCTTCATGTACGACTACGACCTGCTGGTCGTAGGGTCGGCCAACGCCGACCTGGTGATCGACGTCGAGCGGCGCCCGGGCGCCGGAGAGACGGTGCTCGGCGGCGACCTGGCCGTCCACCCGGGCGGCAAGGGCGCCAACCAGGCCGTCGCCGCGGCCCGCCTCGGGGCCCGTACGGCCCTGCTGGCCCGGGTGGGCGACGACGCGTACGGCAGACTGCTCCTCGACTCGCAGCGGGCGGCCGGGGTCGACACCGTCGGCATGCTGGTGGGCGGGGCGCCGACCGGGATCGCGCTGATCACCGTGGACCCGTCGGGCGACAACAGCATCGTGGTGTCCCCCGGGGCGAACAGCCGGCTGACCCCGGCGGACGTGCGGGCCGCCGCCTGCCTCTTCCACACCTCCCGGGTGGTGTCGGCCCAGCTGGAGATCCCACTGGAGACGGTCGTGGCGGTGGCGGCGAGCCTGGCGCCGGACAGCCGCTTCGTGCTGAACCCCTCTCCGCCGCGCCCGCTGCCCGCCGTGCTGCTCGCGGCCTGCGACCCGCTGATCGTCAACGAGCACGAGGCCCGGGTGATCCTGGGCGAGGCGTGCGTGAGCGATGACCCGGCGGACTGGGCGCGGATCCTGCTGGCGAAGGGGCCGAGATCGGTGGTCGTGACGCTGGGCGCGCGGGGCGCGCTGGTGGCGTCCGCGCAGGGCGGCGTGGAACGGGTCGCTCCCGTGAAGGTGGACGCCGTGGACACCACGGGCGCGGGTGACTCGTTCACGGCGGCGCTGGCGTGGAAGCTGGGCGCGGGTGCGTCGCTCGCGGAGGCCGCGGCGTATGCGGCGCGGGTCGGGGCGGCCGCGGTGACCCGGCGGGGCGCGCAGGAGTCGTTCCCGACGGCGGAGGAGGTCGAGGCCCTGTGAAGAAGGCCGGCATCCTCAACCGTCATCTCGCCGGGGCGCTGGCCGAACTGGGGCACGGGGACGGGGTGCTGGTGTGCGACGCCGGCATGCCGATACCGCACGGGCCACGGGTGGTGGACCTCGCGTTCCGGGCGGGGGTGCCGTCGTTCGCGGAGGTCGTGGACGGGCTGCTCGCGGAGCTGGTGCTGGAGGGCGCGACGGCGGCATCCGAGGTCAGGGACGCGAATCCGGCGGCGGCCGGGCTGCTGGCGGACCGCTTCACCGAGCTCCGTTACGTCTCCCACGAGGAACTGAAGGAGCTGTCGGCGGGCGCCCGGCTGGTGGTGCGGACGGGAGAGGCACGGCCGTACGCGAATGTGCTGCTGAGGTGCGGGGTGTTCTTCTGACCGCGACGAGGGGCCGGACGCTGCAACGGCCGTAGGGGTCCCTTCGGGGACGGGACATGCTTCGAGGGGCCCGGTCTGTTCGACCGGGCCCCTCGGCTTGCCCCCTCCAACTGTCAGAACCCCCGCGATCCCCCCGGATCCCCCTCCAGAAGTCCTGATGCCATGTACGACACGGGTGAAGCGGAGAAGGTTGCACCGCTTCCCCAAGATTTTTTCCGCCGGCCCCACGGACCGCCCCGGACAAGCGAATTCCTGTCCGAAAGGGCCGTGTTGGTTTGCCGGACCGGAAGCGGCAACGGGAGCGGACGCAGAACTGTCTGTATACGTTGGAACAGATCAGCTGTGCGGGAAGGGCCGTCCGGAATGCCGATCGATGAACTGAGCGGTGCCGTTCAGTACGTGATGGATCTACTGGGAATCTTCGCCTTCGCACTGTCGGGAGGCTTCCTGGCGGTGCGCAAGGACTTCGACATCTTCGGCACGGTCATCCTCAGCGAGGCGGCGGGGCTGGGCGGCGGCCTCTTCCGCGACGTGGTGCTCGGCGTCCCGCCCGTCGCCTTCACGGATCTCGGCTACTTCTTCGCACCGTGCGTGGCCGCGACGATCGTGTACTTCGGCCACCGGCTGCGGTACGACGACGAGGTCGCCCGCAGCGGGAAGCTCGACCTCTCCGACGCCGCCGCCCTCGGCCTGTTCAGCGTCACCGGCACGATCAAGGCGCTGGCGCACGGCTTCAACATCCCGGCCGCGATGACGCTGGGCGCCGGCAGCGCTGTCGGCGGCGGGGTGCTGGCCAGCCTCCTCGCCCTCGAGGTGCCCTCGCTCCTGCGCTGGAACCGCGACCTGTACGCCCTCCCCGCCCTGATCGGCGCGGGCGGCACGGCCATTCTCCACGCCACGGGCCTCCTGAACATCGGCAGTGCCGTCGGCACCGCGGTCTTCGCCTTCACCATGCGTCTCCTGGCCCTGCGCTACCGCTGGCGAACGCCCCGCTCCCACTTCTGGCGCAACCCCTTCGCGGGAATGCGGGAACAGCGATCGCCGCAACCCCCGCCCTCGCCTGCGCAGTCGCCCTCGCTGGAGGAGAACACCATCATCTTTCGCAGGTCGGATCCCCGCCTGCTCCTGTCCCGCCGCCCACCGCGTCCCCCGTCGACGTAGCCCCCGCCCGCGGCCACATCACCGTGCCCGTCCGTGACAGCGAAACCCTCACCGGTCCGATCGTGACGTTCCCGGCGAATCCGCAGCGGATGCAAGGTACTCACCCAGGCTCTGGAGTGCCGTCCAGGCAGCCGGGTCCGTTCCGTCTCCGAGTGGGTAGTGGAGCGCCGGGTGGGTGGACGGACCGAGTTGCCGTGGCCGCACCGAGGCTGGTGAACGCCGGGCGTTGGTGAGGCCGACCCGGCGCACGTCTCGGGGGCCCAGGGTGAACGACACCGGGATCGGTGGGATCTCCAGGTGTGCCGGCAGGGTCAGGTCGGAGCGGGCGGCACGGATCGTGGTGAGCATGGTGGTGAGACCGTGTTCCGAGACGAGGGCCGCGGCGAGGGACTCCAAGACGTCCAAGGGCACGTGCTGAGGCCGGTCGTAGCCGAGCGTGAGGTTGGCCTCCTCGGCCACGCCTGCCGTCGTACGGGCGATGCGGAGTGTGGCGACGGCCGGACGGTCGGGGGTGCCCACGGCGACGAGGTGAGTGGGCGCCGGGGCCCGGTCGCGAGCAAGATCGGTCAACTGGTCAGGTGACCACGGCAGGTTGACCGGTTCCGCCGTGCCCCAGCCGACGGGCGGTGCACCGGTGAGATGCCGCCAGGCCGCCTCCAGTGAGCGGCCGAGTACGAGGTGCTCGTCGGGCGGGTGCACTGTGCGGAACGAGATGGTGAGCTGCCGTTGCCCGGTGGACGCCGCTCCGTGCGTGAAGGCGTCGGCGAGGGCGTCGCCGGTCGGCAGGAACGTGCCGTTCTGCCAGGCCAGCCGGACTCCGGACAGACCGTCGTAGTAGCCGCCCTCCGGATCCTGCACCACCCAACGGTTGGGCGCACCGCGCAGCGCGGTGCGCAAGGGCAGGGTGAGGCGGACATGGGGAGGGGTGACGAGGCAGAGAGCGCGGTTGGTCTCCGCCGTGGCACGCAGAGTCGCGGAGAGCCAGGTGGTGAGCGGAAGGACCGGGCGGTCGGCCAGGACGACGGCGGTCGAGTCGGTGAGGACGTCGACCGTGGGAAACGTGTCGGCCGGACGGCCCTCGGGCTGTGCCGCGCGCGGCTCGTCGGGGACAGTGACCCGAGCGGTGTGGGCCGCTCCGGGCGGCCAGGTGGTTCCGCCGAGCAGCATGGTCAGGCGTCCGCCCACGGATCCCGCGAGCGGCTCCGCCTCGGGGACCGCCGTGGAGGCACGCACCTCCGTCCACCAGAACGGTGCCTCGGGAGCGGCCACTTCAGCGCCCAGGAGGCGCCGTACCTCCCCCGGCACATGGACGAGCATCGGAGCCTCCACGGAAACCAGCCGACGGCCCTCCGCCGTACACAGGTGCACCACGGCCCCGTCATCGGTGGCAGTCAACTCCAGATCGGGGCCGCCGGCGTGAAGAGCAGCCAGGAGCGATCCGGTGTCGGGCATCTTGGGGGTGAGGGCGATGATGTCCTTGGTCATGCGGGGGCCTCGCTGAGGACCCGAACAGAAGCTCCCCGATCATTGAGGCACCGTTCGAGCTCCCGGCCCTCCGCGAGGTGGACCGGAGCGAAAAGGCTTCCGGTGACACCTTGGAGGATCGTGTGCTCGTCGGGGATCATCCCGAAACACGTCTCGCCCACGGTTGGATCTGCGGGCATCACCCGCAAGCTTCGCCGCACGTCAGGGATACCGGACGGCATACTCACCCCCGCACTTCGCCGGTGTCTGTGATCCGATCAGTTGTCGCTCCACGGCAGCAGAACAGGCTTGCGGTGCCACCACCAGCCCTGCTCGGCTGTTGCGACGGACGGAGTGTCCGACTCCGTGTGTCTCCTGAACTCTTCGTCGAGTTGATCGACCGCCTTGCGGAGAAGACCGGGCACGGGCTCGGCCAGTTCGTCCGTCAGCAGCGAGAGTCGGTCCCGCGCCCGCAGGGCTTCCCGGTACAACTCGGCAGGATAGCGGCCGGTCGGCTGCCAGCCAGACTCCATTCGCCGGACCATCCTCTCCCATTCGGCGAGGTGAACGCGGGCGCCGTACAGGGGAGTTCCCACGTCATCACTCAGCGCCGAATCGGCGGAGTCCTGTTCGTTCCGGCGGAGTGTATTCACAGCCGAAGTGAATTCCGCAGTGCTCGGCGTGGGAACGTGCTGCTCACGGACGATCTCTGGAAGTTGCATGGCACGAATTCCGGGAAGTTGGGGGACTGCGGCCTCGACGGCGTCGAGGGAGTACACGGGTTGCTCGTCGTCGGAAGCCATGAGGCGAGCGCGCGTCACCAGGCCGGTAGGCGTCACCAGCCAGTATGCGCTGGGGATTCGCTCCTCGGCCGGATACAGGACGACGGTCTGTGCCGCTGCGGCGAACTTCGCGGCGCATTCTGCTTCGGTCGGCCTGTCGGTCACCGCTTCCTGGACGAAGACGTCCAGCGCCAGTGAGACATCACCGGGTACCCGCGTGCGGTCGCACAGGACAAGAGCTTCCCAGTTGCGATCGTCCTGGTCGCCTTCCGCGTCGGCGACGTCGACCGCACTCGGCGCCACGTGGAGGACCGACGCCAGAGAATCCGAGATCCGGGACGACAGCAGGTGATCGACAGTAAAGAAGTTGTAGGTCATCGGTATGTCCCGTGGTAGATGTCCAGCGCCTTCTGGACAGCCTGTGGATTGTTCACGAACCGAGGATTCCTCGTCAGCTGGGGAGCGGCGCTGATATCTCCCTTGGCTCTCACCAACTGCTGGAGTGCGGCGTATTCATTCCTGTCCAGATTCACGATACCCGGCCCTGAGTCGGGGTAGACCCTACCGCCCGGTTCCACCCCGTAGGTGCGGCCATTTATTTCGTAGCGATTCCCATCTTCGGTGAGCTTTGCCCGCCCCTCTGCGATGGCTGCTATGTCCTGGTCGATCTCGTTGGAATGTCCGCGCAGAATGAGGCTGTTCTTCTCCTTGATTTCTCCCTTGGCGGCGCCGCTGATGGTGTGTCGGGCGTGCGGACGCTTGAGTTCCTCTCCTGCTGCGGGACCTGGGATATCACTCCTCGCCGGCCACACACCCCTATGGTGCGACGGGAAACCACCGCTTCCTGCCGAAGCACCCGTGCCGCCCGATGCCTGCGTACCGTCACCAGTGCCGTCGGCGTGACCGTGTCCGTCGTTCCCGTGGCCCGTGGGGGTGTGATCGCCGACCGCACCGGTGTCGTGCTCCGGCCCTCTCGGGCTGTGCTCATCGCCTCCGTGGGACGCTGCCGCGCCACCCTGGGAGTGCTGGGCGGTGCCGGGCGAGTGGTCCCCGCCACGCGCTCCGGCTGCGGACAGTTCGTGCGAGCGATCCGTCTGCGCACCTTTGTGCAGTTCGGACCGGTCGTTCGCGGAGAGCTCATGCGGGGCTTCCGCCACAGGCTGGTGAAGGCTGCCGTCCTCGTTGAGGAGATGTCCCTCGTCGGTGAGGTAGACGAGGTCGCCGGTGGCGTTGTCGACGTAGGGGATCGCGTTGTCCGGGATCCTCGGGGACCGCAGGGCGTCGGCCCGTTCGAGGAGGTCGAGGGTGGTTCCGGAGTGCAGGTCCTTCAGGGCGCGGAACGTGTCCCCGACCTTGACGAAGGCGAGTTCGCCCGCCTTGCCGACGTAGGTCATCGGGTCCATGGCCCGGCCGACCTTGCCGGCCGTCGACAGGGCGCGGGCCGCGGCGCCCGCCCTGCCTCCGGCGCCGGCCGCAGAGCCGACGCCCTCGGTACCCAGCACCGTCAGCACGTTGAAGCCGACCGCTCCGGCCGCGCGCGAAGGGTTGGTCTTCCAGGTGTCCCAGGCGACGAACCCCTTGACGGTCTGCTTGTAGGTCGTGCGGGAATCACGCAGCCAGGACGGAAGCTTGTCGTCCGGTACCAGCCACCATGTGCCCAGGGTGGCGCTGGTGAGCGCGGACGCGGTGGCGAGCCTGGCCAGCCCCTTCCACGCCTCGCCCGCCGCCCCCGAGCCGTCGGCCCCGAACAGGGTGCCCACGCCGTGAACGGTGGCCATCACGCCGTCGGTCCAGATGCCGTCCCAGACCTGGCCCGCCTGGTGGGTCAGCCAGTCCCAGCCCTCGTACTCCCGCTCGGCCGGGGCGCCCCAGGGGGTCTCCCCGGCGTGGTCGAGGTCGTCGGCGCGGTAGCCGTACATGTTCTGGCCGTGCGAGCCGTCGTCGACCGTGATCTTCGAGCCGCCGACCAGGGCGGTGATCTTGTTGTGGCAGGCCCGTTCGGCGGCCTGGAAGGCGGCGACCGTGTGGTTGACGTCCCGCCAGAGCGCGTTGTTGCGGTCGACCTTGTCCTGGTCCTTGCGCCAGTCGTCGTCCCCGGACAGTGACTGCACGAACGCGGTGGCGTCCGCCTTCAGCGTCGCCAGCCTCTCCACCAGCGGCTGGACTTCCGCGCTGTAGTCGGACAGCGCCGCGGCGACCTTCTCCAGGCCGTCGGCGAACGCGCCCGCCTTCGCCTTCACCGGTCGGGTCGAGGAGAGCAGCTCGCCCGCCTCGGGCGCGTGGTAGAAGGCGGACAGACCCTGGAACGTGGTGTGCACATTCGCGCCCGACGCCCGGAACTGGGCCGCGTTCGCGGTCAGCAGCATCACGTCGGTGTCCAGGGTGGACAGATCCCCGATGAAGTGCGGTATCCCGGACGGGTCGATCAGGGTCGCTCCGTCGCTCACTTGCCGGCTCCCGGCAGGTCGACCTTCGGCTCCTTCGCCGCCTCCCGCTGCGCCGTGGCCGCCATCGCCAGGTCACCCTGGACGTAGTGACCCGTGGCCTCGGCCGCCCCGTTCACCGACCTGGACGCCCGCTCGGCCAGGTACAGGAGATCACGGCTCCAGTGCTCGAGGAACTCGGCGAGCGCGGCTCCGACGAGCCCGGCCGTGCTCGTGTACGGCCCGTACTGATCGGTGATCGTGCCCGCCGCCGAGGCCGCTTCCTCCAGTTTCCCCTGCATGGCCACGCCCGTGTCCGACAGTTCCTTCGCCGCCGTGCCCGTGGTCCGGAGGACCCCGCGCACCCCGCCGACGTCGATGTCCCACCCCGTCACACTGTTTCCCCCTCGCCAGCGACTCTCGCATCACCGTACGTCGCACACTCTCGCATCAGTGGTTGCTGGTGCAACGCGACATTCGGACGGGTGTATAAGCGCCTGAGGGCCGGGACCAGGTCCACGTCCACGTCCACGTCCACGTCCACGTCCACGTCCACGTCCACGTCCAGGATTTTCCGGCCCGGTGCCTAGAAGAAGCTGCGGACAACAGCAAGGCAATCCGTCACTGGTTGACTCCGGTCATGGCGGCTTGCGACACAGGTCCGTCACAGAAAGTACAGAGCCCGGCAAAGCGGAGAAATCACAGCATGCTGAATACAGTGGCGTTAGACGCGGCGAACTCGGACGAGGGGCGGGCGTCGGCCCGGCCCCGCGGTCTGGGGCGTTTCGCGTTCCGGAGCTGGGCGGCGGTCTTCGCTGTCGGTCTGAGCCTGATGTTCTCGTTCTTCGGAGCGAGCACCGCGTCTGCGGTGACCCTCCTCGGGCCGGCCAACCTGAGCAGCCAGGCCGGGATCTGCCTCGACGGCGGCCCCGCCAACGAGAGCGGCAAGGGAGACGTCTACACGAACCCCTGCGATTCGGGGAACGTCTGGCAGAAGTGGCGGGTGGAGATCGTCTACCACGCCAGCTATGACGTCGTCATGATCCGTCACATGGCGACCGACACATGCCTGACCCAGCAGTTGGGGGTTGCCACGGTCCCGTGCAACGGCGGCGACGCCTCCCAGCTGTTCCAGGCGCAGGGCTCGGGCTGGAACGACGTCCAGCTCAAGGACATGTCGCTCGCCAACTGCGTGGACGGCGACCACGGCGGCAACGCCTACATGCTCGGGTGCAACGGCGGCCCCTACCAGCACTGGAAGCTGGGCTAGTCATCCCGGGGGCCGGGGGGAGAACCGCTGTTTCACGGTGGTTCTCCCCCCGGCTGTCGGTCACCGTCCCGGTGCTACGCCGTGTGGGTCAGGAAGCGTTGCGCCGTCTCCGCCAGGACCTCCCGGCCGTCCCGGGCCCACAGACCGTCGTTGAACAGCTCGACCTCGATGGCGCCGGTGTAGCCGGCCTCCTCCACATGAGCCTGCCATTCGCGCATGTCGATCGCGCCGTCGCCGATCTGGCCGCGGCCGTTGAGGACGCCCTCGGGGAGAGGGGTCGTCCAGTCGGCGAGCTGGAAGGTGTGGATGCGGCCGCCCGCGCCCGCCCGGGCGATCTGGGCGGGGGCCTGGTCGTCCCACCAGATGTGGTACGTGTCGACGGTGACGCCGACCTGGTGGGCGGGGAAGCGTTCCGCGAGGTCCAGGGCCTGGGTGAGGGTGGAGACCACGCAGCGGTCGGCGGCGTACATGGGGTGGAGGGGTTCGATGGCCAGCTTCACCCCGTGTTCCTCGGCGTAGGGGCCGAGGACGGCCAGGGCGTCCGCGATGCGTTCGCGGGCGCCGTGCAGGTCCTTGGAGCCGGCCGGGAGGCCGCCGGAGACGAGGACCAGGACGTCCGTGCCGAGGGTGGCCGCCTCGTCGACCGCACGGCGGTTGTCGGCCAGGGCCGCCGCCCGCTCGTCCGGGTCGATCGCCGTGAGGAAGCCGCCGCGGCAGAGGGTGGTGACGGTCAGGCCCGCGTCGCGGACCAGCTTGGCCGTCTGCTCCACGCCGTACGCCTGGACGGGCTCCCGCCACAGGCCGACGTTCGTGACGCCCAGGTCGCCGCAGGCGGCCACCAGTTCCGGCATCGACAGCTGCTTCACCGTCATCTGGTTGATGCTGAAGCGGGAGAGGGAGCCGGTCACTGCGTCACTCCGTAGAGGGCGAGGAGTGTCTTCATACGGTCCTCGGCCAGCTTGGGGTCGGGGAACAGGCCCAGACCGTCGGCGAGTTCGTAGGCGCGGGCGAAGTGCGGGAGGGAGCGGGCCGACTGCAGCCCGCCGACCATCGTGAAGTGCGACTGGTGGCCGGCCAGCCAGGCCAGGAACACCACGCCCGTCTTGTAGAAACGGGTGGGGGGCTGGAAGAGGTGGCGGGAGAGCTCGACCGTGGGGTCGAGCAGGGCACGGAAGCCGGCGGTGTCGCCCGTGTCGAGGACGCGGACCGCCTCCGCCGCCAGCGGGCCCAGCGGGTCGAAGATGCCGAGCAGGGCGTGGCTGAAGCCCTTCTCGTCGCCCGCGATCAGCTCGGGGTAGTTGAAGTCGTCGCCCGTGTAGCAGCGGACGCCCTGCGGCAGCCTGCGGCGGATGTCGATCTCCCGCCGGGCGTCGAGGAGCGACACCTTGATGCCCTCCACCTTGTCCGGGTGGGCGGCGATGACCTGCAAGAACACCTCGGTCGCCGCGTCGAGGCCGGAGGAGCCCCAGTAGCCCTCGAGCGCCGGGTCGAACATCGGGCCCAGCCAGTGCAGGACCACCGGGTCGGAGGCCTGGCGGAGCAGGTGGCCGTAGACGTCCAGGTAGTCGTCGGGGCCCGAGGCGGCCGCGGCGAGCGCGCGGGAGGCCATCAGGATCGCCTGGGCACCCGACTGTTCGACGAGCGCGAGCTGCTCCTCGTAGGCCGCGCGGACCTCGGCGAGGGTCGCCGGGCCGGTGAGCTGGTCGGTGCCCACGCCGCAGGCGATACGGCCGCCCACGGCGCGCGCCTCCGCCGCCGACCGGCGGATCAGCTCGGCCGCGCCCGCCCAGTCCAGGCCCATGCCGCGCTGGGCGGTGTCCATCGCCTCGGCGACGCCGAGCCCGTGCGACCACAGGTGGCGGCGGAAGGCGAGGGTGGCGTCCCAGTCGACGGCGGCGGGCGAGTCGGGCGACACGTCCGCGAACGGGTCGGCGACGACGTGCGCCGCCGAGAAGACCGTACGGGAGGTGAAAGGGGCGCCCGTGGTGAGGGCGAGGGGCTCCGTGCGGGGCTCGTACGTCTTCAGCGCGCCCGTGGGGTCGGGCAGTTGGATGGTCACAGCGAGATCTCCGGGACGTCGAGGCGGCGGCCCTCGGCCGAGGACTTCAGGCCCAGCTCGGCCAGCTGGACGCCACGGGCGCCGGCGAGGAGGTCCCAGTGGTACGGCGCGTCGGCGTAGACGTGCTTGAGGAACAGTTCCCACTGGGCCTTGAAGCCGTTGTCGAAGTCCTGGTTGTCCGGGATCTCCTGCCACTGGTCGCGGAAGGAGTAGGTGGCCGGGATGTCGGGGTTCCACACCGGCTTGGGGGTGAGGGAGCGGTGCTGGACGCGGCAGTTGCGCAGGCCGGCGACGGCCGAGCCCTCGGTGCCGTCGACCTGGAACTCGACCAGTTCGTCGCGGTTGACGCGGACGGCCCAGGAGGAGTTGATCTGGGCGATCGTGCCGCCGTCGAGCTCGAAGATGCCGTAGGCGGCGTCGTCGGCGGTGGCGTCGTAGGGCTTGTCGTTCTCGTCCCAGCGCTGCGGGATGTGGGTGGTGGCGATGGCCTGGACGGACTTCACCCGGCCGAACAGCTCGTGCAGGACGTACTCCCAGTGCGGGAACATGTCGACCACGATGCCGCCGCCGTCCTCGGCGCGGTAGTTCCACGACGGGCGCTGGGCGCTCTGCCAGTCGCCCTCGAAGACCCAGTAGCCGAACTCGCCGCGGACGGACAGGATCCGGCCGAAGAAGCCGCCGTCGATGAGGCGCTTCAGCTTGAGCAGGCCGGGGAGGAAAAGCTTGTCCTGGACGACGCCGTGCTTGATGCCCTTCTCCTGCGCGAGGCGGGCCAGCTCCAGGGCGCCGTCCAGGCCGGTGGCCGTCGGCTTCTCCGTGTAGATGTGCTTGCCGGCGGCGATCGCCTTCTTGATCGCCTCCTCGCGGGCGGAGGTCACCTGGGCGTCGAAGTAGATGTCGACGGTCGGGTCGGCGAGGACGGCGTCCACGTCGGTGGACACGTGCTCCAGGCCGTGCTGCTCGGCGAGCGCCTTGAGCACGTGCTCTCGGCGGCCGACGAGGATCGGTTCCGGCCACAGCACGGTGCCGTCGCCGAGGTCGAGTCCGCCCTGCTCACGGATGGCGAGGATGGAGCGGACCAGGTGCTGGCGGTAGCCCATGCGCCCGGTCACGCCGTTCATGGCGATACGAACCGTCTTGCGTGTCACGTCGGCCCCTTCGAAGGCGAGTACGCGGTTGTTGTGCGCCGCGTACGCCTCTTCCTGATCAGCGGTACAGCAAGCGCTTTCTATCCAAGAAGAAGCTAGCCTCTGACCACCGGTCTGGACAAGACCGTGTCCATCCCGAGTTGTTCGAGGGGGCGAACAACCCGGGCCTTGGGCCTTAAGGTCTGCACGACACGCCGGAACCGTGACCGCGGCCGGTCTGTCTACGAGGACGAAACGGGGCGTGGACGACCAAGGCCACGTGGACGGACGGCGTACGGAGACGTACGCCGTGCGAGGACGGACGGCGTACGAGGACCGTACGGCGTGCGAGGACGTACGCGTGCGAGGACGCACGGCTACGTACGACGAGATGTGCGACCGGAGGACGACGAGATGACGGTGACCCTGGCGGACGTGGCGGCGCGCGCGCAGGTCTCGCCCGCGACGGTGTCGCGCGTGCTGAACGGGAACTACCCCGTGGCCGCTTCCACCCGCGAACGGGTGCTGCGGGCGGTGGACGAGCTGGACTACGTGCTGAACGGCCCCGCCAGCGCCCTGGCGGCGGCGACCTCGGACCTGGTGGGAATCCTGGTCAACGACATCGCCGACCCGTTCTTCGGGATCATGGCGAGCGCGATCCAGTCGGAGATCGGGGGACCCGGCGGCCGGGCCGGGGGTGAGCGGCTGGCGGTGGTGTGCAACACCGGAGGCTCGCCGGAACGTGAACTGACCTACCTCACCCTGCTGCAGCGCCAGCGGGCCGCCGCCGTCGTGCTGACCGGCGGGGCCATGGAGAACGAGCCGCACGCGGCGGCCGTGGCGGCGAAGCTCCGCAAGCTCGGGGAGGCCGGGACGCGCGTCGTGCTGTGCGGGCGGCCGCCGGCACCGGAGACCTCGGCGATCGCGCTGACCTTCGACAACCGCGGCGGCGGGCGGGAGTTGACCGAGCACCTGATCGGGCTCGGCCACCGGCGGCTCGGTTACATCGCGGGCCCGGAGGAGCGGACGACGACCCGGCACCGGCTGGAGGGGCACCGGGCGGCGCTCGCCTCGGCGGGCATCGAGGAGGACCCCCGCTGGACGGTTCACGGCCGTTACGACCGGCGGGCGGGCTACGAGGCCACACTCGAACTGCTGCGCCGCGACCCGACGCTGACCGCGGTGGTCGCGGCGAACGACTCCGTCGCGGTGGGCGCGTGCGCGGCGCTGCGCGAGTCCGGGCTGCGGATCCCGGAGGACGTCTCGGTGGCCGGCTTCGACGACCTTCCCTTCAGCATCGACGCGGTGCCCTCGCTCACGACGGTCCGGCTGCCGCTCGCGGAGGCGGGGGCGAGGGCCGGCCGGATCGCGATGGGGCGGGAGGAGCCGCCGCCCGGGGGGATCGCGACGGTGCGGGGCGAGTTGATGGTGCGGGGGTCCTCGGGGGCGCCGCGCAGGTAGTGGCGGCTGGTGACGGGGCGGGGCCGCGGACGAGCGGCTCCCCTCCCCCCGACCGGCGCTCCACGGGGACGGCCTCCGCCGGTCCTGTACATACCAGTAGGTACAGAGCCCCGGAGACTTGTCGGCCGCCGGGGGCTGGAGGGGTGTGGCCGAGATTCGTGTCAAAGGGGCCCCGGGATGATCTTGAAGCCCTGATCTGCTCGGATTTACGTGCGGCGGCGTGCAGCGGGGTCGCGTTCGGCGACGTGCCGGGCGACCGAGTCGACGCCGGGCCGTGCGTATCGCTCCAGGGAGCGGACGGAGGCGTGGCGGGAACGGGCCGGCAGCATCGGGGTGGAGGTGCCGTCCTCCGCGTCGTGCGTGAGGGCACTGTGCCGGAGCCGGTGCAGGGCCCGGCCGGTCTCCGGGCACACGTCGAGCGTTGGTGTTCCGGCCGGGGCCTTGCGGTCGGTGAGGAACAGCGGGCCGCGGGTGCGGCGGGCGATGAGTCGGGGCAGGAGCTGGGCGGTGCCGGACTGCCAGTGAATCCACTCGGTCGCCCCGCCCTTGGCGGTGATCCTGCCGCGCTTGTCCTGCGGGTAGAGGTCTTCCACGTTGAGGCACAGCACCTCGTCGGCCCGTGCGGCGGACTCGTAGAGCATCTTCCACTGGGTCTTCTCCCGCAGCGCTACGTCGAGGCGCCACAGGGCGGCGATCTGGTTCTCCGCGAGAGCCTTGGTGCGGTCGGGCGGTGCCGGCCGCCGCTCGATGCCGATCGTGGGATCGCCTTCGATCCAGCCTTGGCGCTGCCACCAGCCGATCGCCTTTCGGGCGATGGACAGTTCGCGGTTGACGGTGTCGGCGTCCATCTCGTCAGCCCGCGCCGCCGCCAGCTCGGCCAAGACCTCCGGCAGCGCCGGGTCGTCGATCGCGGCGACGGGGAAGACGGGCGGCTTCGCGCCCCGGCGGGCGGGTCCGGTCGGCGTCGGTTCGCCCCCGAGCATCCATCCCCACGTCGTGAGGGAGATCCGGTAGATCCGCGTGGAGGACTCCGCGATGCCCGCACCGGTGAGGTACCGCTCGACCGCCGTGTCGTACGACGCGCGCGGGGCAGACAGAGGTACGACCCGAGCGCGCGGCAACCGAAGTGCGCCCCCGCTCCCGAGTTCGGTCACCGGTTCGATCGTCACGCCGTCCCGCCCTTGCGGCACTGCCGCAGCCCTGAGCATTACGCAGTGCTACACGCCATCTGGTCGTAGCTCTACGAGAACAGGGCCAGAGCGGAAGGCGCCTGCTGGTACTCGGCAACGGCGGGACAGGGCTGCAACCTGCGCCCGTAGTCAGCGCTCTTGTCCCGGGCCTCGGACGAGCAGCACACGGCGTCTTACCGATCGGCACCGAGCTGCTGCCCGAAGCCATCGACATCCAGCACGGGCAGTGCCTCCCGAACCGCCCGAGAAACGCTGCTCCTCGTCATCGACAGAGCCACCGGCTCGCCGAATGGGTCGCGGTCGACGACAGCAGCCGCCACGGGACCGTGACCCAGGTGCCCTCGCGGTGGTCACGCAGCCGGACGAGCCGGATGTCGTAGGCGTTGACCGCCTGGATCGGATGCCACCTCCGCGCGGTAGATGGCATTCGACTGGCCGGGCGGCCGGAACCAGGGAGTCCGCGGAGGTCGAAGCCGACATACGAGTCGACGTACTGCCGCAAGACGGGCGCCGGACGTGCACCGATCCCAGTGGCCGTGTGGTCCTCCATTCTCATCAGTGTACGAGCCGCCCAGCCCAGGAAGATCACAATCCAAGGACTGATCACCGCCGCTTGCGGCTGGTGACGATCCTGCTGGCTTGTTCCGTGCCCGGCGGGGCTCATCCCCTCGACCGCATCCGCGTTGGCCAGCTTGCCCGCCTCGGCCTCTCCCTCGCCGCGTAGGCGGATAAGCCAGCAGGATCGTCACCAGCCGCAAACGACGGCATTCCTACGACATGAGCGGCGGTACGTGTCGGTTGAGCGGGGCGGGCACCGAGGGTTGCCATGGAGGTGTCGGCGTACCGTCTGGGTTCAGGTCGTATGGCCACAGCCTGCTGAGCGCCTTCGGTTGCTCGCCCCATGGGACCAGGACGTTGGGGTTGCCGTGGTCGGCGGCCTGCCGGGCCCCGTGTCTGCGGCATGACCCAGCGGCAGGTTCTGGTCCCGTCTTTGCCGCATGCGCTTCGTTGATCGGCCCCATGCCGAGCGCTGCGTGTGGACCCTGGCAGGCCTTCTGTCGACCCAGGCGGCTTCTGGACCGGGCGGGCGGGGTGTGGCACCGTGCGCGGCCGTACGGGTGACCGTCCGTCCAGCGGTACGCCATCCGGACGTGGCAATCGAGTGGTGTGGCCATCGCACCCGTGATCAGGCCGTTTGCCGCCGCGTTTCTGCGTGTGCAGAAGTCCCGCGTGAGTCACCCGGCAGGAGACAACGATGGCCATCCACACGTTGAGGCGGCGCTTCGCCGCCCTCGGTACCGTCCTGGGACTGAGCGTCGCAGTTCCCTTCGCCGCAGGGGCCACCCCCGCGTACGCGCAGGCACAGCTGGAGATCACGAAGACTCATGTAGGGGAGTTCACCCGAGGCGGAGTGGGCACCTATCGCATCACGGTCCGCAATTCCGGTAACGAACCGACCAATGGCCCCACCTACATGGACGAGTTTTTCCCGGCCGACATCAGATACCAAGAGGTCCACATCGTCAGCTACACCACCGAGGAGTTTGGGTGTGAGGGTGTGGTCCCTCAGGCACCCGACCGGCGGTCGCTCGGTTGCCGGTCCTCCCAGATGGAACCTGGCGACAGCTACGTCGTCGACGTCGTCGTGTTCATCCCCAGCGACACGCCCTGCGCGGTCACCAACACAGCCACCGTGACCGACCTTGTTGTCACGGCCTCGGCGAGCCACACGATCGACATCCCAGGCCCCAACTGCGACGACGGAGGCAGCGGGGGCAATGGGGGTGGTGGGTCCATCCTCCCGATCAACCTCAACGGCGTGATTCCGATGTTCAACAACATCACCACCAACAACAACATCCACAGCCCAGGCGCCACCAACACCAGCAACCAGACCTTCGGGCTGAACACGCCCTGATCCCGGCCGCCGGCCGTGGCACGTCGCGGTCGCGGCAGAGCCGCCCCGCAGCCGGTGGCCCGGTGTCGTCAAGGCCTACGACCAGCGGCCCCCGACCAGGGGTTCCGGTAAGAACTCTGTCACCGATCCTGCTGGCTTACTCCGTGCCCGGCGGGGCTGACGGCTCGTTGGTTGGGACAGCAGCGGCCGTCTTGGCGTTCCCGGTCGCGGGTGGGGTGTGGAATGTCGATGCGGCCGAGGCCGTGGCCGAAGGTGCCTGAGCTGACCGCGCAGGTGGCGCCGGCGGTGGCGGCACGGGGCCCGTACCCGTTGGCGATGCGGGTCCGTGACGAGCTGGGCGAGTTGTTCGCGGACGCCGAGTTCGCCGAGGCGTTCGGAACCCGAGGGAGGCCGGGCTGGTCACCGGGCCAGCTGGCGCTGGTGACGGTGTTGCAGTTCGCTGAGAACCTCACCGACCGGGCGGCAGCGCATCGGGTGCGGTACGGCATGGACCTGAAGTACGCGCTCGGCCTGGAGCTGGATGATCCCGGGTTCGACGCCTCGGCACTGTCCGAGTTCCGCACGCGACTGGTCAAGCACGGGATGGAGGAGAAGGTGCTCGACCTGCTGCTGACCGCCCTCAAGGACTGGGGCCTGGTGAAGGCCGGAGGCAGGCAGCGCACCGACTCCACCCGCGTGCTGGCGGCGGTACGCGACCTGAACAGGCTGGAGCTGGCCGGGGAAACACTGCGGGCCACGCTGGAGGCGCTGGCCTGCGCGGCCCCGGACTGGCTGACCCAGGCGGTGCCCGTTCGGGAATGGGCCGAACGCTACGGCCCACGGACTCACTCCTGGCATCCGCCGGCTGGGAGTTCGCGCAGCCAGGCCGGGGCATCAGGGGCATGCACCGCCTCCAGCAGCGCAAACCCGTCCCGGCCGTAGACCAGGGCCATCTCCTCGCGTTTGCTCGTGGAAGCCGGTGCAGGTCTGCGCACGATGTGGGTGCAGAACTACCACCGCACCGTGGCCGAGGCCGGAGCGGAGGTGAAGCGGCGGGAGAGCAAAGACCTCCCGCCCGGCAGACTGCGGCTGGCCTGTCCGTACGACACCGACGCGCGCTACGGCCTCAAACAGGGCTCCTGGTGGACCGGCTACAAGATCCACATCAGTGAGTCCTGCGACGATGCCGATGACCAGGACCCGGATGCCGACGGCCAGACGCTGATTCCCGGGGCCGACGGACCGCTGCCGCGCTTGATCACCAGCATCGCGACCACCGACGCCACAGTGACCGATGCGGAAATGACCGAACCGGTCCATCACATGCTCGCCGCCCGCGACCTCCTGCCCACCGAGCACTTCCTCGATTCCGGTTACGCCTCCGCCGAGTTGATCGTGGGCATGAAGAAGAACTTCGGGGTCACCCTGGTCACCCCGGTCCTGATGAACAGCTCACCCCAGGCGCGTGCCGGCGCCGGTTTCGACCGCACCGCGTTCACCACGACTGGGACAAGCGGCAGGCCACCTGCCCGCGCGGGGACAACAGCACCTGGTGGAGCCCCGCCACCCTGCGCGGCACCAAGGCCATCGTCATCAAGTTCGACAAGGCGACATGCCGCCCCTGCCCGGTGCGCGACCAGTGCACCCGCTCGAAGACCGGCGGCCCGACCCTCTCCCTGCAACCCCGCGAGCTGCAAGAAGTCCTCGACCATGCCCGCCTCCAGCAGGGCGACGAGCAGTGGCGAGCCAAGTACGGAACCCGCGCCTCCACCACCTTCTCCAGCGCGATGTTGATCAGATCCGCCGGGCGGTTCTTCGCCGCGGCCTCCTTGCGGATCGACTGCTCGACGATCCCCCGAGCCTTGGCCTGGTCGTATGTCACGCCGGCCTGCTTGCGGACCAAGCCCCGGTGGTGCTTGGCGGTCCGCTCCGCCCGGTACACCGGCAGAGTGCCCTCCGGCAGCTCCACCGCACGCTGGAGGAAGTCCACCACCATCTCCGGGACGTCCTCCAGCGCCGGGAAACACCCCATGCGCCGGTACGACTTCAGCATCAGCAGCAGCGCCAGCAGATGCTCATCGCAGTCCGTGGCATCGGCGGCCCACTCCAGCTCATCGCGGCTCGGGGAGAAGAACAGATGCAGCTCATGCGCGGTGATCAGCCGCTTGAACCGCGGATACGCGGTCCGTTCAATCGATGTCACAACCCATCCCAGGCCCCAGACGACGTTCAACATCACCACCAACGACACTGAGTGGGCGACGGGCGCTCAGGGCTCCAAGATCATCCCGTTGCCCCTTTGGCGCGTATCTCGGTCACACCCTCTGGAGGCGGGCGGGCCACGCGGGCTAGGCTCGCGGAGAAAAATCTCTGACTGAGTCAGAGATCGCCGCGAGGGGATCGGAGTCGGTCTTGACAGTCACCGTCCAGGAGTTCCGCGCCTTCAACCGCTTCTACACGAACGTCATCGGCGCCCTCGACTACGGCCGCCGCCTCTACGCCCCCTACAGCCTCACCGAGTCCCGCGTCCTGTACGAACTCGCGCACGCCCCGCGAACCGACGCGGCCGATCTGCGGGCCGCGCTCTCGCTGGACTCGGGCTATCTGAGCCGGATCCTGAACCGGTTCGAGCAGGACGGCCTGGTGGAACGGACACCGTCCGAGGAGGACTCGCGGCGGCGCCGGGTCGCCCTCACCGCGCGTGGCCGGGAAGCCGCAGGGCTGCTCGACGAGCGGGCCCAGGAAAGCACGGGGGAACTGCTGGAGAGCGTCGCCCCCGCCGACCGGGCGCGGCTCGCCGAGGCCATGCGGGCCATGCGCGACCTGCTGGAGAAGCGTCCGAGGACACCCGACGACGTCGTCCTCCGCGGGCCGCAGCCCGGTGACCTCGGCTGGATCGTGCAGCGCAACGCCGCGCTCTACACCGCCGAGCACGGGTTCGACGTGACGTACGAGGGACTGGTCGCCCGGATCGTCGGCGAGTACGCCGAGGACCACGACCCGAACCTCGAGCGGGTGTGGATCGCCGAGCTGGACGGACGGGCGGTCGGCTGTGTGATGTGCGTACGGGACGAGGCGCCCGGCACCGCCCGGCTGCGGCTGCTGCTCGTCGAGCCGGAGGCGCGGGGGCTCGGCATCGGGGACCGGCTGGTCGGCGCGGTCGTCGACTTCGCGCGCGAGGCCGGCTACGACGACCTCGTCCTGTGGACCAACGACATCCTCGCCACCGCCCGCCACATCTACCGGCGCCACGGGTTCACGCTCACCGCCGAGCGGCCCCACCACTCCTTCGGCAAGGACCTGAACGGCCAGGACTGGCGGCTCGCGCTACGGCAAGTAGGGTCCGAGACATGAAACTCGCCTTCTCCACCCTCGGTGTGCCCGGACTGTCCGTAGCGGAGGTAGTGGCGCTCGCCTCCGGGCACGGCTACCACGGCGTCGAACTGCGCGCCCATCCGGAGGAGCCGGTCCATCCCGGCATCGGACCGGAGGAACGCGCCGCCGCGGCCACCGCGTTCCAGGCCGGCGGGGTGGAGGTGCTCGGGATCGCCGGGTACGCGCGGGTCGCGGCTCCCGGCGACGACGCGGCGGTCGTCGAGGAGGTCAGGACGCTGATCGACCTCGCCGTCGACCTCGGGGCGTCGTACGTCCGCGTCTTCCCCGGCGGCGCGGAGGGGCAGACGGATGCCGACGCCGTCGCCGCGCGCAGGCTGGGCACGGTCGCGCTGTACGCCGCCGAGCGCGACGTACGCGTCCTGCTGGAGACCCACGACTCGCACCGCACCGGTGCCGACGCCATCCGGATCCTCGGCCCGGTCGGGCACCGGCACGTCGGTGCCCTGTGGGACGTGATGCACACCTGGCTGGGCGGTGAGCAGCCTCAGGACACGTACGCGGCGCTATTCCCGTATCTCGGATACGTGCAGGTCAAGGACATCTCCTCGGCCGAGGACACCACGCCGCTGGCGCTGGGCGCCGGAGTCCTGCCGCTGGCCGAGTGCGTGGAGGTACTGACCCGGCACGGGTGGGACGGGTGGCTGTGCTGGGAGTACGAGAAGCGCTGGTACGAGAAGGCGGCCCCGCTGCCGGGGCTGCTGGCGCGGGGCCGCGAGCACCTGGGGCGGCTGCTCAACGATTCGGCGTGAAGCCGCGCTCTCACGAACCACCCGGTCCACGGTCGCGCGCGGACGTCGTGACACCCGGCAGGAAGCGTGCCACCCGCTTCTCCAGCAGCGCCCGCCGCTCCGGCCACTCGTCGGCCGTGATCGAGAAGATCGCGGAGTCGCGGAGGCGGCCGTCCTCGCCGGGGGCCCAGGAGCGGGACCAGTTGCGCAGGACGCCCTCGAAGCGGGCGCCCACGCTCTCGATGGCCGCGCGGGAGCGGGCGTTGCGGGCGTCGGTCTTCAGGTCGACGCGGGAGACGCCCCACTCCTCGAAGGCGTGCCGGAAGAGGAGGAGCTTGGCCTCGGCGTTCACCCCCGTGCCCTGGGCGGAGGCGGCGAGCCAGGTGAAGCCGACCTCGACGGCGTCGAGCCGGTCGTCGGTCCGCCAGGTGCGCGGTTCCCAGTACGAGGTGGCGCCGACCGCCCGTCCCGAGGCGACGGACACCTGGGCGTAGGGCGCGAGCCGGCCGGTGGCGGCGCGGGCGAACTGGGCGTCCAGGTAGGTGTCGATCTCGTCGGCCCTCGGCACCCAGGTGAACGCGTACGTCCCCCGGTCCTCCTCCGCCGCCGCCGCCAACTCGGCGGCGTGCCGCCGCTCCAGCGGCTCCAGACGCACCAACTCGCCCTCGAGAACCGGCCCTCGCAGTGTGAACGTCACCCGGTCAAGTCCTTCCGCAACTCCGCGAACGCCTCGTGGAACCCGGGGAAAGTCTTGCGGACGCAGCCGGGGTCGTCGAACGAGATTCCGGGGGTGCGCAGGGCGGTCACCGCGAAGGACATGGCGATGCGGTGGTCGCCGTAGGTCTTGATGTCGGTGCCCTCGGGGGTGCCGGGCCGGATCTCGATCCAGTCGGGACCGGTGGCGACGCCGATGCCCAGCCGCCGCAGGTTCTCCGCGCAGGCCTCCAGCCGGTCGCACTCCTTCACGCGCGTGTTGGCGACGTCCTCGATGCGTACGGGCCCGGAGGCGAAGGGCGCGAGGGCGGCGAGGGTCGGCATGGTGTCGGAGATGTCCCGCATGTTGACGGTGAGGCCGCGGAGTTCGCCGGTGCCGCGCACGGTCGTACGGTCCGCGCCGATGTCCACCCGGGCGCCCATCCGCCGCAGCACCTCCACGAAGCCCAGGTCGCCCTGGAGCGCGCCCTCGCCGAGGCCCGGCACGGTCACCTCGCCGCCGGTGAGCGCGGCGGCCGCGAAGAAGTAGCTCGAGGTGGAGGCGTCGGGTTCGATCGCGTACGTGGTGGCGCGGTAGCCGCCGGGCGGGACGACGTACGTGGTCCCCTCCCTGGTCACCTCCACGCCGAACGACCGCATCATCGCGATCGTGATCTCCACGTACGGCGCCGAGACCAGGTCGGTGACGGTGATGCGCAGGCCGGTGCGGGTGAGCGGGCCGAGCAGGAGGAGAGCGGTGAGGTACTGGGAGGACTGGCCGGCGTCCAGCGTCACGGCACCGCCCTGGACGCCGTTCGCCGTGACGGTGAGCGGGTGGTGGCCCTCCGCCTCCTCGTGCCGCAGGTCCACGCCCAGGTCGCGCAGGGCGCGGGTGAGCGGGAGCAGGGGGCGGCGGCGCATCTGCGGTGAGGCGTCGAAACGGTAGGTCCCGTGGCCGGCCGCGGCGAGGGTGGGCAGGAAGCGGGCGGTGGTGGCGCCGTCCCGGCAGTAGACGTCGGCCTCGGCGACCGCGGGTCCCTGCGGACGGCCGTCCACCTGCCAGGCGTCCGGGGTCCGGCCGACCCGGTACCCGAGCCGGGCCAGTCCCTCCGCGAAGCCCTCGGTGTCGTCGGAACGCAGCGGCCGCTGAAGGGTGGTGACCCCGTCGGCGGCCGCCGCGAGGAACAGGGCGCGGGCGGTGATGGACTTGGAACCGGGAATGGCGACAAGGGGCATGCCCCTCATGATCTCGCGCCGGACCCGCCGGATGCGGGCAGGTCCACGAAATGGACGGGGCGGGCCGGTTACGGGACGGGGGACGGGGTGAGCGCCGCCGGTTCCGGAGCGGCTTGCCGCGAGGTGCGCGCGGGCGCCAACGACGTGAGCGCCACCCCTCCGACCAGCAGGGCCGCCGCGCACCAGCGCAGACCGCTGATCGACTCGCCCAGGAACAGGGCGGCGGACGACATCCCGAAGACCGGGACCAGGAGGGAGAAGGGCGCCACGGTCGACGCCGGATGGCGCCGCAGCAGCCACCCCCACGCCCCGAACCCGAAGACCGTCGTGACCCAGGCGACGTAGACGACCGTGCCGGCGCCCTGCCAGTCGAGATTCCGGAGGGCTTCCAGGTCCCTGTCCGGGCCCTCCGTGAGGAGCGACAGGCCGAGGAGCGGCAGCACCGGGACCGTACTCACCCACACCATGAAGTTCAGCGCGTCGGGCGGGGACGCCTTGCGGGTGAGGACGTTGGAGACGCCCCAGCAGGCCGCTGCCGCGATGACCATCGCGAAGGCGCCGAGCGGCCCGGAGGCCCCTTCGTCCACGGCCGCCACGCCTATCCCCGCGAGGGCGACGGCCATCCCCGCCAGCCGCAGCCGGGTGGGCCGCTCACCGAGTACGGCGAAGGCCACGGCGGCCGTGAACACGGACTGGATCTGGAGGACGAGGGAGGACAGTCCGGCCGGCATCCCGGCGTCCATCCCGACGAAGAGAAGACCGAACTTCGCGACCCCGAGCACCAGTCCCACCCCCACGATCCACTTCCACGCGACCTTCGGCCGGCCGACGAGGAAGACGGCGGGCAGGGCGGCCACGAGGAAGCGCAGGGCGGAGAAGAGGAGGGGCGGGAAGTGGCCGAGACCGATCTCGATGACGGTGAAGTTGACACCCCAGACGGCGGCGACGAGGACGGCGAGGGCGAGGTGGGCGGGTCGCATGGATCGAGGATCACCCGCGCCCATCGTGAAGCACCAGCGATGATTGCTGCATGATTGGATGAAGCAACGCTACCGATGGGAGGCATGGTGCTCGATCTCCAGCGCTTGCGCGCCCTGCACGCCGTCTCCGTCCACGGCACGGTCGGGGCGGCCGCCGCCGCGCTCGGCTACACCCCGTCCGCCGTCTCCCAGCAGCTCGCCAAGCTGGAACGGGAGACGAAGACAGTGCTCCTCGAGCGCGAGGGCCGGGGCGTCCGCCTCACCGACGAGGCGCTCCAACTCGTCGCCGCGGCGAAGGAGTTGCTGGCGATCGTCGAACGCGCGGAGACGGAGCTCGAGGAGCGGCGCGGGGTGCCGTCCGGCCGTCTGACGATCGCGGCGTTCCCGTCCGCCGCCCGCGGCCTGCTCCCCTCCGCCCTCGCCGAACTGGCCCGCGCCCACCCCGCCCTGGACGCGCGGCTCAGCGAGATCGACCCGCATCTGTCGGTGGACCTGGTGGCGAAGGGCGCCGTGGACCTCGCCGTGGCCCACGACTGGGACATCGCCCCGCTGCCCGCCCCGGCGGGCGTGGAGCACGCGATGATCGGCGACGACGAGTGCGACCTGCTGGTCCCGGCCGGCCATCTCTTCGCGGGCCGTACGGCGGTCCGGCGGGAGGAACTGGGCGGCGAACGCTGGATCTGCCAGCCGCCCGGCCGGGTCTGCCACGACTGGCTGCTGCGCACCCTGCGCGGGGCGGGCCACGAGCCGGACGTCGTCCACACGGCCGACGAGAACCCGACCCTCGTCGCCCTGGTCGCGGCGGGCCTGGGCGTCGCCCTCATCCCCCGCCTGGGCCGCGGCCCGCTCCCGCCGGGGGTGGTGGAGGTCCCGCTCGACCCGGTCCCCGTCCGCCGCCTGTACGCCCTGTGGCGCGAGGGCGCGTCCCGCCGCCTGGCGATCGCGGAGACGGTACGGGTGCTGCGGGAGTGCTGGCCGAGGGTCTCCGGCTGACCTGCACGAAGAGGTCGTCGGCGACGGTGGCGTGCACCGCGCGCCCGGAGCACACGGTGAGCTGCCCGAGATCGGCACAGGCCTCGACGCGTGCGCGGACGTGGCCACGAGGGTTCGGGGTGAACACGCATGCAGGCCGGGCTCTTCCATGAAATCCCAAAGCCGTCGGAAGAGTGTTCTCGGTGCGGTGTCGGCCCTCGCCGCCGGCTGCGATCGCCGGCCCGCCCTCTCCGCCGCACCGGGGCCGACGGTGTTGCCGTCATCGGCGCGCCCCCTTCAATGCGCCGGTGGCGTCCCCCTTCGCGGGTAGCGTGCGCCACCGGAAGCACCAGGAAGCACCGGTCCGCCCCTCCGGAAGGAGAGCGCGCATGCCCTCCCGACGCGCCGTCCTCGCCGCCACCGCGGCCGCCCTCACCGTCGGCGGCACGGCGCGGGCGGACGACCACGACCCGTCGGCCCTTCTGAGCCGGATGACGCTCGAGGAGAAGGTCGGCCAGCTCTTCGTCGCGCGGGTGTACGGGCGCTCCGCGACCGCGCCCGACCAGGCCGACGCCGACGCCAACCTGACGGAGCTCGGCGTCCGTACCGCCGCCGAACTGGTCGAGCGGTACCGGCCGGGCGGGATCATCTACTTCAGCTGGGCGCACAACACCCGCGACCCGCGCCAGATCGCCGAGCTCTCCGACGGCATCCAGCGGGCCTCGCTCGCCCTCCCCCGCGGTCTGCCCGTGCTGATCTCCACGGATCAGGAGCACGGGATCGTGTGCCGGATCGGCCGGCCCGCGACCCTCTTTCCCGGCGCGATGGCCGTGGGGGCGGGAGGCTCGCGCGCCGACGCCCGCGCCCTCGGGCTGATCGCCGGACGTGAGCTGCGGGCGATGGGGATCCGGCAGAACTACTCCCCCGTGGCCGATGTGAACGTCAATCCGGCCAATCCCGTCATCGGCGTGCGTTCGTTCGGCGCCGACCCGGAGGCGGTGGCGGGCCTGGTCGCCGAGGAGGTCGCGGGCTGTCAGGAGGCCGGGGTCGCCGCCACCGTCAAGCACTTCCCCGGGCACGGCGACACCGCCGTCGACAGCCACACCGGCTTCCCCGTCATCACCCACAGCCGGGACGAGTGGGAGCGGCTGGACGCCGTACCCTTCCGGGCGGCGATCGCGGCCGGCGTCGACTCCGTGATGACCGGGCATCTCCTCGTCCCCGCCCTCGACGACTCGGGCGACCCCGCCACCCTCTCCCGCCCCATCCTCACCGGCATCCTGCGCGAACGCCTCGGCTTCGACGGGGTCGTGGTCACCGATGCGCTGAACATGGCCGGGGTGCGGACCAAGTACGGCGACGAGCGGGTGCCGGTGCTCGCGCTCAAGGCCGGGGCCGATCAGCTCCTCGACCCGCCCGACCTCGCCGTCGCCTGGAACGCCGTGCTGAGTGCCGTGAAGGAAGGAGAGATCAGCGAGGAGCGGCTCGATGCGTCCGTGCTGCGGATTCTGCGGCTGAAGGAGAAGCTGGGGCTGCTCGCCGAGCCGTACGTCGATCCTGGCGCCGTCGGGCGGATCGTCGGACGGCCCGAGCATCTCGCGCTCGCCGAGCGGATCTCCGAGCGGACGACGACCCTGATCGTCGACGAGGGCCCACTGCTGCCCCTCTCCCCCCGCACGCACCCCCGCCTGCTGGTCGTGGGCGCCGACCCGGCCTCCCCCTCCGGTACGACCGGGCCGCCGACCGGGGTACTCGCCACCGCGCTCACCGGCCTCGGGTTCACGGCCACCGCCCTGTCCACGGGCACGGAACCGTCCGACGCGGCGATCGGGCGGGCAGTCGCGGCGGCGGGCGAGGCGGACGCCGTGCTGGTGACGACGTACAACGTCACCGCCACCAGCCCGCAGCGCACCCTCGTGGAGCGGCTCGCGGCGACCGGGCGGCCGGTGGTCGCGGTGGCGGTCCGCAACCCGTACGACGTTGCCCACCTGCCCTCCGCCCGGGCCTGCCTCGCCGCCTACTCCTGGACCGACGTCGAACTGCTCGCCGCCGCCCGGGTGATCGCCGGAACGGTACGGCCCCGGGGACGGCTCCCGGTGGCGGTGCCGCGCGCGGACGACCCGGCCCGGGTGCTGTACCCGGTCGGGCACGGCCTGGGGTATCAGCCCTGCGGTACCAAGGGCTGTCCCGTGACGGCAGGGGATGGCTCTGGTGCACGGTCGTGAGGGGCGGGCGGCCCAGGGGTTCGGAAGCCACCCGCCTACCCTGGAGCTGTGCGGCGGTCTCGGGCTTTGCCGAATGGTTCTGATGTCCTGATGGCGGCGTTCCCGTCTCGGCTTGCCGGGGACGTGCGGAGCGTTCTGGCCGTCATGCCCGTCGCCGCGATCTCGCCGGTTGAGCCGTTCCGCGTCGAGGTACAGGACGAGACGGTCACCATCCCCTCACGGATCTACCACGGCGAGCCGGAAACTGGCATGGAAGGTTCCCTCACCGGGGCTCAGCAGCTGATCTTGCATTGTCTGTACTCCCGGCACAGTGACGGCAGGGTTCGCCAGCGCCGTCTCGAACGGATCGTGGCTTCAAGCGAGCCGTGGGTGGTCCCGTTTGTGGTGCAGCTGGCCGGCGAGTACGTCGTGGAGATCCTGGAAGCGATCCGCAAGGAACTCCCCGGCCTCGATGTCCCCAACTCCTTCGCGCGTGGCCTGTATGGGGAGTTCATCGTCCGCAACCCTTCGTTCTTCGCTCGGACGGAACGGCGCGTGGTGAGCTACTGGGACTGCTACTACCGCTGGAAGTACCCGGTGTTCGGCACGTATCCGGGAAGCGTCCTGGCCGAAGCGTTCCGGTCCGCCGCGTCGGAACAGGTCGGCGCACCGTGGCCCCGGCACACGCCGCCCCCGCTGCCGGCCGCAGGCCGGCCTGCCCGAGATCCGTCCTCGCTTACCCGGTGAGAGCAAGGTCGTGCAGGCGAGCGATGCCGAGCATGGCGTGGTGGACACCGTCGCCTTCGAGACGGCAGTCGCGGAGGATCTTCCGCAGGCAATTCCCGCCGTCGGCAATCGTCAGTGTTCGTCCGACAGCGGCTTCGGCGCCTGACTCGGTCCACGCCTTGCAGTCGTCGCCTTTTGGTCGGCGGGCTTCTCGATCCCGGTGGTCACCCGTGCCCCTCGGAAGAGCACCGGGAGCCACAGGAGACATGCCAGCAGGGGGACCGCGGCGTAGGTGGCCATGCCCGCACTGGAGCCCAGCCCGTCCATGAGCGCGCCGAGGACGAGATAGCCGATGCCGATGAGCGCCGACTCCACGAACGCGATCATCGACAGCAGGCTCGCCCGGTGGCGCGACGGCACGGCCTCGTTGAACACGTTGTCCACGATCACCGCGGTGATCTCGGGAATCCCGACCAGGACCAGGAACGCGGCGATGGTGACCCGGACAAGGCCGAGGCCGCTCAGGCCGAGTGCCGCGGCGAGCGTCAGGAGGGACACCGGGACCATGACCCGGTACCCGATGCGCCGGCCCGCGCGGTCCGACAGCAGCGGAGTGAGCCCGCCGGCGAGGAATCCCGCCGATACGACCACGCTGACCAATGCGGTGCCCGCTCCCTGATCGGAGAGGGTCTTCTGCGCGAAGATGATGTACGGCGTCAAAGTCGCATGCATCAGTCCGGACACCACGACAAGCGTCAGGAGCGCCGGCGTGGCGACCCGAAGCATCGCCCGCCATGCTGTGGCGTCGCCGTGCTCCCCGGCTCCGTCCTGCTCGTCCACCGCGTCCGCGCCGCGGATCTCGGGCACCCGTGACATCAGCACCACCACGGCCAGGACGAGGCACGCCGCCGAACCGACGTAGACGACTCCCCAGGAGATCTGCTGCAGTTGGCCGCCGAGGACGATGGCGGCTCCCGAGGTGACCGTCCCGAGCATGGTGAACCGGGACTTGATCTTGACGTAGTCGGCCGTTGCACCACGACGCACGAGCAGGTCGTACAGCAGAGCGGTGTCCGAGCCGGACACACATGCCATGCCCACGCCCTGCCCGATGAACAGCGCCAGGAACACCCAGTAGTTGGAGAACGTGCCCTGGCCGAGCAGACATCCGGCTGTCAGCATCTGGCCGATCACGATGGCGGCACGCCTGCCGATTCGGTCGGCGATGACTCCCGTCGGCAACTCCGCGAGTCCGCTGACCAGGTAGAGCAGTGTCTGCAGTAGGGCCACTTGCCCGGCGGAGAAACCTCGCTGCTGAAGGAAGAGGACGAATACGCCCCGCTGGAACAGCGCGTTGGCGAGCACGGCGTACACGTAGAACGGGCGCGTGACCCTGCGTGCTGCATTGTCGACTGCGGCCGACCCGCCAAGGGCCTCCGTGGTGCCGGTCATGCTGCGGGCTCCCTGGTGACTCCGGTGATCATTGGTGGCGCAACATGGCGATCAGCCTGCGGAGGTCGCGTGGTTGCAGACGCGGCTCAGCCGCAGCGGCTCTCCCATGGCTCCACGGAACCCACCTGTTCCATGCGCCGGATCTCCCGCTCTGCCGCTTCCAGGTGCCCGAGGTCGAGGGCCATCGCGGCACGCCCGGCGACGTAGAAGATGTCCTGGCGGATCCGACAGTCCAGCCCCGGTTGGCGGCACAGGGCCAGGAACCTCACCTCGAGACTGAGTTCGATGCGGCCCATCTCGTCCCGGACGCGGACCGGGAGTGCGGCGTGCCGGAGGTCCTTGGCGTAGTCACGCGTTTGCCGGTCGGCCTCGTCAGGCCGGGCTTCCACGGGACGAAAGGGGTGATCGACCCACTCCGTGTCGGCCCACCGGACGAGTTCGTCCAGGTGCTCCGAGGCGACCACCAGATCCGGGGGCGAGGCGGAGAGGGCCGCGTCCGCGCCGGCGACCAGCCGGGCGAGACGGCGTCGCGCCTCGTCGTCCCCCGCCACGCACATCGCGATGAAGCCCGACAGCACATCGAGCCTGCGCGACACCTCCGCCCGCAGCCAGATCTCGTACAGTCCCGCCATCCACCGTTCCCTCTCCGCCGACCGCGTCTCCGCGCCCGAACCCTATGACGCGCCCCCGTCAGCGGGTCCAACGGTTTTCCCGGGTTCAGCGAACAAACCTGGTTCTGGTACACGGCGCCCGTCCATGAGCGCCGTCCGCAACGCGCACCGCGGCGAAGGCCGTGGACATCGGGTGAAGTGGCCGGTGTCCACGGTTCTTCAGCGACCGGGGTGAGCCGGGCTCACGGGCGCAGCGCGGGCTCTCGCTCCACGTCCCGCACGTCCAGCCCGCTGTCGAACTTCGCGAGCGGTTTCGCCTGGGCGACGGCGGTGTCCGAGACGCCCGCCCAGTCCAGGATCCGGGCCGTGGCCAGGGACTTCTCGTTCGCGGTCAGGCCGGCGACGTTCGCGCCGTGGTTGAGACCGGGAGCGGTGAAGACGTACGAGTCCTTCGCGCCCCTGCCGAGGCTGAAGCGCTCCGCGCCCCAGGGGTCGTTCTGGCCGTAGACGAAGAGCATGTGTCGGGCGTTGTGCTTCACCCAGGTGTCGACGTCACGCATCGCGCCCGGCTGGAAGCGCATCTTGATGTCGCGGGGGACGAAGTCGCGCGGGGGCTGGTAGCCGTAGCGGAGGTACTTCTTCTCGATGTACGGGAAGTGGATGGTGGGCGCGCCGAGCTGGGTGCCCGCCTGGTAGTAGTACGGGGTGTAGGGCTCCAGGCCCTGGTCCGTGTAGAAGGAGAAGCCGGAGATCGTGTCGATCGACGTCCAGATCTCGTCGTCGGTGGCCGTGGCCGCGTTCGCCGGGATCGTGTCGCAGTCGGACAGCAGGCTGTACTGCCAGAAGCCCCAGACGTAGTCCAGCACCACGGCCTCGTACGCGCGGTCCAGGCTGCCGATGGTGGTGAAGGTGTAGCCGTTCTCCGCCGCGTACGCCTTGTACTTCTTCTCCAGCGGCGCGCGGCGCACCAGGGCCTCGCGCTGGACCGCGTTCAGCCGGTCGCGGCACTCCTTGGTGCCGACGGTGGTGAAGAAGCGGTCGTAGGCGGAGTCCTCGTCGTCGACGACGTCGTCGGGGGCGACGTAGGCGACCACGCCGTCCATGTCGTGGGGGTAGAAGCGCTCGTAGTACGTCGCCGTCATGCCGCCCTTGGAGCCGCCGGTCGAGATCCAGTTCCTGGAGTAGATCTTCTTCAGCGCCTTGAAGATGCGGTGCTGGTCGGCGGCCGCCTGCCAGATGTCCAGCTTGGACCAGTCGGCCGGGTCGGGGCGGGACGGGGTGAAGAAGCGGTACTCCATGGAGACCTGGTTGCCGTCGACGATCTGGGTGGGCTCGCGGCGGCCGGGGGTGGTGGAGACGTTGTAGCCGCCGGTGTAGAAGACCGTGGGGCGGCTGACGTCCTTGTGCAGCACGGTGATGCGCTGCTGGAACGTGCCCTTGGAGGGGTGCCGGTGGTCCACCGGCTGGGTGTAGTTCAGGACGAAGTAGCGGTAGCCGGGGTACGGCTTCTCCTCGATCAGGCTCATGCCCGGGATCGCGAGAAGCCGGTCCTTGATGTCCGCCGGCCGCGGCTCGGCGGCGGTCGCCGCGCTCGCCGTGCTCAGCGTGCCTATGAGCACGGTGAGCGCCAGCAGCCATCTGAGCGCCTTGCGCATGCGCGTGCACCCTTCCCTGTGAGACAGATGTGCACCGGAAGCTATCCGGGTCAACACCCGTCGCACCAGAGGGGGTTGGCGATACGTCAGGGTCTGGAACGGTTCAGCAGCGGATCCAGCCCGAGCTGGTCGAGGCGCGGCCCACCGAGCCCTTCACACGCACAAGGCGGTGTCCGGCGTGCACCTTCACCGGCGGAGAGCTGCGGGTGTGCTCCCTCGACCTGCGCACGGGGACCTGTCCGCGGGCCTGCACGCTGACCGAGACGCTCCGTTCCCGGCCCGGGTGTTTCTGGAGGGTGTAGGCGCAGACCCAGTCGCCGTTCCTGAAGACCAGCACGGATCCGGTGGAGAACGACAGCGTCCGCACCTTGCGGCCGGCACAGGGCGAGGACGCGGCGTGCGCGGCGCCGGGCGCGGCGAGCGCGAGCACCCCGGAGGCGGTCAGTACGGCGATGACGACCGCCAGCCGCCGCCGCAGCGCACCCGGCACACCCCACCCGTTTCCGGCCACGGATCCCGCCCCTCCCACGTTCGCCGTAAGCGTTCCCGTACGTGTTCTCCGCACAGATGTACGGACGCAGGACGTGCGTCGGATGGTTGCGTGCCTGTCACACCGCCGCGGGCTCGTCCTCCCCCACGAAAGTCCGCCACAGAGCCGCGTACCGGCCGCCGAGCGCGAGGAGTTCGCCGTGCGTGCCGTCCTCCACCACCCCGCCGTGATCCATGACCACCACGCGGTCGGCGCGGGAGGCGGTGGTCAGGCGGTGGGCGACGACGAGGGTCGTGCGGCGGCCCGCCAGGCGGTCGGTGGCCTGGTTGACCTGGGCTTCCGTGGCCAGGTCGAGGGCGGCGGTGGCCTCGTCGAGCAGGAGGACGTCCGGGTCGACCAGTTCGGCGCGGGCCAGGGCGATCAGCTGGCGCTGGCCCGCCGAGAGGTTGCGGCCGCGTTCGGCGACCTCGTGGAGGTAGCCGCCGTCGAGCGTGGCGATCATCTCGTGCGCGCCGACCGCCCGTGCCGCCGCCTCGACCTCGGCGTCGGTGGCGTCGGGGCGGCCGTAGGCGATGGCGTCCCGGACGGTCCCCGGGAACAGGTACGCCTCCTGGGGGACGACGCCCAGGCGGTGGCGGTACGAGGTGATGTCCAGGGAGCGCAGGTCCGTGCCGTCGACCGTCACCCGGCCCGCCGTGGGGTCGTAGAACCGGGCCACCAGTTTGACCAGGGTGGACTTGCCGGCGCCGGTCTCGCCGACGAAGGCGACCGTCTGGCCGGCGGGGATCTTCAGATCGATGCCGCGGAGTGCCTCTTCCTCCGCGCCGTACGCGAAGTGCACGTCCTCGAAGGCGATCTCACCGCGCAGGGAGAGCACTTCGAGGGGCTCGTCGGCCGCCTTCGTGGACGTCGGCTCCTGGAGGAGTTCCTGGATGCGGCCCAGCGACACCGTGGCCTGCTGGTAGCCGTCGAAGACCTGTGAGAGCTGCTGGACCGGGGCGAAGAACAGGTCGATGTAGAGGAGGTAGGCGACCAGGGCGCCGGTCGTCAGGGTCGCCGCGTCGACCCGGCCCGCGCCCGCGACCAGGACCGCCGCGGCCGCCGCCGACGACAGCAGCTGGACGAAGGGGAAGTAGATCGAGATCAGCCACTGGCCGCGGATGCGGGCTCGGCGGTAGCTGTCGCTGCGCTCCGCGAACCGCGCCCCGCCGTCCCGCTCGCGGCGGAACGCCTGCACGATCCGCAGCCCGGAGACCGACTCCTGGAGGTCCGCGTTGACCAACGACACCCGCTCACGGGCGAGTTCGTACGCCTTCACGCTCGCGCGACGGAAGAAGTAGGTGGCGACGACCAGCGGCGGGAGGGTCGCGAAGACGACGAGCGCGAGCTGTACGTCGATCACCAGCAGGGCGACCATGATGCCGAAGAAGGTGACGACCGAGACGAACGCGGTGACCAGGCCCGTCTGCAGGAAGGTCGAGAGGGCGTCGACGTCGGTCGTCATCCGGGTCATGATCCGGCCGGTCAGCTCCCGCTCGTAGTAGTCGAGCCCGAGGCGCTGGAGCTGGGCGAAGATCTTCAGCCGGAGGGTGTAGAGGACGCGTTCGCCGGTGCGGCCGGTCATCCGGGTCTCGCCCGTCTGGGCCACCCACTGGACGGCCACGGCGAGCAGGGCGAGCAGCGATGCCGTCCAGACCGCGCCGAGCGCCATCCGCGTGACACCGTCGTCGATGCCGTGCCGGATCATGACGGGCAGGAGCAGGCTCATGCCGGCGTCCACGGCGACCAGGACGAGACTGATCAGGAGCGGGGCGCCGAAGCCGCGCAGCAGCCGGCGCAGGCCGTACGACTCCTCGGGGGTGACCGCGCGGGCCTCGTCGACGTCGGGGGTGTCGGTCGCCGGCGGCAGCGCCTCCACCTGGGCCAGCAGCTCCGGGGTGGCCGGCATGCCCTCCATCGCGGTGTCCCGGGGTGCCCGCTCCCCCGCCCACAGCCGGGGCGTGATGCCGCGCTCGGCGTCGAACTCGGCGTCGAGTTCCTCCCGTACGGAGGTGTCCTCGGCCTCCGGCGCGGGCTGTACGTGGCCGGGCGAGACGCCGCCGAGTTCCTCCGGGTCGGTGAGCAGCCGGCGGTAGAGGGCCGAGCGCCGCTGGAGTTCCTCGTGGGTGCCGAGGTCGGCGAGGCGGCCGGCGTCCAGGACGGCGATCCGGTCGGCCAGGTTGAGGGTGGAGTGGCGGTGGGCGATCAGGAGGGTCGTGCGGCCTTCCATGACCTGCTTCAGCGCCTCGTGGATCTCGTGCTCGACCGCCGCGTCCACGGCCGACGTCGCGTCGTCGAGGACCAGCAGGCGGGGGTCCGTGAGGATGGCGCGGGCAAGGGCGACGCGCTGGCGCTGGCCGCCGGAGAGGGTGAGGCCGTGCTCGCCGACCTTCGTCTCGTACCCGTCGGGCAGCTCGGCGATGAAACGGTCCGCCTGGGCGGCGCGCGCGGCGGTGCGGATCTCGTCGTCCGTCGCCTCCGGCCGGCCGTAGGCGATGTTGGCGCGGACCGTGTCGGAGAAGAGGAAGGAGTCCTCGGGGACCAGGCCGATCGCGGCGCGCAGGGAGTCCTGGGTGAGTTCGCGGACGTCGTGGCCGCCGATGAGGACCGCGCCGTGGGTGACGTCGTAGAAGCGCGGCAGGAGGAGGGAGACCGTGGACTTGCCGGAGCCCGAGGAGCCGACTACGGCGAGGGTCTCGCCCTGGCGGATCTCGAGGCTGAGCCCGTCGAGGACGGGGTGGTCGGCGTCGTAGCCGAAGGAGACGTCGTCGAACTCCACGGTGGCGGGCGCGTCGGCGGGGAGTTCCTTGGTGCCGTCCTTCATCGACGGCTCGGTGTCGATCAGCTCGAGGACGCGTTCGGTGCCGGCGCGGGCCTGCTGGCCGACCGTGAGGACCATGGCGAGCATCCGGACCGGGCCGACGAGCTGGGCGAGGTAGGTGGAGAAGGCGACGAACGTGCCGAGGGTGATGTGGCCGCGGACGGCGAGCCAGCCGCCGAGCGCCAGCATGGCGACCTGGCCGAGGGCGGGGACGGCCTGCAGGGCGGGGGTGTACTTCGAGTTCAGCCGGATCGTGCGCAGGCGTCCCGCGAACAGCCGGCGGCCCACTTCGCGGAGCTTCCCGGTCTCCTGGTCCTCCTGCCCGAAGCCCTTCACCACGCGTACGCCGCTGACGGCGCCGTCGACCACACCGGCGACGGCCGCCGCCTGGGCCTGCGCGTACCAGGTGGAGGGGTGCAGCTTGGTGCGGCTGCGCCTGGCGATCCAGGCGAGGGCGGGGGCGACCGCGAGGGCGACCAGGGTGAGCGGGATCGACAGCCACGCCATCACCACGAGGGAGATCAGGAAGAGGGCGAAGTTGCCCACGGTCATGGGCAACATGAAAAGAAGGCCCTGGATGAGCTGGAGGTCGCTGGTGGCGCGGCCGACGACCTGGCCGGTGGACAGCTCGTCCTGGCGGCGGCCGTCGAGCCGCGTGATCGTCCCGAACATCTCCGTGCGCAGGTCGTGCTGGACGTCCAGGGCGAGCCGGCCACCGTAGTAGCGGCGGACGTAGGTGGTGGCGTAGACGAGGACGGCGGCGGCGATCAGGGCGCCCGCCCAGGGCGCCATGTCGCGGGTGTGGCCGACGATCACATCATCGATGATCACCTTGGTGACCAGGGGGACGAGCGCCATGACGGCCATGCCGAGAAGCGAGGAGCCGAGGGCGAGGACGACGTCCTTGCGGTACCGCCAGGCGTATCCCGCCAGTCGCCGTGCCCATCCCCGTTGCTCCATCACGCCGGTGCCCTCCGATTCCTGACCTGCTCTTCCGGAAGGCACCAACGTCGGCCGAAGGGGATTTCATCCCTCCGCAACAAACCGGGCGAGAGGTCAGACCCGTACCCGCAGGTAGTAGAACCGGGTCGTCTGGACCGCGTTCTGGTTGTCGTCGCTGACCAGGAGGACCTTCGCCCGGCCCTTCGAGTACCCCGTGACGACCATGCCCTCGATGTTGTCGAGGAGCGGGTTCGGCTGGGGCTGCCTGGCGGTCGCTCCGAGTGACGGGCAGGTCACCATGTCGGTGAGGAGGGTCTTCTTCACCGGCCGTACGCCGTCCTGGCCCGTGAGGTTCTCCATGCCGCTGGTGTCCGTGGCGTGGCGGGGGTCGGCCAGGTAGAGGCGGACCGTGTTGCCGACGCCGGTGGTGAAGCCGCGCTCCAGGACGAGGAGGCGGCCGTCGGGCAGGGCCTGGACCTCGGGAACGCCGAGGCCGGTGTCGGTGCGGTAGGCGTACTGGGCGGCGAGCCGGAAGTGGTTCCCCCTGGTCCTGGTCCAGGTCTGGAAGCGGACGGTGTTCGTGCTGTCGCCGGAGATCGCGTACTCCATCGACGCGAGCAGGGTGCGGCCGCCGGGCAGGAGGGTGAGGCCCTCGAAGGTCTGGTTGGCGGTGGCGCGGCCGGCGGGGGCGACGAGGAGGGCGGCCGGGACCGGGAGGCGGTCGAGGATCTTGCCGTCGGTGCTGTAGCGGCGGACGGACGGCTCGGTCTCGGAGGAGATCAGGCGGGTGCCGTCCCGGTCTGTCACCAGGCCCTCGGAGTCGAGCGCGGCGCCGTTCTCGTCGGCGAGCGGGACGGCCTTCCGCGGCGCGAGGGTTCTCGCGTCCAGGCCGAAGAGGGAGGAGCGGTCCGAGAGGGCGGCGAGGGAGCCGCGCCCGTCCAGGGCGAGGGCGGAGAAGTTGCCGACGAAGGTGCCGTCGTACGTCGTCTTGTCGAGGACGTCGGAGAAGCGGTCGATGGAGACCGTGGGCGAACAGGCGTTGGTCACCCGGGGGTCGGCGTTCGCGGTCCCGGCGGCGGTCAGACAGGCGGCCGCCGCCAGGCCGGCGGTGAAGGTGGCGAGTACGGTTCGCAGGCGCATGGGCGTCACCGTAGGGCGGACCGGTGACGTGCGGGGGGCGAGTCGTTGAAGAGCGGCCCCCAGGACTGTTCTAGGACGCGGCAAGATCCTTGTGGATGACCTTGGCGACGTTCTGGATGGTCGTGATGCCATAGTTCATCGTGCTGTTGTCCTGGGTGAGGACGCTGATCATGTAGTCGTGGCCGCCGCCCTTGAAGGTGCCGACGCTGTGGATGCGCCAGCCGTGGGTGGCGCGCGACAGCCAGCCGTTCTTCACGTGCCAGGAGACGCCCGAGGGCCTGCCGTACGGGGTGCCCCAGCGCTGCGAGGAGATCACCTTGCCCATCAGCGTGCTGATGTAGGAGCGCGAGGCGTCCTTGAGCACGGTGTTCTTGGCGGTGATCAGCTTGAGCAGCTTCTGCTCGTCGGTGACGGTGATCTGGGTCAGCCCCCAGTAGCCGTTCGCGCCGGGCTTGGTCTGGGTCATCTTGGCGGCGGTCAGGAACTTCTTGACCTTCGTCACGCCGAGCTGCTTCCACAGGGTGGAGGTGGAGGCGTTGTCCGACTTGGTGATCATGTTGGTGGCGAGTGTCTTCTCGCGGCTGGTCAGCGCGCGGCTCGTCCTCTGCGCGTCCCACAGCAGGGTGGCGAGGACGGTCACCTTGACGACGCTGGCCGAGTCGTAGGCGGTGGAGGCCCGCAGGGTGCAGGTGGTGTTGGTGCTGCGGTCGTAGAGACCGACCGCGACGGTGCCCTTGCGCGTGGTGAGGGCGGCCGTGATGTCCTTCTTCAACTTGGTGGCCAGGGCGGCCTTGTTCGACGTGCAGCTGACGGTGGGGGTGGCGGCCGTCGCGGGTGCGGCGGTGGCGACGCCGGTTATGAGGACGCCGGTGCCGAGTGCCGTGGCCACCAGTCCTCTCCTGTGCCTTGCGGTCCGGTGAGTCATGCCCCTTTGACGCACCAGTTCGTAGGAAAGGTTGTACGAACGATCCGTTCCGCCGGCCCTGTTGGGCAAAGCGTGGGCAAGCCCTTACCGCCCCCTGTGCGTCTTCACAGCCATTGGCCAGCTTCGGCACAGCGACCACCCACAACCGGCGTACAGCATGCGCAGGGTGACATCAGCCACCGATCCACTTCCCCACCCGACCGTCTCCCCCGTGTCCCCCGACTGGGCCCCGCCGTCGGCGACCGCCGAGGCACCGCCGGCCGACAAGGCGCCACGCTGGTCGCTGCCCGCGCTGATCGCGATCCTGATCCTGGCGGCGGTGCTCTACGGCTGGAACCTCTCCGGCAACAGCCTCAACAGCTTCTACAGCGCCGCCGTCTACAGCGGCACGAAGAGCTGGGAGGCGTGGTTCTTCGGCTCGCTCGACGCCGGGAACTTCATCACCGTCGACAAGCCGCCGTTCGCGCTCATGATCATGGGGCTGTCCTGCCGGATCTTCGGCTTCGGCACCTGGCAGATGATGGCGCCGGAGATCGCGGCGGCGCTGGGCACGATCTGGATCCTGCACTCCTCCGTGAAGCGGGTGTTCGGGCACGTGGCGGCCGCGATCGCGGCACTCGTGCTCGCGCTGACCCCGATCACCGTCGCCATCAACCGCGACAACAACCCCGACACCGTCCTCGTCCTGCTGATGGTGGCCGGCGCGGCCCTCGCCCTGCGCGCCACGCGCGACGAGCGGCTGCTGCCGCTCATCGGCTCCGCGGTGTGCTTCGGGCTCGCCTTCAACACCAAGATGCTGCAGGGCTACATCGCCCTGCCCGCCGTCTTCGCCGTGTACGTGTACGCGTCGAAGCTGGGCTGGAAGAAGAAGGTCGTCAACCTGGCGCTGGCCGCCGTGGCGCTGGCCGTCTCCAGCTTCTGGTGGGCCACGGCGGTCTCGCTCGTGCCGGCCGACGACCGCCCGTACATCGGCGGCTCGACCGACGGCAGCGCCTGGGACCTGATCATGGGTTACAACGGTCTGGGCCGGGTCCTCGGCGGCGAGGGCAACGGCGGGGGCGGTGGCGGCGGGGGCGGCACCTTCGCCGGGACCGCGGGCATCGGCCGGATGTTCAACGACATCCTCGGCGGCCAGATCTCCTGGCTGATCCCCTTCTCGGGCGTCGCTCTGGTGGCGGGCCTGGTGCTGTGCGGGCGGGCCCCGCGCACCGACGTCACCCGTGCCGCGCTGGTGCTGTGGGGCGGCTGGCTGGTGCTGCACTACCTGACCTTCGCCATGGCCGAGGGCACGATGCACCCGTACTACACGACCGCGCTCGCCCCGGGCATCGCGGCACTCACCGGTGGCGGCGGCGTCATGCTGTGGCGCGCCTTCCGCGGCGGCGACGCCCGCTGGTCCTGGGTGCTGCCGGCGGGGCTGGCCGTGACCGGTGTCTGGGCGATCGTGCTGCTGCGCCGGGCCACCGGCTGGAACACCTGGCTGTGGCCCGTCGTGGGCGTGGTCATGGTCCTGGCGATCGTGGGCCTGTTCGTCCTGCGGTCCGCGAGCTCCGGAACCCGGCTGCGGCTGCTCGGCGCGTCCGTCGCCGCGGCGATCGTGGCGGCCCTCGCCGGTCCGACGGCGTACGCCGCCTCGCCGGCCTTCGACACCTCCACCGGCGGCGGCATGGGCGGCACCAACCCCACCGCGGGGCCGTCCACCGGGGGCGGCATGGGCGGTCCCGGCGGTGGCCGGGGCGGCTTCGGCGGCGGCAACGGCGGTCCCGGCGGTCAGATGCCGGGTGGCGGTACGCAGCAGGGCGGCCAGGCGAACGGCGAGTTCCCCGGCGGCGGCAACGGCCAGATGACGCCGGGCGGCGGGAACGGTGAACTCCCGCAGGGCGGCGCCCCCAGCGGCGCGCCGAGCGGCGGCCAACAGGGCGGTAGCAACGGGGAGTTCCCCGGCGGCGCGGAGGGCGGCCAGGCGCAGGGCGGCGGCGCGCCGGGCGGGACCGGCGGCGGCCCCGGTGGCGGCACGGGCGGCGGGATGGGCGGTGGCGGCGGGATGGGTGGCGCCGACAGCCAGCTCGTCTCGTACCTGGAGAAGCACCAGGACGGCGCCAAGTGGCTGATCGCGGTGTCCAACTCGCAGAGCGCGGGCCAGATGATCCTCAGCACCGGAAAGCCCGTGATCTCGATGTTCGGCTTCACCGGCTCCGACAACGCGATGACGCTCGCCAGGCTCAAGGAGCTGGTGAAGAAGGGCGAGCTGCACTACATCCAGCTCGGCGGCGGCATGGGCATGGGCGGCAACAACAGCCAGAACCAGGAGCTGACCACCTGGGTGCAGAAGAACGGTACGGCGGTGAAGGAGAGCGAGTACAGCTCGAACTCCGGCTCCGAGTCCGGCACTTCCGGCACCTCTGGCACTTCTGACGCCTCTGGTTCCTCCAACACCTCCAACACCTCCACCGTCTACCGGCTGGACCCCTCCGATGTCAGCTGATCCGACGTGAGCTGACCGGTACGGCACCAACGGCCCCTGACTCTCCGGTCAGGGGCCGTTCCGGTGTGCCGCCCCGCTGTCGACTCGCGTGCACAAGTGGCGATTTGCCGAGTCGCGTCATCTGATCGACATGTCAGATTCATTGCCAGGACCGCATGTTCATGTCACTCTCCCGATTGCCGCCTCCATTCAACCCGCGTAGATGGGACACCCTTTATGCTGGCGACACGCACACGCCGATGGAAGTCGGTGGCGCTGACCACCGCCGCCGTCCTGGCCGGTCTCACCGCGCCCGCGCTCACCGCGACCCCCGCCGCGGCCACCACGACGGCCTACGACTCGACGTACTACAAGAACGCGGTCGGCAAAACGGGTACGAGTCTGAAGTCGTCCCTCCACACGATCATCAGCGCCAACGTCACGAAGATCTCGTACTCCGCGGTCTGGAACGCGCTGAAGGTCACCGACCAGGACCCGAACAACAGCAGCAACGTGATCCTGCTGTACAGCGGCGTCTCGCGCAGCAAGTCCCTCAACGGCGGCGACGTCGGCGACTGGAACCGCGAGCACGTGTGGGCCAAGTCCCACGGCGACTTCGGCGAGGTGACCGGTCCCGGCACGGACCTGCACCACCTGCGCCCGGCGGACGTACAGGTCAACAGCATCCGCGGCAACCTGGACTTCGACAACGGCGGCAGCACGGTCACCAATGGCGGCGGCAGCCTGGTCGACTCCGACTCCTTCGAGCCGCGCGACGCCGACAAGGGCGACGTGGCCCGCATGATCCTCTACATGGCGGTCCGGTACGAGGGCGACGACGGCTTCGCCGACCTGGAGCCCAACGAGAAGGTCAACAACGGCAGCAACCCGTACATGGGCAAGCTCTCCGTACTGAAGGCGTGGAACGACGAGGACCCGCCGAGCGCCTTCGAGGAGAAGCGCAACCAGGCCATCTACGACACGTACCAGCACAACCGCAACCCGTTCATCGACCACCCGGAGTGGGTCGAGGCCATCTGGTAGCAGCGGACAGCGCGGTACGGACCGCAGGGCCCTCCCGGGTGTTTTCCGGGAGGGCCCTGCGGCCGTGTTCGGGGCCGTACTTCGTGGTGGATCATGGTCATGGTGATCGCCGGGATGGGCGTCGGACGGGGAGGACGGACCAGTGAGCTACTGCCTGGAGATGAGCACCGGTGACATGCGCGGTGTGATCCGGCTGCTCACCGCGGTGGAGCGGACGCAGAAGCAGGAGCTGATGTACGCCATCGTGCGCGAGCGGTGCGAGAAGGCCGACGCGCGGCTGCGGGAGGAGGGCATCGCCCTGGAGGTGTCGGTGCTCCGGGCGCTGGAGGAACTGGTGGAGGGCAGCCCGCCCAGCGTGGAATCGTGCCCCGCGTACACGTACGCCTTCCGCGAGGCCGTCGCCCCGCACTTCTCGGACACGACGGACCTGGGGGCGTGGCGCCGGCCGTCCTGGTTCTTCGCGCTGGACTCCGAACTCGCCCGGCACGGCGTCCCGTCGGAGGTCCGGCCCGCTTCCTTCCTGTTCAACGGGCCGCCGCTGCGGCTGCCGCACCCCGGCGACGCGATGCCGCAGATCGGCGTGCTGCCGGCCCAGCGGGCGGGGACGCTGGCCCATGCGTACGAGAGGGTGCTGCACCGGCTGGACCCGGAGTTCACGGAGACTGCGGGGAGGTTCGCCGATCTGATGAGCTTCGAGGCGCGGGAGTGGGAGACGTCGCGCCGGCTGGGCCGGACCGACGACACGATCTTCTTCTGGTTCTCCTGAACCGCGGGTCAGGCCCTGGGCTCGCCGTACCACCGCCACCGGGTGAGGCGCGCGTACCCGGGGATCTCGCCGCGACCGGTGGCCCACAGGAGCGTGGGCCAGCGGTCGGTGTCCGTCGGGGCGTCGGGGAAGAGCCGGCGCAGAACGCGGTCGCAGAGACCGGCGTCCGGCTGCCAGCCGACCCCCAGCCCCTCAGCGACGTCGTGGACGTGCACCAACGTCTCCACGACCCCCATGGCGGCGAAGCCCTCGGCATCGGACACCCCGAAGGTGTGATACGACCGCACGGTCGACGGCGTCGTCCGCACCATGGCCGCAAGGAGGGCCCCACAGGCCTCCAGCACCTGCATCAGTCCGGCCGGGCCGGCGGTTCGGTCCGCGAAGACGACGTTCGCCGGACCACCGGCCCTCTTCGCATCCCACCCGAAGGGAACCTCGGTGTCCAACGACGGCCCTTGCGGCCCGAGTTGAGCGGCGTAGGCGAAGAGATCGTCGGCGAGATGCTCCACGGTCTCCCAGCAACTCCACTCCAGTGAACCGGCCTTGCCGTCCCAGTCGGCGGCCTCGGCGCCCCGCAGAGCGCCGGCTGCCAGCCGTACGGCGGACTCGACATCATCGGCGGTGACACGGTCATCGGACATGCGGGGACGGTATCAACCGTCATCCCGGCCGGCGGAGAATCACGCACATGCGCACGCTTCGCGGACCTTTGCGCCGGACCGCTGGATGGCGGGGTGTCAGATGGCGGGTGCGGCGACACGGGTGTAGGTCAGACCGGTGCTGGTCCCTCCCCCGGAGGTGACCGTCACCGTCACGGGTCCCGCGGGGCCGCCTGGAACGGTCGCGGTGATCTGGGTGTCGGAGACCACGGTGAATCCCACCGCGGTCATGCCGAACTGGACGGCTGTCGCCGTCGAGAATCCCGTTCCGGTCAGTGTGACCACGGTGCCCGCGGAGGTGGGTCCGCCGGTGGGGGCCAGTCCGGTCAGGGTGGGAGCGGCGACGTAGGCGAACGGCAGCGGGTTGCTGGTTCCTCCGGGAGTGACGACGGTGATCTGCGTCGTCCCGGTGCCCGCGGGTGCCTTGGCGCTGATCTGGGTGGACGAATCGACGGTGTAGGTGGTGGCGTTGGTGCTGCCGAACAGCACTGCGGAGGCGTTGAGCAGGTTGCTGCCCGTCAGCGTGACGGTGGGGCCACCGGCTGTGGGGCTGAGGGAGGGAACGGCGCTCTGCAGCACGGGGGACGCCGCGTAGAAGAAGTACGAGCCGGGTGAGACGGCGCTCTGGCCGCCCGGGGTGGTGACGACGACCTCGGCCGCGCCGGCGCTGCCCACGGGTGCGACCGCGGTGATGAGCGTCGCCGAGTTGACCGTGAACGACGCCGGTGTGCCGGCGAAACTCACCGCTGTCGCACCCGTGAGCCCGGTCCCGGTCACGCTGACCGTGGTGCCGCCGGACATCGGCCCGGTGGAGGGCGTGACGGCCGTGACCGTCGGCAGCGCGGCCGTGACGTAGGTGAAGGGGACCGAGTTGCTGGTTCCCGTGGGGTTGACCACGGTCACTGGTGCCGAGCCCGCGCTGTGGGCCGGGGTGACGGCGGTGATCTGCGTGCTCGAGTTCACGGTGTAGGAGGCAGCGGGGGTGCCACCGAACCGCACGGCCGTAGCACCGGTCAGACCGGCCCCGGTGATGGTGACGGTGGTTCCGCCGGTCGTGGGGCCTTGGGAGGGGCTGACGGTGCTGACCGTGGGGGCCATGGAGTGCTCCTATGACAACTGGTGCGGCGTTTCAGCCGGTTGGGTCGGAGACCGACGGAGCGGACAGGCTCCCTCGGTGACAGCCTCGTGCGTGGGCGGGGAGGTTCGCCGGCCTCCGGCTCAAGCCCGGCGCGCACCCGCAGGCGCCCGGCTGGAAGCCGGGCGCCGGACTCACGACTGTCAGATGCCGGGGCCCGCGACGTAGGTGAAGGCCCCTACGGCGGTGTCGGATCCCGCCGGGTTGGTGACGACCACGTCGACGGCTCCCGCGGTCCCGGGCGGCGTGACCACCGACAGGGTCGTGGAGCTGACCACCGAGAACGGCGCCGGCGTGCCGTCGAAGGTGACCGAGTCGGTGGTGTCGAGGTTCGTGCCGGTGATGGTCACGCTCGTTCCGCCGGACGTCGGCCCGGAGGACGGGGCGACGGTCGTGATTCCCGGAACGTCGATGTAGGTGTAGGTCAGCCCGTTGTTCGTTCCGCCGGCCGTGGTCACGCTCACGCCGACCGGCCCGGCGGCCAGGCCCGCCGGCACGGTGACGCTCAGCTGGGCGTCGGAGATCACCGTCGGAGTGGCGGTCACCCCGCCGAAGGAGACGCTGGTGGCGGTGGACAGGCCGACGCCGTTGAGGGTGATGCTGTTGCCGCCGGCCAGCGGCCCGGAGGTGGCCCCGAGCGAGGCCTTGAACGGGGCGCCGACGTAGAAGAACGGCACGGGGTTGCTGGTCCCGCCGGGGGTGGTGACGGTGATCCCCACCGTGCCGGTCCCGGACGGGGACACCGCGGTGACCTGGGTCGGGCTGACGTTGGTGACGCTGGTGGCGGACTTGCTGCCGAACTTCACCGCGCTGGTCCCGGACAGGTTCGTACCCGTGATGGTCACCAGGGTGCCGCCGCCGGTGGAGCCTTGGTTCGGAGAGACAGGCATGACGATTCTCCTCGCTGACAGGAATGGGACAGGGCGAGCCGGCGGTCCCCAGCGAGCAATGCATGCGCGCTATGGCCGTGGGATACGGGGCGATGTGGATCCCGCTTGTCGCGGTCGTCCTCCGGCGGAGCCTGACGGGCGACGGGACTGCCCTGCCGGACGCACCGGATTCCATGCGTACAGCGAAAAAACCGGCAGAGGCCGCCATTACCACGATTCCCCCGGGATGGGATGGGCGGCCCACCGGTTCGCTGTTCAAATTGACCCACATAGACGCACCGCTGACAAGACGTCAATTCCGAGAGTCACCCGAATGGCGGAGCGCACATCGGATTTGGCGCCGGGCCAGGGTCTCTCTCTGCGGGCATCGAGCGCGGTGGAGTCGCCGTTGTTCGCGGCCATGGCACCGGGACCGGCCCTGGGTTCGACGGCACCAGGGCGGCGACAACGGCGCCGGATCCTTCCCACGGCCGGACAACCGCCCAGCCGGCGCCGTGGAAACGGCGCCGGCTGGGGGATCCAATCCTCTCGGGAGTGCCCATCGCGGCATCAAGCCCGACGCCGAACCACCTCACGCGCAAGGCGGACGACAATGGGACCGCATACCGCGCCCCCCGGAGAGGCTGGGCTGCCCACCGGTTGGATACCTCCCATTGATACAGGCCCCGGAATATGCCGCAAGGGATATGATCTCCCGTCACCCGATCGGCGGGGCGCACCAAGGGGCGCATTTCCCCCACAAATCACCCGCGCGATTATCGAAATCTTCCCTCGCACCCGTCCTATCGGCATGAAGAAAGCTTCCCGCACATTCACCGGACGGCTCCTTCCGGTGGCGTCCCTATTTCTTCGGCATCATCTCAATGCCACCGTCGGTTTACGCGGTGAACGTTTCCGAACGGTGAGGGTGCGTCAATTCGCCTCCGGCGGACACACGTGTGGGCCCGGACATCGATCGCTGTCCGGGCCCACACACACGCGTCGATCACATGTAGGTGAATCCGCCGGCGACGGTCACACTGCCGGCGGGGGTCGTCACCACGACCGCCGCGTTTCCTGCCACTCCCGCGGGGGTGACGGCCGCCAGCACCGTGCCGGTGATGTCGACGACCACACCGGTCGCCGGGACACCGCCGATGGTCACGGTCGCCCCGGTGAGGTTGGTGCCGATGATGGCGATCGGCGTACCTCCGACGGTGGCGCCGACAGCCGGGGTGATGGAGACCGCTGTGGGCAGCGGCAGGCCGACGTAGGTGAATCCGCCGGCGACGGTGGCGCTGCCGGCGGGGGTCGTCACCACGACGGGCACGTTGCCCGCGGCGTGCGGCGGCGTGACACCGGTCAGCACCACACCCGCGACGACGGTCACTCCGACGGCGGGTACACCGTCGAAGGTGACGCTCGCGCCGGTGAGGTTGGTCCCCACGATCGTGAAGGGGGTGCCGCCGGCCGTCGGGCCGGAGGTCGGCGTGAGGACGAGGACGGTCGGGGGCGAGGGCACCACGGGACCCACGTAGGTGTAGTTCGCCGGGGTGCTGGCACCGGCCGGGGTGGTCACCACGACGGGCACGTTGCCGGCGGCGTGCGGCGGTGCGATCACGGTGAGCAGGAAGCCGAAGAGGTCCTGGGAGACGATGGTCGCGGGCGTGCCTCCGAAGGTGACCGAGGTCGCGCCGCCGAGGTTGGTGCCGATGAGCAGGACGGAGTTGCCGCCGGCGGTCGGTCCGAAGCCGGGGACCGCGGCGATCAGCGTCGGCGTCGACAGGATGGGGAGCAGGGTGGTTTCCGACATGGGAGTCCTCCTGGACTGGTTGTTGCCGTGCGCGGCACATCAGCCGCTCCCCGCGGATGCGTGCGTGGGCTTCGTGCCGAGTCGGCACGGCCTCGCCAGAGGGGGAGATGACCCGGGTGTGGTGTGGGACGATCACAGTGCCGGGCGAGAGGTCACGATCTTTGATCGACTGTGACGGCCTTCGAAGAGCCGCCGAGGACCTGTCGTGCAGCTCTCGGTGTGGGCGGCGGCGCATTGCACGGGCTACGGATGTGCGTCAGCCATGTCGCGAGCATCAGCGATACTCGCTGACCCCGAATGGGATGGGCCGCCCCTCGGTAACTCTATTGATCCATACGGGTGATGAGGATGACAAGAGAATTGGCTGAACGTCACCCGTAAGGGGGACGGGCGTCGTAACGACGGGCCTCTTTACCGCACTTGTGCGGGAAAACGGGCAGGGCCTCCTGAACAGCTCGTCGATGTCGAGTCACCGAGCTGTTCAGGAGGCCCTCGGGCCGGATCCCGGATCCGTCAGAAATTCGCCGAGCTGCGAACCGATGCGGCGGAAGAGCGAACCCGGCGTGGTGACCGGCCGATCACCATTCGATGTGGTTGTCGATGTTCCCCACCATGAAGTTGATCAGTCCTCCACAGGTGAGCAGGCACAGGCCGGGGAACGTGGTGGGCGGAGCGGGTGATGGCGAGACCTGGACGGATGCCGTGCTGTGGGAGGCGTCGCAGGACCCATTGCCGTTGTAGGCGGCCGTGATCGTGTGAATGCCGGGTGTGGTGAACGAGGCGGTGTATTCGGCCTGTCCGTCGGCTGCGACGGTCACCGTGCCCAGCAGAGCGGAGCCGTCGAAGAACGTCATCCCCAGACCGCCGCTCGGGTCGGACGCGCAGGTGACCATCGCGGTGAGTTCGACCGACGTTCCGGTGGAAGTCGCGGTGGGAAACGCGGTGACGCTCGTGGCCGACGGGGCGGCGACTGCCGGAGACGCGACAGCCACCACGGTCACCAGGGCTGCTGTCACAAGGCCTGTCCACCCAACACCGATATGCCTACGCTCCACGAGTCAGCTCCTTTTGCATTTTCGGCTACTGGCTGTTGCTGGATGCGCTCAAGCTAGGTGACTTCTGGCGTTCGAGCCGGACGGCGGCCTGGTAAGAGAGCCCGCTTGGGGCAGATGATTACAACGATCGTATGAAAAAAGCACTCCTACGGGGCTCCTTCACCGAGCGCCGCCCTCATTCCGGAACCGCGCGTTGCAGACGCAGGTTCCGCAGGGTCCTGCACACCTCAGCGTCCATGACGGGCCACGAGACGAACCGCCAATCCGGGTCCGCGGCGCCGGGCAGTACCGCGCCCCGGGCCTCCCATTCGGAGAGGAGCGCCGCATAGAGCGGTGTGAGATGCAGGTCCGCGGACTGAGGCGGGGCGGCGTGGCGAGGCCCGGCGGCCTGGGGGCGCGGCAGCGGTGAGGGAGCCGGCAGCAGCGGCGGCTGCTGCCCCTTCTCCTTCGCCGCCGGCTCGGATCGCGCTACGGGCACCATCACATCCCCGCTGCTCCAGTGCACGGTCCCGGCCACGGCCCCGCGGCGACCCTCTGGCAGAGCGGCAGTATCAGTCGGGGACACGGGACGGAGAATCATGCTCTGAGGAACGAAACCTCATGTCCGGAGACACTCTGGACCGAGGCCTGTTAGGCCACTGGAGTGACTCGGCGCAAGGGATGGCTTTCACGGCGCCGACGCGCCGTGAGAGGAGTCGGCCAGGCTCACATCGCACCAGACGACCTTCCCTCCGGTGCACAGTCCGCGAGCCCCCCAGCGGCGCGCGCAGAACCGGATGATGTCCATGCCTCTCCCGCCCTCCGCATACTCATGGGCTTCCACGTGCACCGGCAGACGGTCTTCATCGTCATGCACCTCGACACGTACGTGTTTCGTCCGTAAGTACATCCCCAGATCGAAATACCGGGGTTGATCATCCCGGTACGGAAGCAGCCGTCCACCGGAATGTTTCACAGCATTCGTGACCAACTCGGAGACCACGAGTACCACCGTGTCCGTCACCGGCGGGATGATCTGCCACGACGACATCAATTCGCGCGTGTGCCGTCGTGAGGCCGGAACCGATGCAGGCGTGCAGGAGAACCGGAGAATTATTGCCTCGTTTTCATCTTCGCCCGGATCCGGGCACCTCTGGCTACAAGACCTGAGCGGCTGGCAGTCAGGGCGCGAGAAGGGGAATGTTCTTCCGGTCGTTCGACAGGCGCGATGATTATCTTCATTCATATCCGGTTCCCCGAGCGGTCATCCAACTGGTCGGTCACTGCACATGCGAGGCACCCGTCTTCGACGAGTAATCCAACCGTACCCAGGGGGTGTGGGACGGGCGAGCGGAAGCCGGAAATACCGAGGGGCGCGAGGGGGCTGGGGTGGTCGGTTATTTTTCTGAAAAGCCTCAGTGCGCTCCACATGGGAGTGAATTTTCGCGAATGCCGTTGACATCGGTGCCTGTGCGGTCCGCATGTGTGCGCCACCGGGAAACGTCGGCGACGTCCCGGACGCCCCGGGTCACCGGTGGATTCAGGTGCGGGACGTCAGGGAAGGAATCTCTGCTGCGGCGAAGCCGGTCGGCGGGAGGAAGGCAGCAACCGTTCATCCGGCCAGGCCCTTCCAGCGCTCGTCCAGATCCTTCTTGATTCCCTGCATCGCGGTGAGAAAAATGCCGAGAGGGCTGCCCGGTTCAATGGGCCTGATCGAAAGTTTCGGGCCCCCGGGAGATCGATCAAGAAGAGTACCGGGGGCAGTGACGCCTCTGCGTGACCGATACAGCGAATATTCATTTGATGCATTCACATCGGTACAAACGACAGCGGAGGCTATTCAGGGCAAGGCCGAACGGGTGAATTACTTTCCGCCTTATCCGACAGTGCGGATTTTCGGGCGGGAGTCAACGGGCTTGCGGCCTCGGACAGTTCGCCGAGGCCGCCGCGTCCGCCGTCAGGCATAGGTGTACGGGGTGGGGGCCTCCTCCGAGCCGGCGGGATTGGTGACGACGACGGGCACCGGACCGGCCTCGTGGCCGGGGGCGACGGCATCGAGCCGGGTGTCGGAGACGGCGATGAAATGGGCAGGGGTGTCGTCGAAGGTGACCGAGGTCGCGCTGGACAGGTTGGTACCGCTGATGATCACGAGGGTGTCACCGGCGGTGGGGCCGGTCGTCGGGCTGATGCCGGTCACCGTGGGAAGGTCGACGGCGGTGTACTCGGCGACCGCCGCACCCCCGCGGGTGGTGACGACCACGGAAAGCACTCCGGACGCCCCGGGCTGGGTGGTGACGTCGATCCGGCTGTCGGAATGCACCGTGAAGGGGACCTCGGCGCCGCCGATGGTCACCAGGGTGGTCGTGGTGAGACCGCGCCCGGAGATGGTGACCGGGATGCCGCCCGAGGCCGGTCCGGCGGCGGGGGCGAGACCTGTCACCACGGGCGGCTGGACGTAGTAGAAGGGCCGGGGGAGGCTGGTGCCGCCGGGGGTGGTGACGGTGACACCGACCGTGCCCTGTCCGGCCGGGGACATCGCGGTGACCGCGGTGTCGTTCACCACCACCATGCCGGTCGCGGGCCTGGTGCCGAAGTGCACCCCGGTGGCCTGCCCCAGGTGGGTGCCGATGACGGTCACCGGTGTGCCGCCGCCGGTGGGGCCCTGGTCGGGGAAGAGACCTTCGAGACCGAGCAGGACGGCGACGGTGCCGTTGTTGCTGTCGGCGACGTAGACGCTCAGATCGTGCGGGTCGATCGCGAGCCCGTAGGGCACGTTCAGACCGCTGTAGGCGGCGACGAGGGCGTTGGTGACGGTGCTGATGACCCGTACGGTGCCGTCGCCGCTGCTGGTGACGTACGCGAGCGCGCCGTCCTGGGTGACCGCCACCGCGACCGGCTCGGCGAAGCCGTGGACCGTTTCGACGACGTCTCCGGTGGCCGCGTCGACCACGGTGACGGAATTGCCGTCGTAGTCCGGTACGTAGAGCCGCTCCCCGTCGCGAGCGACGGCGGCCGCGCGGGGGCGGCGGAAGCCGGTGAAGTGGGCTGTGACCGCGTCGGTCCCGGTGTCGATGACGCTGATGGCGTCGGTGCCCGCCTCGCTGACGTAGACCCGCGTCCCGTCCGGCGAGACCGTCACGTCCTCCGGCGCCTGGCCGACCGGGATCACCGCGCTCACCTGGTTCGTGGCGGTGTCGATCACCTCCACCGTGTCGGAACCCCGGCAGGCCGCGTAGAGGCGGGTGCCGTCCGGGGTGACGGCCAGTCCGACCGGGTCGGACAGGCCCGATACGGTGGCGATGACGCTGTCGGTCGCGGTGTCGATCACGCTGACCGAACCGTCACCGCTGTTCGCCACGTACAGCCGCCCGCCGTCGGGGGCGATCGCCGCTCCCCAGGGGCCGACGCCGACGGGGATGGTGGCGACGACCGCCTTGGTGGCCGGACTGATCACCGTCACGGCGTCCGCGGCGTTGTCCGTGACGTACAGCCGGCTCCCGTCGGACGCCAGGACGACGGCGGCCGGCCGGCCGCCCACCGGGATGGAGACGACCTTGCCGGGCGGCGCGTTCAGATAGGCGAAGTTGGCGCCGGAGGTCACTCCGCCGTCCGCGGTGACGGTGACAGGTCCGGTGCCGGGCGTTTCCGCGTCCGCCGTGATCGCCCGGATGGCGGTGTCGTCGAGGACGGTGAAGTCCGCGGCGGGAACCGTCGCGATGGTGGCGTCGGAGGTGCCCGTGAAACCGGTGCCGGTGATGGTGACCGGCGTGCCGCCGGTCGTGTGACCGCTGCCCGGGAAGATCTCGCTGACCACGGGGCGGGGGGCCAGGTAGGCGAAGCTGCCGCCGGACGCCGTGTCCGGGCCGATGGTGACGGCGGCGGGCCCGGCGCCGGGGGCGGACGGGGCCGTGATGGCGCTGATGGCGGTGTCGCTCAGGACCGTGAAGTCGGCGGCGGGGACGCCGGCGACGGTGACGGCGGTGGCGCCGGTGAAGCCGGTACCGGTGAGGGTGACCAGGGTGCCGCCGCGGGTCGAGCCCGCTGCCGGGGCGATGCCGTCGACCGCCGGCGGGGGTGGGACGAGGTAGGTGTGGCTGCCGCCGGAGCCGGTGCCCGCGGGGGTGGTGACGCCGACGGTGACCGTTCCGGCCGGATGGGGAGGGGTGGTGGCCAGGATCGTCGTGTCGTCGGGCACCGAGAAGCCGAGCGCCGGTGTTCCTCCGAAGGAGACGGCGGTCGCTCCCGTGAAGCCGCTGCCGGTGATGATGACCTGAGTGCCGCCGCCGGTCGGCCCGGTCAGGGCGTCGACCGCGGCGACCACCGGCAGCGCCGGAGCCAGATAGGCGAAGGTCCCGCCCGATCCGGTGCTGCCGCTCGCGGTGACGGTGACCGGTCCGGACACCGGACCCGGCGCGGCGGCCGTGACCGCGGTGATGGTCGTGTTGCCGTCCACGGAGAAGCCGTCGACCGGAATCCCGGCGATGGTGACATCGGTGGTGCCGGTGAAGTCGACACCGGCGATGGTCACCACCGTGCCGCCGGTCGTCAGGCCGCTGCTCGGCAGGATCCCGGTGACGACGGGCGGTACGGCCAGGTAGTCGAAGAAGCCCCCGGCGCCGGTGCCCCCGTTCGCCGTGACGATCACGGCACCGGACGCGGGGGTCGGGGTCTCGTCGGTCACGGCGGTGATGACGGTGTCGTCCTCCACCGTGAAGCTCTCGGCCGGTACGCCCGCGATCAGAACCTCGGTGGCGCCGGTGAAGCCGCTGCCCGTGATCGTCACCTCCAGGCCTCCGTGGGTGAGACCGCTGCTCGGCAGGACACCGCTGACCACGGGTGGCGGGGCCAGGTAGGCGAAGACTCCGCCGGAGGCCGTACCGCCGTCGGTGGTGACGGTGACCGGCCCGGCGATCGGATCGGACGGGGTGGTGAAGGCGCTGACGGTGGTGTCGTCGATGACGGCGAAACCGGCGACCGGGGTGCCGGCGACGGTGATGGCGGTGGTTCCGGTCAGGCCCGTGCCCGTGATGGTGACCTGGGTACCGCCGTCGGCGGTACCGCTGGACGGAGCGATGCCGGTCACCGTGGGGACGACGGGGACGAGGTAGGTGTGGCTGCCGCCGGAGCCCGTGCCCGCGGGGGTGGTGACGCCGACGGTGACCGTTCCGGCCGGATGCGGAGGGGTGGTGGCCAGGATCGTCGTGTCGTCGGGCACCGAGAAATCGAGCGCCGACGCTCCCCCGAAGGAGACGGCGGTCGCTCCCGTGAAGCCGCTGCCGGTGATGATGACCTGAGTGCCGCCGCCGGTCGGCCCGGTCAGGGCGTCGACCGTCGCGACCACCGGCAGCGCCGGAGCCAGATAGGCGAAGGCCCCGCCCGATCCGGTGCTGCCGTTCACCGTGACCGTGACCGGCCCGGACACCGGACCCGGCGCGGCGGCGACGATCGCGTCGATGACGGTGTCGCTGGTCACCACGTACCTGGTGACGGGCACCCCGGCGACGGTCACGGCCGTGGCTCCGGTGAAGCCGCTGCCGGTGACGACGACCGGAATGCCGCCGGCGGTCGAACCCGCTGCGGGGGCGATGCCGCTGACCTCCGGCACCGGGGCCGCGTAGGTGAAGCTGCCGCCGGACCCGGTGCCCGCGCTCGTGGTGACCGCGACAGGGCCGGAAGCGGGGCTCGCGGGGTTGGTGGTGGCGGTGATGGTGGTGTCGTCGTCCACGGTGAAGTCCGCCGCGGGCACACCCGCGATCACGACGGCGGTCGCTCCCGTGAAGCCGCTCCCGGTGACCGTGACCTGGGTGCCGCCGTCCGTCGGCCCGCTCGGCGGGGCGATGCCGCCGACCGTGGGGGTGACGGGGACGAGATAGCTGAAACCGCCGCCGGAGCGCGTGCCCTCCGGGGTGGTGACAGCGACGGTGACGCTTCCGGCCGGATGTGCGGGGGTGGTGGCCAGAAGCGTCGTGTCGTCGAGTACGGAGAAGCCGAGCGCGGGCACACCGCCGAAGGAGACGGCGGTCGCTCCGGTGAAGCCGCTGCCGGTGACGGTCACCGAGGTGCCACCGTCGGTCGACCCGGAGGAGGGCTCGACGGCGCCGACGGTGGGGAGGACGGGAATCAGATAGGCGAAGCCGCCGCCGACGCTGGTGCCGCCCTTCGTCGTCACCGCGACCGGCCCCGTGATGCCGTCCGGTGGGGCCGTGGCGGTGGTGGCGGTGATGGTGGTGTCGTCGTCCACGGTGAAGTCCGCCGCGGGCACCCCCGCGATCACGACGGCGGTCGCTCCCGTGAAGCCGCTCCCGGTGACCGTGACCTGGGTGCCGCCGTCCGTCGGCCCGCTCGGCGGGGTGACGCCGCCGACCGTGGGGGTGACCGGAACGAGGTAGGTGAAGCTGCCTCCGAACCCCGCGCCGCCGTCCGTGACGACCTCGACGTCCCCGGAGGTCCGTCCGGAGGGTGAGGGGGCCGTGGTGGCGGTGATGGTGCTGATGGTGCTGTCGTCGTCCACCGTGAAACTCGCGGCGGGCACACCCGCGATCACGACGGCGGTGGCCCCGTCGAAACCGCTGCCGGTGATCGTCAGCAGGGTGCCGCCGCTGGTCGGTCCGGAGGACGGCTCGACGCCGATGACCGTGGGCCTCGGCGCGAGGTAGGAGAAGACGCCGCCCGAGGCCGTACCCGCCGGGGTGGTCACGGCGACCGGGCCCGTGGCGGGAACGGACTCCGCGGTGACCGCGCTGATCGTCGCATCGTCGACGACGGTGAAGCTGACGACCGGCGTACCGGCGAGGGTGACGGCGGTGGCGCCGGTGAAGCCGGTACCGGTGACCGTGACCAGAGTGCCGCCGCCGGTCGGTGCGGTGCCCGGTGCGACACCGCCGACCGTTGGCACGGCGGGCAGGAGGTAGCCGAAGCTGCCGCCGGACACCGTGCCCGTGGGGGTGGTGACGTCGAGGGTGACGCTTCCGGCCGGATGTGGAGGGGTGGTGGCCAGGATCGTCGTGTCGTCGGGCACCGAGAAGTCGAGCGCGGGCACACCGCCGAAGGTGACGGCGGTGGCGCCGGTGAAGCCGGTACCGGTGACGATGACCTGGGTGCCGCCGGCGGCCGGTCCGGTCCGGGCGTCGACCGCGGCGACCACCGGCAGCACCGGAGCCAGATAGGTGAAGAGGCTGCCGAAGCCGCTGTCTCCCGCGTCCGCCACGCTGACGGGCCCGCTCACGGGCGCCGATGCCGCGGTGACCGCGCTGATGGCCGTCGCGTCCAGCACCGTGAAGCTCGCGACGGGGACCCCGGCGACCGCCACGCCGGTCACGTCCGTGAAGCCGCTGCCGGTGATCGTCACCGTTGTGCCGCCCTGGGTCGAGCCGCTGTTGGGGATGATCCCGGTGACCTGGGGCGGTTCGGCCAGGTAGGTGTAGCCGCCGCCGCTCGCCGTCCCGCCTCGCGCCGTGACGGCGATGGGACCGGAGGCGGGCGGCGACGACGCGGTGATCACGTCGAGCGTGGTGTCGCTGAGCACGGCGAAATCCGTCACCGGGACACCCGCGATCCTGACGGCTGTGGTGCTGGTGAATCCGGTCCCGGTGATGGTGACGGCGGTGCCGCCGCTGATCGGTCCGGACGTGGGGGCGTTGGCGTGGATCACCGGCAGTGGCGCCAGATAGCCGAAGGTGCCGCCGGAGCCGGTGCCGACGGATGTGGTGACGGTGACGGTACCGGTCACCGGGGTCGACGGCGCGGTGACCGCGCTGATGGCCGTCGCGTCCAGCACCGTGAAGCTCGCGACGGGAACCCCGGCGACCGCCACCGCGGTGGCACCCGTCAGACCGGTGCCGGTGATCGTCACCAGGGTGCCGCCCTCGGTCGAGCCGGAGGACGGGCTGATCCCGGTGACCGCGGGCAGTGCCGGAGCCAGGTAGGTGAAGCTGCCGCCCGTTCCGCTGCCCGCACTCGTGGTGACCCTGACCGTGGCGGCACCGGCGGCGTGCGGCGGGGCCGTCGCCAGGATGGAGGTGTCGGCGGTGACCGAGAAACCCGTCGCCGGCAGGTTACCGATCGTCACAGCGGTGGCGCCGGTGAATCCACGGCCGCTGATCGTCAGTTGGGTGCCGCCCGCGATCGGGCCGGACAAGGGCTGGACGGCCGTGACGGTCGGTACCACCGGTGCCAGATAGTCGAAATGGCCGCCGATGTCCGTACCTGACGGTGAGACGACGCCGATCTGCACGGTTCCGGCGGCCCTGGGGGGCGCGGTGCAGGTCAGCGTGGTGCCGTTCAGCACGGTGAAGGGCACCGAGATCCCGCCGAACAGCACCTTGGAGACCGAGGCGCCGAATCCGGAGCCCAGGACGGTGACTTTCGTACCACCCGTGGTGGGGCCCGATGAGGGGGCGACAGCAGTGATGGTGGGCATGTCCGCTTCTTCCGAGTCTTCCGGGAAGGATGGGCGGCCCACCGGTACCGAATACCTGATATGACAGCAGAGAATCACCAAAATGGAGTAACAGCGATGATTTTCATCATTGATCACTCGATCGAGTGAGGGCTGTGCCGGGGTCCTCGGCTCGGTCGAGGTGCGTCGGCGCGAACATCCGCAGGAGAGCCGGGAGTACGACCACGGAGGGGCCCGGCGTCGCCAGGGCCTTCGTCAGGTCCGCTGCCAGGGATTCCGGGGAGGTGCGGGTCGCCGGGACGCCGAAGGACTCCGCCAGGGCCACGTAGTCGGGGCGGGTCAGCTCCGTCGCCGTCGTCTCGCCGAACGCGTCCGTCAGGTACTCGCGGAGGATGCCGTAACCGCCGTCGTCGACGATGAGCCAGGTGACCGGGAGGTCGTACTGCCGGGCGGTGGCCAGTTCGGCGATCGAGTAGAGGGCTCCGCCGTCGCCCGAGACGGCGAGGACCGGGCGGGCCGGGTCCGCGACCGCCGCGCCGAGGGCCGCCGGGAAGCCGTAGCCGAGTCCGCCGGCGCCCTGGGCGGAGTGCATGTGGCCCGGGCCCTTCGCGTCGAAGGCCGACCAGGCCCAGTACGCAAGGATGGTCATGTCCCAGAAGGACGGCGAGTCCGCCGGGAGGGCCTTGCGGATCGAGGACAACAGGTCCTGTTCCAGGGTGAGTTCCTGGGCGGCGAGGCGGTCGGCGACCTTGGCGAGCACCTCGCGCACCCGCTCGGGGGCGGACGGGTCCGTGCGCTCCGCCACCGTCTCCAGCAGGGCCTGCAGCGCCAGGCGGGCGTCCGCGTGGATGCCCAGGGCCGGGTGGTTGGACTCCAGTTTGCCGAGGTCGGCCTCGATCTGCACGACCCGGCCCCGCGGCTTGAAGGTGTGGTAGTTCGAGGAGAGTTCGCCCAGGCCCGAGCCGACGACGAGGAGTACGTCGGCGTCCTCCAGGAAGTCCGTGGTGTGACGGTCCTCGATCCAGGACTGGAGGGACAGGGGGTGCGTCCAGGGGAACGCGCCCTTGCCGCCGGGGGTCGTGACGACGGGCGCGTCGATCCGCTCCGCCAGCTGTCGCAGCTTTCGCGAGGCGTCCGCCCGTACGACTCCCCCGCCCGCGATGATCGCCGGGCGGGCGGCGCGGGACAGGAGGTCGGCGGCCACGGCGGTCAGCTCGGGGCGCGGGGGGAGCTCCTCGGGGAAGGCGTCGCCGCCCGTCACCACCGGGATCGTCGTCTCCGCCAGCAGGACGTCCTGGGGTATCTCCACCCACACCGGGCCGGGCGGGGCCGACAGGGCCGACTTCCAGGCCGCCTCGATCGCCGACGGGATCTGGGACTGGGTGCGGACGGTGTGGACCGACTTCACCACGCCCCGGAAGGAGGCCGCCTGGTCGGGGAGTTCGTGGAGATAGCCGTGGCGGCCGCCGCCCAGGCCGGCGGTGGGGATCTGGCTGCTGATCGCGAGGACCGGGGCGGAGGCCGCGGCGGCCTCCTGGAGCGCCGGCAGCGAGGTCAGCGCGCCGGGACCGGTCGACAGCAGCAGCGGGGCCGCCTCGCCGGTGATCCTGCCGTAGGCGTCCGCCGCGAAGCCCGCGTTGTTCTCCACGCGCAGGCCGACGTAGCGCAGGGAGGAGCGGCGCAGGGCGTCGAACATGCCGAGCGCGTGCTGGCCCGGGAGGCCGAAGACCGTGGTCGTGCCGAGGGCTGCCAGGGTCTCCACGACCAGGTCCCCGCCGATACGGCCGGGAGGGGGGTTCAGAGCGGCGGAGATCTGCGCCCGGGTCGGGCGGAGCACCAGGTCGTGGTCGTGGGTCACTTCGAGCGAGCCTCCGCAATCCGGCGGGACATGATCGTGGTCAGTTCGTACGCCGTGTGGGACGCGGCCACCGACGTGATCTCCGCGTGATCGTACGCGGGGGCCACCTCCACGACGTCCGCCGAGACCAGGTTGCAGGATGCCAGGCCGCGCAGGATCTCCAGGAGTTCGCGGGAGGTCATGCCGCCCGCCTCCGGGGTTCCGGTGCCGGGGGCGTGCGCCGGGTCGAGGCAGTCGATGTCGATGGAGATGTAGAGGGGGCGGTCGCCGATGCGCTGCCGCAGCTGGTCGGCGATCTCGTCCACGCCGCGCCGCATCACGTCGGCGGACGTGACGATGCCGAAGCCCATCTTCTCGTCGTCGGTGAGGTCCTGCTTGCCGTAGAGGGGGCCTCGGATGCCGACGTGCGACAGCGCGGACGTGTCGAGGACGCCCTCCTCGACCGCGCGGCGGAACGGGGTGCCGTGCGTGTACTCGGCCCCGAAGTACGTGTCCCAGGTGTCGAGGTGCGCGTCGAAGTGGAGCAGGGCCACGGGGCCGTGCTTCTTCGCCACCGACCGCAGGAGGGGGAGGGCGATGGTGTGGTCGCCGCCGAGGGTCATCAGCCGGGCGCCCGTGCCGAGCAGGTCGTCGGCGGCCGCCTCGATCGTCTCGACCGCCTCGTGGATGTCGAACGGGTTCACGGCGATGTCGCCGCCGTCCGCGACCTGCGCGAGGGCGAACGGGGAGGCGTCCTGCGCGGGGTTGTAGGGGCGCAGGAGCCGGGACGCCTCGCGGATCGCGTTGCCGCCGAAGCGGGCGCCCGGCCGGTAGGAGACGCCCGAGTCGAAGGGCACGCCCACGACGGCGACGTCGGCGCGGCCGACCTCGTCGAGGCGGGGCAGCCGGGCGAAGGTCGCGGGGCCGGCGTACCGGGGGACGCGGGAGGAGTCGACGGGGCCGCGGGGCGTCTCGTTGCCGGTCATGGTCGCATGCCTTCTTCCTGGGGGACTGCCTCGACGATAGGTGACCGGAAAGCGGGCGCGAAGTGTACGTTTCATCCATCTCGTACCCGTGAAGTGGAGGGAACGCACACCATGTCCGAGCGGCCGTCCGTTCCCCTCACCCCTCCGGTGTCCCTCGCCTCCCTGCTGGCCCGCGAGGACCTGGCGCTGCGGCAGATCGCCGGTCCCGCCGGCCCGGGGACGGTGCTGCACGGGGCGCACGCCTCGGAGATGGCCGACCCGTACCCGTATCTCCTGGGCGGCGAGCTGCTGCTGACGGCCGGGGTGCACATTCCGGAGACGGCCGGTGCGGGGACCGGCCTCGACGGCTATGTCTCGCGGATCGTCGCGGCGGGCGGGGCGGCCCTCGGGTTCGGGGTGGCGCCGGTGCACGACACGGTGCCGGGGGCGCTGGTGGCGGCCTGCGAGGCGTACGGGCTGCCGCTGATCGAGGTGCCGCCGCGGACGACGTTCGCGGCGGTGGCCCGCGCGGTCTGGCAGCTGATGGAGCGGACCCGTACGGCCGAGCTGCGCCGCGTCACCGAGGCCCAGCAGAGTCTGGCCGCCGCCGCGGCCCGCCCCGACCCGGTCCTCGCGGTCCTCCGTCGGCTGGCCCGGCAGACCGGGGGGCGGGCGGTGCTCTACGGGCCGGAGGGGACGGAGGTCGCGGCGGCGGGCACGGCGGCCCCGGAAGAGGGAGCGCTGTCCTCCCTCGCCCGGCTGCTCGTCTCCCGTGGTTCCGCGACCGCCAGTGACACCACCCCCGAGGGCGTCCATCTCGCCGCCTACGCGCTGGGGGCGGGTCAGGGGTTCGTCCTCGGGGTCGCCTCGCCGCGCCGGGAGCCCGGGGACCAGAGCATCGCCTCGGTGGCCGCCGTCCTCCTCTCCCTCCTCACCGGCGAGCAGCGCGGCGGCTCGGACGCGGCCCGTTCCGCCGCGCTCGTACGGCTGCTGCTGGGCGCCCCGCCGCAGGAGGTGGCCCCGCTGCTGGGCGGCGGGGAGCGGTGGTTCGTGGTGCACGCGCGGCCCGCCGGGCAGGCGGCGGCCCCCGACGCCCTGGCCGCCTCCGCGCTCGGCGCCGCGCTCGGGTCGCCGCTGGTGGACCTCGCCGACGGCGTCGTACGGGTCCTGGTGCCGGCCGGCCGGGAGCCCGGGCCGCAGGCCGGGTGGACGCTCGGGGTGAGCGCCGTCGCCGGACCGGGGCAGTGGCCGGCCGCCGACGCCCAGGCGGCGCGCGCCCTGGCCCGGGCCCGGGCCACCCGCGGTGCCCTCGTGCGGCACGGCCGGCGCGCGGGTCTCGCCGGCCTGGTGGCGGAGGACGAGGCGCGGGAGCACGCCCGTGCGGTCCTCGCGCCGCTGGACGCCTCGCCCGCCCTCGCCGAGACCCTGCGCGCCTGGCTGTCGCTGCACGGCAGCTGGGACCGGACGGCGGTCGCGCTGGGCGTGCACCGCAACACCGTGCGGCAGCGGATCGCGCGGTGCGCGGCGCTCCTGGGGACGGATCCGGATGATCCAGACGTCCGCATGGAGCTGTGGTTCGCCCTGCGCGTGACCGGCCAGTGACGCGCGTCCCAGCGCTCGGAACAGCGCAGACGGCCCCCGTTCGCTGCCTCACAATGGGGACCATGCCGATACCCGGGACTCCCAGCCGCGCCGAGCTCGTCGACCACCTCGTCAAGACCCGTATCGCGGGTGAGGTCGCCACGCCGCGCGAGAACAACCTCTCGCACTACCGCCAGCTCGCGAACGGCAACCGCAACTACTGGCTGGGCCTGGAACTCGGCGACCGCTGGACCGACGAGCAGGACGTGCTCGCGGTGATGGCCGAGCGGGTGGGGGTCAACGACGATCCCGAGTACCGGTACGGGCAGGACACCATCGACCCGGAGCTGACCGTCGCCGGTCTGGACCGGCTGGCGGCGCGGCTGCGCAAGGCCGCCGAGGACCGGCAGCGGGTGCTGCTCGCCACCGGTCACCCGGGCGGCCTGCTCGACGTGCACCGTCGTACCGCGGCCGCGCTGCGCGAGGCCGGCTGCGAGATATTGGTGATCCCGGCCGGGCTGCAGACGGACGAGGGGTATGTGTGGCAGGTCGCCGACGTGGCGGTCCTCGAGCACGGGGCCACGCTGTGGCACACCCACTCGGGTGAGCCGATGAAGGCGATCCTCACGGCGCTGGAGCGGGACGGCCGGCCGCTGCCCGATCTGGTGGTCGCCGACCACGGCTGGGCGGGCTACGCGGGGCAGCACGGCGTCGACTCCGTCGGGTACGCCGACTGCAACGACCCGGGGCTGTTCGTCGCCGAGTCGGAGGGGACCGTCCAGGTGGCGGTCCCGCTCGACGACCATGTGGTCAGCCCGCGGCACTACGACCCGATGATCGCGTACCTGCTGGCCGCGGCGGGGCTCACCGAGGAGTAGACCTCGGCACCCGTACGACCCCTTCCTGGATGACCGAGACCGCGAGCCGCCCGTCCTGGGTGTAGATGCGGGCCTGCCCGAGTCCCCGGCCGCCGTACGCGGACGGGGACTCCTGGTCGTAGAGGAGCCATTCGTCGGCGCGGAACGGGCGGTGGAACCACATCGCGTGGTCCAGGGAGGCACCGACCACGTCCCCGACCGCCCAGCCGCCGCGGCCGTGCGCGAGGAGGACCGAGTCGAGGAGCGTCATGTCGGAGACGTAGGTGGCGAGGACGACGTGGAGGAGCGGGTCGTCCGCCAGCTTGCCGTTGGTGCGGAACCAGACCTGGGAGTGCGGCTCGCGCGGCTCGCCGAACCTGCCGTACGGCGGGTCCTCGACGTACCGCAGGTCGATGGCCTCGCGGGCCTCGAGGAACCGCTCGACGATCGCGGGGTCGAGGTGGTCGTAGCCGCGCAGGCGTTCCTGGCCGGTGGGGACCGCCTCGGGGTCGGGCGCGGGCGGCATGGGGGCCTGGTGGTCGAGGCCGTCCTCGTACGACTGGAAGGACGCGGACAGCGCGAAGATCGGCCGGCCGTGCTGGACGGCGACGGCGCGGCGGGTGGTGAAGGAGCGGCCGTCGCGGATCCGCTCGACGTTGTAGACGATGGGGGCGCCCGGGTCGCCCATGCGCAGGAAGTACGCGTGCAGGGAGTGGGCGTGCCGGTCCGCGGGGACCGTACGCCCGGCGGCGACCAGCGCCTGCGCCGCCACCTGCCCGCCGAAGACGCGGGGGACGACGGCGGAGCGGGACCGGCCGCGGAAGATGTTCTCCTCGATCTGCTCGAGGTCGAGCAGATCGAGGAGATCGTTCAGTGCCTGGCTCATGACGTCTGGTTGTACCGGGCAGTAGTTGCCGGGACCTTACAGACCCATGTCCTTGGCGATGATCGTCTTCATGATCTCGCTGGTGCCGCCGTAGATGCGGTTGACGCGGTTGTCCGCGTACAGGCGGGCGATCGGGTACTCGTTCATGAAGCCGTAGCCGCCGTGCAGCTGGAGGCAGCGGTCGATGACGCGGTGCGCGACCTCGGTGGCGAACAGCTTGGCGCTGGCGGCCTCGGCGGGGGTCAGCTCGCCCGCGTCGAGGGCCTCCAGGGCGCGGTCGACGACGGCCTCGGCCGCGTCCACCTCGGCCTTGCAGGCGGCCAGCTCGAACTTGGTGTTCTGGAAGTGGGCGACCGGCTTGCCGAAGACGGTGCGGTCCTGCACGTACTGCTGGGCGAACCGGACGGCGGCCTTGGCCTGCGCGTAGGCGCCGAAGGCGATGCCCCAGCGCTCGGAGGCGAGGTTGTGGCCGAGGTAGTAGAAGCCCTTGTTCTCCTCGCCGAGGAGGTCCTCGACGGGCACCTTGACATCGACGAACGCCAGCTCGGCGGTGTCGGAGGTGCGCAGGCCGAGCTTGTCGAGCTTGCGGCCGATGGAGTAGCCCTCGGACTTGGTGTCCACGGCGAACAGGGAGATGCCGTGGCGGCGGTCCTCGGCGGTGGACGCGGCGGTGCGGGCGCAGACGATGACGCGGTCGGCGTGGACGCCGCCGGTGATGAAGGTCTTGGAGCCGTTGAGGACGTAGTGCGTGCCGTCCTCGCTGAGCTTGGCGGTGGTCTTCATGCCCGCGAGGTCGGAGCCGGTGCCCGGCTCGGTCATCGCGAGGGCCCACATCTCCTCGGCGGAGACGAACTTCGGCAGGAAGCGCTTCTTCTGCTCGTCGGTGGCGAGCATCTTGATGTACGGCAGACCGAGCAGGACGTGCACGCCGGAGCCGCCGAAGTGGACGCCCGCGCGGGCGGTCTCCTCGTACATCACGGCCTCGAACTTGTACGAGTCGATGCCGGCGCCGCCGAACTCCTCCGGGACGTTGATCCCGAAGAGGCCCAGCTCGGCGAGCTTGTAGTAGAAGTCGCGCGGCGCCTGGCCTGCGGCGAACCACTCGTCGTAGACGGGGACGACCTCGGCCTCGATGAAGGCCCGGAGGGTCTCCCGGAACGCCTCGTGATCCTCGTTGAACACCGTACGGCGCACCGCCGCCACCTCCACCTGGCTCAAAGGTCCATATCTAAGCGCTTGCTCAGATGATTACCGTACCGGTGGGTAGCGAGAGGCGTCCAGAGGCATCCGGCCAGGACGCCCGTAACGCTCGTCACGCCCGACGCCCGAGCCGGTCACGGCCCGGCGGCCCGGCTCCTCAAGCCCCGGCTCCTCCCGCCCCCGCGGCCGCGAAAGCCCCCCTCGCCATCCGGTGCAGCAGCGCCGCCGTGGCGGTGCGGCCCGGGAGGGAGCCGGGGCGGGCCAGGTGCGGGGTGGAGTTGAGAAGGCCGAAGACCGAATGGACGGCCGAGCGCGCCGCCGGTTCGGTGAGGGCCGGGTAGTTCTCGCGGACCACCTCCACCCACAGCTCGACGTACTGCCGCTGGAGCTGGCGGACCAGCTTGCGGTCGCTGTCGCGGAGGCGGTCCAGCTCGCGGTCGTGCAGGGTGATCAGGGGACGGTCGTCGATCGCGAAGTCGATGTGCCCCTCGATGAGCGAGTCGAGGACCGTCTCCGCCGAACCCCCGTCGGCCTCCGCCAGGCGGCGCTTCGCGCCCGTCAGGAGCTGGCCGCTGATGCCCACCAGCAGCTCGGCGAGCATCGCGTCCTTGCCCGGGAAGTGCCGGTACAGGCCGGGGCCGCTGATGCCGACCGCGGCTCCTATCTCGTCGACCCCGACGCCGTGGAAGCCGCGCTCGGCGAACAGCCGCGCGGCCTCCTTGAGGATCTGTTCGCGGCGGGTGGTGGCGTCGGTTCTGGTGGCCATGGAGGTAATTCTAGACAGGGAGGTTAGCGGTCGTTAACCTGGAGGAAATGGTTAACGCTCATTAACAGGCGATCACCGGGTGAGGGGAACCACGGGATGGAACAGGCACCGGTGCTGACGAGCGCGGCGGACCCCGCGTCGGAGGCCTGGCGGGCCAATGAGGAAGCCCACCTCGCGCTCGTCGGGGAGCTGCGCGGCAAGCTGGCCGCGGCGGCGCTCGGCGGCGGCGAGAAGGCGCGCGCCCGGCACACCGCGCGCGGCAAGCTGCTGCCCCGGGACCGGGTGGACACCCTGCTGGATCCCGGCTCGCCCTTCCTGGAGCTCGCCCCCCTGGCCGCCGACGGGATGTACGACGGACAGGCCCCGGCCGCCGGGGTGATCGCCGGCATCGGGCGGGTGAGCGGCCGCGAGTGCGTGATCGTGGCGAACGACGCCACCGTCAAGGGCGGTACGTACTACCCGATGACGGTGAAGAAGCACCTGCGCGCCCAGGAGGTGGCCCTGGAGAACCGCCTCCCCTGCCTGTACCTCGTCGACTCCGGCGGGGCCTTCCTGCCCATGCAGGACGAGGTCTTCCCCGACCGCGAGCACTTCGGGCGGATCTTCTACAACCAGGCCAGGATGTCGGCGGCCCGGATCCCGCAGATCGCGGCGGTCCTCGGCTCGTGCACGGCCGGCGGGGCGTACGTCCCGGCGATGAGCGACGAGGCGGTCATCGTCCGCGGCCAGGGCACCATCTTCCTCGGCGGTCCCCCGCTGGTGAAGGCCGCCACCGGCGAGGTCGTCACCGCGGAGGAGCTGGGCGGCGGCGAGGTCCACTCCCGCGTCTCCGGCGTCACCGACCACCTCGCCGAGGACGACGCGCACGCACTGCGGATCGTGCGGAACATCGCCGCCACGCTCCCCGCGCGCGGGCCGCTCCCCTGGGAGGTCGCGCCCGTCACCGAGCCCAAGGCCGACCCCTACGGGCTCTACGGCGCCGTCCCGGTCGACTCCCGCACCCCCTACGACGTACGGGAGATCATCGCGCGCGTGGTCGACGGCTCGCGTTTCTCCGAGTTCAAGGCGGAGTTCGGACAGACCCTGGTCACCGGCTTCGCCCGGATCCACGGCCACCCGGTGGGGATCGTCGCCAACAACGGCATCCTGTTCTCCGAGTCCGCGCAGAAGGGCGCCCACTTCATCGAGCTGTGCGACCAGCGCGGGATCCCGCTGGTGTTCCTGCAGAACATCTCGGGGTTCATGGTGGGCAGGGACTACGAGGCGGGCGGTATCGCCAAGCACGGCGCGAAGATGGTGACGGCCGTCGCGTGCACGCGCGTGCCGAAGCTGACGGTCGTGGTCGGCGGGTCGTACGGCGCGGGCAACTACTCGATGTGCGGCCGCGCCTACTCCCCCCGCTTCCTGTGGATGTGGCCGGGCGCCAAGATCTCCGTCATGGGCGGCGAGCAGGCCGCCTCCGTCCTCGCCACGGTCAAGCGGGACCAGCTCCAGGCCCAGGGGCAGGAGTGGCCCGTGGAGGAGGAAGAGGCCTTCAAGAGCCCGATCCGCGCCCAGTACGAGCACCAGGGCAACGCCTACTACGCGACCGCCCGGCTCTGGGACGACGGGGTCATCGACCCGCTGGAGACCCGCCAGGTGCTGGGCCTCGCCCTGACCGCCTGTGCCAACGCGCCCCTGGGTGAACCCCGGATGGGCGTCTTCCGGATGTGAGGAGGGGACTCGTGTTCGACACCGTACTCGTCGCCAACCGGGGCGAGATCGCCGTACGCGTCATCCGTACGCTGCGCTCGCTGGGCGTGCGCTCGGTGGCCGTCTTCTCCGACGCCGACGCTCAGGCGCGGCACGTCAGGGAGGCCGACACCGCCGTACGGATCGGTCCGCCACCGGCGGCCGAGAGCTATCTGTCGGTGACGCGGCTGCTGGAGGCCGCCGCGCGGACCGGCGCCCAGGCCGTCCACCCCGGGTACGGCTTCCTGGCGGAGAACGCGGACTTCGCGCGCGCGTGCGCCGGGGCGGGGCTCGTCTTCATCGGGCCGCCGGCCGACGCGATCTCCCTCATGGGCGACAAGATCCGCGCCAAGGAGACGGTGAAGGCGGCCGGGGTGCCGGTCGTGCCCGGCGGCCGTGATCCCGAACTGGCCGAGGCGGCCCGCGAGCTGGGCGCGCCCGTGCTGCTCAAGCCCTCGGCGGGCGGCGGCGGCAAGGGCATGCGGCTGGTGCGGGACCTGTCCGTGCTGGAGGAGGAGATCGCCGCCGCCCGCCGCGAGGCCCGTGCCTCCTTCGGCGACGACACGCTGCTCGTCGAGCGGTGGATCGACCGCCCCCGGCACATCGAGATCCAGGTCCTGGCCGACGCCCATGGGAACGTGGTGCATCTGGGCGAGCGCGAGTGCTCCCTCCAACGGCGGCACCAGAAGGTGGTCGAGGAGGCGCCGAGCGTGCTCCTCGACGAGGCCACGCGCGCGTCGATGGGCGAGGCCGCCGTACAGGCGGCGCGCTCGTGCGGGTACCGGGGCGCGGGCACGGTGGAGTTCATCGTCCCGGGAAGTGATCCGTCGTCGTACTCCTTCATGGAGATGAACACCCGTCTCCAGGTGGAGCATCCGGTGACCGAGCTGGTCACCGGGCTGGATCTCGTCGAGTGGCAGCTGCGGGTGGCGGCCGGCGAGCCGCTCGGCTTCGGCCAGGAGGACGTACGGCTCACCGGGCACGCCATCGAGGCGCGTGTCTGTGCCGAGGACCCCGCGCGCGGCTTCCTGCCCTCCGGCGGGACGGTCGTCAGGCTGCACGAGCCCCAGGGCGACGGCGTGCGCACCGACTCCGGGCTCAGCGAGGGCACCGAGGTCGGCAGCCTGTACGACCCGATGCTGTCCAAGGTGATCGCGTACGGCCCCGACCGCGCGACGGCGCTCAGGAAGCTCCGGGCGGCCCTCGCGGAGACGGTCACGCTGGGCGTGCCGACGAACGCCGGTTTCCTGCGCCGGCTGCTCGCCCATCCCGCGGTAGTGGCGGGCGAGTTGGACACGGGGCTGGTGGAGCGGGTGGTGGACGAGCTGGTCGCCACGGAGGTACCGGAGGAGGTGTACGAGGCGGCGGCGGCCGTACGGCTGGAGGGGCTGAGGCCCCGGCCCCGGGGAGAGTGGGTCGACCCCTTCTCCGTGCCGAGCGGCTGGCGGCTGGGCGGGGCGCCCCGGCCCGTCGGTTTCCACCTCCGGGTGCGCGAGCCCGTCGAGTACGTGCCCCGCGGCACCCACACCGTCACCGAGGACCAGGTCACCGTCACCCTGGACGGCCTCCGCCACACCTTCCACCGCGCCGCCGACTGGCTCGGCCGCGGCGGCGACGCGTGGCAGGTGCGCGACCACGACCCGGTGGCCGCCTCCCTGACCGGCTCCGCGCACTCCGGCGCCGACTCGCTCACGGCCCCCATGCCGGGGACGGTGACGGTCGTGAAGGTCGCCGTCGGCGACGAGGTGGCGGCGGGTCAGAGCCTGCTGGTGGTGGAGGCGATGAAGATGGAACACGTCATCTCCGCCCCGCACGCCGGCACGGTCGCCGAACTGGACGTGACACCGGGGACGACGGTCGCCATGGACCAGGTGCTGGCCGTCATCGCCCCCGCGGAGTCACCCGCAGAGGAGGACCAGTGACACTCCCCATGGTCGTACCGGCGCCGGACCTGCCCGCGCGGGTCAGGATCCACGAGGTCGGCGCACGCGACGGCCTGCAGAACGAGAAGGCGACCGTGCCGACGGCGGTGAAGGCGGAGTTCGTCCGGCGCCTCGCCGGCGCGGGCCTGACCACCATCGAGGCCACCAGCTTCGTCCACCCCGAGTGGGTGCCCCAACTCGCCGACGCGGAGCAGCTGTTCCCGCTCGTCAGCGATCTGGACGCGGCGCTCCCGGTCCTGGTGCCGAACGCACGCGGACTGGACCGCGCCCTCGCCCTCGGCGCCCGCCGGATCGCCGTGTTCGCGAGCGCCACCGAGTCCTTCGCCAAGGCCAACCTCAACCGCACGGTCGACGAGGCGCTGGCGATGTTCGCGCCGGTGGTGGCGCGGGCGAAGGCGGAGGGTGCCCAGGTCCGCGGCTATCTCTCCATGTGCTTCGGCGACCCCTGGGAGGGGGCCGTGCCCATCGCCCAGGTGGTCCGGGTGTGCCGGGCGCTGCTCGACATGGGCTGTGACGAGCTGAGCCTCGGCGACACCATCGGGGTGGCCACGCCCGGCCATGTGCTGGAGCTGCTCGCCTCGCTGAACGAGCAGGGCGTGCCGACGAACGTGATCGGCGTGCACTTCCACGACACCTACGGACAGGCGCTCGCCAACACCCTGGCCGCGCTCCAGCACGGCGTCACCACGGTCGACGCCTCCGCGGGCGGCCTCGGCGGCTGCCCGTTCGCGAAGTCCGCCACCGGCAACCTCGCCACCGAAGACCTCGTGTGGATGCTGCAGGGCCTCGGCATCGACACCGGGGTCGACCTCGGCCGCCTCGTCGCCACCAGCGTGTGGATGGCCGAACAACTGGGCCGACCCAGCCCGTCCCGCACCGTCCGCGCCCTCTCCCACCAGGAGTGACCGACCATGGACCACCGTCTCTCCCCCGAACTGGAAGAACTCCGCCGTACGGTGGAGGAGTTCGCGCACGACGTCGTCGCGCCCAAGATCGGCGACTTCTACGAGCGGCATGAGTTCCCGTACGAGATCGTCCGCGAGATGGGCCGCATGGGCCTGTTCGGGCTGCCGTTCCCGGAGGAGTACGGCGGCATGGGCGGCGACTATCTGGCGCTCGGCATCGCCCTGGAGGAGCTCGCGCGCGTCGACTCGTCCGTGGCGATCACCCTGGAGGCGGGGGTCTCGCTGGGCGCCATGCCGATCCACCTCTTCGGTACGGCGGAGCAGAAGCGGGAGTGGCTGCCGCGGCTGTGCTCGGGCGAGATCCTGGGCGCCTTCGGGCTGACGGAGCCGGACGGCGGTTCGGACGCGGGCGCGACACGGACGACGGCCCGGCTCGACCCGGACACGGACGAGTGGGTGATCAACGGCACCAAGTGCTTCATCACCAACTCGGGCACGGACATCACGGGGCTGGTGACGGTCACGGCGGTCACCGGCCGCAAGCCGGACGGCCGTCCGCTGATCTCCGCGATCATCGTGCCGTCCGGCACGCCCGGCTTCACGGTCGCCCAGCCGTACTCGAAGGTCGGCTGGAACGCCTCCGACACCAGGGAGCTGTCCTTCTCCGACGTGCGCGTCCCGGCGGCGAACCTGCTGGGCGAGCAGGGGCGCGGATACGCGCAGTTCCTGCGGATCCTGGACGAGGGGCGGATCGCGATCGCGGCCCTCGCCACCGGGCTCGCCCAGGGCTGTGTGGACGAGTCGGTGAAGTACGCGCGCGAACGGCACGCTTTCGGCCGTCCGATCGGAGCCAACCAGGCCGTCCAGTTCAAGATCGCCGACATGGAGATGAAGGCGCACACGGCCCGGCTGGCCTGGCGGGACGCGGCCTCGCGGCTGGTGGTGGGCGAGCCGTTCAAGAAGGAGGCGGCGCTCGCGAAGCTCTACTCGTCGACGATCGCCGTCGACAACGCCCGTGACGCCACCCAGGTCCACGGCGGGTACGGCTTCATGAACGAGTATCCGGTGGCCCGGATGTGGCGCGATTCCAAGATCCTGGAAATCGGGGAGGGCACGAGCGAGGTGCAACGGATGCTGATCGCACGGGAGTTGGGGCTGGCGGGCTGAGGCCGGCCCGCAGCCGCAGGCCGGCGCGCGGGTCCCGCCCACTGGACAGGAGGTGAGGTTAGGCTAACCTATCTTCGATCTGTCCGGCGGTGATCCCGCACGTCCGAAAGCAGTCATATTCATGCGTAACGCCAGCGCCCACCACCTCACCCGCCGCGGCATCCTCGCCGCCGGCGGTGCCGTCGGCCTCGGTGCCGTACTCGCTGCCTGTGGGGACGGCGACGCGAAAAGCGCTGGCTCGGACGCGTCGGCGAGCACCTCCGCCGAGTCCGGTCCCTGGACCTTCAAGGACGACCGCGGCACCACGGTGAAGCTCGACGAGGTCCCCGCGAACATCGTCGCGTTCACCGGCGTCGGCGCCGCCCTCCACGACTACGGCATCCAGGTCAAGGGCGTCTTCGGCCCGACGAGGACCACCGACGGCAAGGCCGACGTCCAGGCCGGCGACATGGACGTCTCCAAGGTCACCGTCCTGGGCAACGTCTGGGACGAGTTCAACGTCGAGAAGTACGCGGCCCTCGCGCCCGACGTCCTCATCTCCACGATGTTCGACGACGCCGGCACGCTCTGGTACGTCCCCGAGGCCTCCAAGGACAAGATCGCCAAGCTGGCCCCGAGCGTCGGCATATCCGTCTACGACCGTCAGCTGACCGCTCCCCTGGAGCGCGTGTGGGAGCTGGCCGAGTCGCTCGGCGCGGACATGAGCGCGGCCGAGGTCACCGACGCGAAGAAGCGGTTCGAGACCGCGGCGACGCGGCTGCGCGCCGCGGCGAAGGCCAAGCCCGGCATCAAGGTGATGGCCGGTTCGGCGAGCGCCGAGCTGTTCTACGTCTCCGGCACCGATCTCTCCATCGACCTGGAGTACTTCAAGGCCCTCGGCGTGAACTTCGTCGAGCCGCCGGAGAGCGCGAAGAAGCAGGGTGGCGGCTGGTACGAGTCGCTGAGCTGGGAGAACGTCGACAAGTACGCGGCGGACATCATCATGATGGACGACCGGACGTCCGCGCTGCAGCCTTCGGCGATCACCGAGGCGACATGGAAGAAGCTGCCCGCCGTGAAGGCGGGGCAGGTCATCGCCCGGTCGCCCGAGCCGATCCTGTCCTACGACAAGTGCGTGCCGCTGCTGGAGAACCTCGCCGAGGCGCTCGAGAAGGCGAAGCAGGTCAGCTGAACAGAGCCCCCTTGTTTCAGGAGTCACCCCCTTGAGCAGCGCCCCTTTCCGGTTCTTCTCCCTCCATGTCGTGCGGGCCCGGCGGGTCGGGGCCTCGCTCGTGCGGGTCTCCTTCGCCGGGGACGATCTACGGCACTTCCTCTCCGACGGGTTCGACCAGTCGCTGTCCCTGTTCGTCCCGCCGCCCGGGCAGCTCGAGCCGCGGGTGCCCGTCGAGCTGGGGGACGGGTGGTGGCAGGGGTGGCGGGCGCTGCCCGATGACGTACGGGCCGTGATGCGGTCGTACACGCTGAGGGCGTCGCGCCGCGATCCCGACGAGATCGACATCGACTTCGTGCTGCACAGCCCGGCCGGGCCCGCCTCCGAGTGGGCCTCACGGGCCGCCGCCGGGGACCGGGTCCTGCTGCTCGGGCCGGCCGTCGCCGACAACCGGGCGATCCGTTTCCGGCCGCCGCGGGACACCGACCTGGTGGTGCTGTGGGGCGACGAGACCGCCCTGCCCGCCGTCTCCGCCATCCTCGGGTCCCTGCCCGCCGGGATGCGGGTCCGGGCCTGGGTCGAGGCCCACGACTCGGGAAACGTGCACGAGTTGACCTCCCCGGCGGACGCCGAGGTGACCTGGCTGCACGCCGGGCGCTCACTCGCCGCGCTCCGTGCCGCCCGGCTGCCGGAGGCCGCGCATCCGTACGTCTGGATCGCGGGCGAGTCGGGATCCGTGAAGGCGCTCCGCCGGCACTTCGTCGGCGAGCGCGGGATCGACCGGCGTCGCGTGACCTTCGTGGGGTACTGGCGGCTCGGGATGACCGAGGAAGAGCTGCGCGAGGCCGGATAGCCGTACCGACTCCCCGTACGTGATCACCGTCACGGGAGAGCCAGACCTGACCCATGATTAGTTAGGTTAGGCTTACCTAAGTTTGATCGACACCGCACCGGACCGTCCCCACCGAAGGACCCCCACCATGCGCTCGCACCTGCTCAATGACACGACCGCGGAGCAGTACCGCCGCTCCGTGACCGAAGGAGTCGAGCGGGTGGCCGCCAGAATCGCCGCCACCGACCGTCCGTTCACCGGTGTCACGGTCGACGACCTCGCCCCCCGTATCGAGCGGATCGACCTGGACCGGCCGCTGCACGACACCGCGGCCGTCCTGGACGAGCTCGAAGAGGTCTACCTCCGTGACGCCGTCTACTTCCACCACCCCCGCTACCTCGCCCACCTGAACTGCCCGGTCGTCATCCCGGCCGTGCTCGGCGAGGCGGTCCTGTCCGCCGTCAACTCCTCCCTCGACACCTGGGACCAGTCGGCGGGCGGCACCCTCATCGAGCGGAAACTGATCGACTGGACCGCCGAGCGCATCGGCCTCGGACCGGCCGCCGACGGCATCTTCACCTCGGGCGGCTCCCAGTCCAACCTCCAGGCGCTGCTGCTCGCCCGCGAGGAGGCCAAGACCCGCTCGCTCGCCGAACTGCGCGTCTTCACCTCCGAGGCCGGCCACTTCAGCGTGAGGAAGTCGGCGAAACTGCTCGGGCTCGGCCAGGACGCCGTGGTCTCCATACCCGTCGACCACGACAAGCGCATGCAGACCGTCGCCCTCGCCCGGGAGCTGGAGCGCTGCACGAGGGCCGGACTCGTCCCCATGGCCGTCGTCGCCACCGCGGGCACCACCGACTTCGGTTCCATCGACCCGCTCCCCGAGATCGCCGAACTGTGCGCCCGGTACGGCACCTGGATGCACGTCGACGCGGCCTACGGCTGCGGTCTGCTCGCCTCCCCCAGGCACCGGGACCGCATCGACGGCATCGAGCGCGCCGACTCCGTCACCGTCGACTACCACAAGTCCTTCTTCCAGCCGGTGAGTTCCTCCGCCGTGCTGGTCCGGGACGCGGCCACGCTGCGCCACGCCACCTACCACGCCGAGTACCTCAACCCGCGCCGCATGGTGCAGGAACGCATCCCCAACCAGGTGGACAAGTCCCTGCAGACCACCCGCCGGTTCGACGCGCTCAAGCTGTGGATGACGCTGCGCGTGATGGGCGCCGACGGCGTCGGACAGCTCTTCGACGAGGTCTGCGACCTGGCGGTGGAGGGCTGGGGCCTGCTGGCCGCCGACCCGCGCTTCGACGTCGTCGTGCGGCCGTCCCTCTCCACCCTGGTCTTCCGCTACATCCCCGCCGCCGTCACCGATCCGTCCGAGATCGACCGCGCCAACCTCCACGCCCGCAAGGCCCTGTTCGCCTCCGGCGACGCGGTGGTCGCGGGCACCAAGGTGGGCGCCCGCCACTACCTGAAGTTCACCCTGCTCAACCCCGAGACGACGATCGACGACATGGCCGCCGTGCTCGACCTGATCGCCGGCCACGCCGAGCAGTACCTGGGAGACTCCCTTGACCGCGCGTCCTGAAGCCAGCCGCACCTTCGACTTCGTGGGGATCGGGCTCGGCCCCTTCAACCTCGGCCTCGCCTGCCTCACCGAGCCGATCGACACGCTCGACGGTGTCTTCCTGGAGTCCAAGCCCGACTTCGAGTGGCACGCCGGCATGTTCCTCGACGGCGCCCACCTCCAGACCCCGTTCATGTCGGACCTGGTCACCCTGGCCGACCCGACCTCGCCGTACTCCTTCCTCAACTACCTGAAGGAGAAGGGCCGGCTCTACTCGTTCTACATCCGCGAGAACTTCTACCCGCTGCGGGTCGAGTACGACGACTACTGCCGCTGGGCCGCGAACAAGCTGAGCAGCGTGCGCTTCTCGACGACGGTCTCGGAGGTGACGTACGACGACGGCCTGTACGTGGTGAAGACGACCGCCGGTGAGGAGTTCCGCGCCCGCCATCTGGTCCTCGGCACCGGTACGACGCCGTACGTCCCCGACGCCTGCGCTGGTCTCGGCGGCGACTTCCTGCACAACTCCCGCTATGTCCAGCACAAGGCGGAGCTGCAGAAGAAGGAGTCGATCACGCTCGTCGGGTCCGGGCAGTCGGCGGCCGAGATCTACCACGACCTGCTCGGCGAGATCGACGTCCACGGCTACCGGCTCAACTGGGTGACGCGCTCCCCGCGCTTCTTCCCCCTCGAATACACCAAGCTCACCCTCGAGATGACCTCGCCGGAGTACATCGACTACTTCCGCGCCCTGCCCGAGGCCACCCGCTACCGGCTCACGCAGGCGCAGAAGGGCCTGTTCAAGGGCATCGACGGTGACCTCGTCAACGAGATCTTCGACCTGCTGTACCAGAAGAACCTCGGCGGGCCGGTCCCCACCCGGCTGCTCACCAACTCCGCGCTGACCGGCGCGCGCCACGAGAACGGCACGTACACGCTCTCCTTCCGCCAGGAGGAGCAGGAGAAGGACTTCGAGCTCGACTCCCAGGGGCTGGTCCTGGCCACCGGCTACCACTACAGCGAGCCGGAGTTCCTCGCGCCCGTCAAGGACAGGCTGCGCTACGACTCCCACGGCAACTTCGACGTCGCCCGCAACTACTCCATCGACACCACGGGCCGGGGCGTGTTCCTGCAGAACGCCGGCGTGCACACGCACAGCGTCACGTCCCCCGACCTCGGCATGGGCGCCTACCGCAACAGCTTCATCATCCGTGAGCTGCTCGGCAGCGAGTACTACCCGGTCGAGAAGACGATCGCGTTCCAGGAGTTCACCGTATGACGTTCACCTTTCGCCCCCTCGACCCGCTGACCGACGCCGAGTTGCTGCACTCCTGGCTCACACATCCCAAGGCCGCCTACTGGATGATGCAGGACGCGAAGCTGGTGGACGTCGAGCGTGCCTACATGGAGATCGCCGCCGACCCGCACCAGCACGCCCTGCTCGGTCTCCAGGACGGCGTGCCCGTCTTCCTGATGGAGCACTACGACCCCGCCCACCGCGAACTGGTCGGCCTGTACGAGCCGTTGCCCGGTGACGTCGGCATGCACTTCCTCACCCCGGCGACCGACACCCCGGTGCACGGCTTCACCCGGGCCGTCATCACGGCGGTGATGGCGCGCCTCTTCGAGGACCCGGCGGTGCGGCGCGTCGTCGTCGAGCCCGATGTGTCCAACACGGCCGTCCACGCCCTGAACGAGGCCGTCGGCTTCGTGGCCGAGCGAGAGATCCGGAAGCCGGAGAAGCAGGCGTTGTTGAGTTTCTGCACCCGTGAGCGGTTCGAGGCGGCCGTGGGGGTGTCCGTATGACCCTCGCCGACGCCGTGGCCCACCTCTCCCCCGAGCGCTGGGAGAAGGCCAACCGCCTTCTCGTCCGCAAGGCCCTCGCCGAGTTCGCGCACGAGCGGCTGATCACCCCGGAGGAGAAGGACGGGCGGTACGTCATCCGCAGCGACGACGGTCTGACGTACTACCGCTTCACCGCCGTCCGCCGCGCCCTCGACCACTGGCAGGTGGCCGCCGACTCGATCACCCGCACCCGCGAGGGCGCCGAACTCCCGCTCGCGGCACTGGACTTCTTCGTCGAGCTGAAGAACACCCTCGGGCTGAGCGAGGCGATCCTGCCGGTCTACCTGGAAGAGATCTCCTCCACCCTCTCCGGCACCTGCTACAAGCTCACCAAGCCCGAGGTCACTTCGGCGGAGCTGGTCCGCGGCGGCTTCCAGGGCATCGAGACCGGGATGACCGAGGGCCACCCCTGCTTCGTCGCCAACAACGGGCGGCTCGGGTTCGGCGTCCACGAATACCTGTCCTACGCCCCGGAGACCGCGAGCCCGGTCCGCCTGGTGTGGCTGGCCGCGCACCGGTCGCGGGCGGCCTTCACGGCCGGTGCCGGCATCGAGTACGAGTCCTTCCTGCGCGAGGAACTGGGCCCGGCGACCGTCGAGCGGTTCCACGGCGTCCTGCGCGAGCAGGGCCTCGACCCCGCCGACTACCTCCTCGTCCCCGTCCACCCCTGGCAGTGGTGGAACAAGCTCACCGTCACCTTCGCCGCCGAGGTCGCCCGCAGGAACCTGGTGTGCCTGGGCGAGGGCGACGACGAGTATCTGGCCCAGCAGTCCATCCGGACCTTCTTCAACTCCTCGCACCCCGGGAAGCACTATGTGAAGACGGCGCTGTCCGTCCTCAACATGGGCTTCATGCGCGGGCTTTCCGCCGCGTACATGGAGGCCACCCCGGCGATCAACGACTGGCTCGCCCAGCTGATCGAGAACGACCCGGTGCTGAAGTCGGCCGGACTGTCGATCATCCGGGAGCGGGCGGCCGTGGGCTACCGGCACCTGGAGTACGAGGCGGCCACGGACCGCTACTCGCCGTACCGCAAGATGCTGGCCGCGCTGTGGCGGGAGAGCCCGGTGCCGTCCCTCCAGGACGGCGAGTCGCTCGCGACCATGGCCTCCCTGATCCATGTGGACCACGAGGGGAGGTCGGTGGCCGGCGCGCTCGTCGAGCAGTCGGGGCTGGCACCGGCGGAGTGGCTGCGCCACTACCTCGAGGCGTACTACACGCCCCTGCTGCACAGCTTCTACGCCTACGACCTGGTCTTCATGCCACACGGCGAGAACACGATCCTCGTGCTGAGGGACGGGGTCGTGCGGCGGGCGGTCTACAAGGACATCGCCGAGGAGATCGCGGTGCTGGACCCGGACGCGGTGCTGCCGCCGGAGGTGCGGCGCATCCGCGTCGAGGTCCCCGAGGACAGGAAACTGCTGTCCCTCTTCACCGACGTCTTCGACTGCTTCTTCCGCTTCCTCGCGGCCTGCCTGGCCGACGAGGGGATCCTGGACGAGGACGGCTTCTGGCGCACGGTCGCCGAGGTCACCCGCGCCTACCAGGAGGCGAACCCCGAACTGGCCGACCGGTTCCGCCAGTACGACATGTTCGCCCCCGAGTTCGCCCTGTCCTGCCTCAACCGGCTCCAGCTGCGCAACAACGAGCAGATGGTGGACCTGGCGGATCCCTCGGGCGCCCTCCAGCTGATCGGAACCCTTGAGAATCCCGTCACGGGGTTCTGATCGAGGCGGGACGGGGCTCGGAAGTACGGTCCTCCCGAGCCCCGCTCTCCCTGCAGGGAACGCGCTGGAGCCGTGACGGCCCGATGCCAGAATTCCCCCATGGCGGAAATCATCCAGAAGGACGGCACCTGGGTCTTCGACGGTGACGCGCTGCGGCTGACCCCCGGCCGGGACAAGAACGTCGGGCTGCTGCGCCGGGAACTGGGTGAACTCGGGCTCCCGCTGGGAGCGTTGGCGGGAGTCTCGTTCGAGCAGGGCAAGCGGGCCGGGCGGCTGCGGCTACGGCTGCGGGACGGCGCCGACCCGCTGCTGCACGCGACCGGCGGCCGGCTGACCGAGCCGCACGACCCCTACCAGCTGACCGTCGACTCCGACCGGTACGGCGTCGCCGAGTACTTCGTCGACGAGGTGCGCCACGCGCTGGCCCTGGACCAGGTGCCGGCCGGCCCGGTGGGCGCGTACCTGCTGCCCGGCCCGTCCGTGCCGCTGTCCTTCTCCGCCGGGGACGGCACGGCGAGCTTCGACGGCGAGCGGGTGCGGCTGGAGTGGAACTGGAAGACCGAGGACGCGAAGGCCGCCGCCGGCACCCGTACCCTCGCCGTCGAGGACATCGTCGGCGTCGAGTGGAAGCCGGCCGTCGGCCTGGAGAACGGCCACCTGCGGTTCAGCGTGCGCGGCGCGCCCACGAAGGCCCCGCCGAAGTACGACCCCAACGCCGTCGAACTGTGGGGCTTCAAGAAGGACCCGCTGATGGCGCTGGTCGCGGCGGCCGTCCAGGCCCGGCTGCCGCATCCGGCGACGGCGCCCGGCGACGTCGTGCCCCCGCGCCCTCGGCCGGACCGCCCGGCGGCCGGGGACGACCACGACGCGCTGCTGCGGCGGCTGCGCGAGCTCGGCGAGCTGCACCGGGACGGGGTGCTGACGGACGAGGAGTTCACGATGGCCAAACAGGCGGTCCTCAGGAAGATGTGAGGACCGCCTGCCGGGCTCAGGGGTGTGCGCCCCGCCTTCGGGGCGCGCGGTGGTGCCGTTCGGCGACCACTTCGCCTCTGGGGTGACTACTTGGCCTTGCGGGCCACCGTGAAGTGGTCGATCCGGTCACCGGTCTCGGCGATGCCCTGGACCTTCAGCGTGGTGTAGTGGCCCTTCGGCGCGGGGGTGACGTCCACGCGCAGGAAGGAGTAGTTCAGGTAGCGGACCCGCGACCAGGTGACGGTCTCGTTCTGCTTGCCGCCCTTGAGGTTGATGAAGGAGGCCACGGAGTCGACCTCGTTCTCGTGGCCCTCGTAGGAGTCCGGGGCGGTGAACGCGTACAGGCTGCGGCCGGCCGCGCCCGCCGTGACGTAGACGACACCCTCGGTCTCGGGGTAGGCCGTGCCGCCGATCGGGAGCTTCTTGGTGACCGTGTTGCCCTTGATCACGTCGGTGCGCTCGTACTGGTGGTTGTGGCCGTTGATGACCAGGTCCACCTGGTACTTGTCGAACAGCGGCACCCACTCCTGGCGCACGCCCCCCTCCGAGGCGTGCGCGGTGGACGTGCAGTACGCGCAGTGGTGGAAGAACACGACGACGAAGTCGATGTCCTTCGAGGCGCGGAACTTCTTCAGCTGCGCCTCGAACCACTTGGTCTGGGTGCCGCCGGAGATGCCGAGGTTGGCCGGGATCTCGAAGGAGACGTCGTTGGGGTCCAGCGAGATGATCGCCGTGTTGCCGTAGACGAAGGAGTAGACGCCCGGGAGGTTGTTCTTGTCCGGGCCGTTGTCCGGGAGGTTCCAGCGGGCTTCCTCGCCGCCGTAGCCGTTGGGCGAGTACCAGGCCTCCATGTCGTGGTTGCCGTACGACACCATCCACGGCACGGACTTGGCGACGGACTCGGTCTGGGCGAGGAACTGGTCCCAGGTCCGCGAGTCGAACACCGTGTCGGAGGTCTTGCCCTGGCCGGCCGGGTCGGCGTAGGCGATGTCGCCGGCGTGCAGGTGGAAGGACGGGTTCTGGCCGAGGAGCAGGCTGTCGTTGGCCAGCGCGTGGTAGCTGACGCCCTGGTCGCCGAAGGCCGTGAAGGTGAACGGCTCCTTGTGGGCGGGGGCGGTGGTGAAGGTGCCTATGGTGCCCGCGAACTGCGGCGAGGCCGGGTCGAAGCCGTCGTGGCCGACGCCGTAGTAGTAGGTCCTGCCGGGCTTGAGGTGGGTCAGCTTGGCGTGCACGTAGTACTGGGTGTGGTCGCCGCTCGCGCCGACGCCGGCCGGGGTGTAGAGGGCGCGGACCTCGGCCTCGATCTTGACGGAGAGGTGCGAGGCGTGGGTGCCGATCCGGACGAAGGGCTTCTTCACCGGGAGCGGGACCTGCCAGGAGATGGTGATCTCCGTGCGGGGGTCGTTGCCCCAGGCCAGGTGGCGGCCGAAGGGGGCGACGTACGCGCCGTCGACGTACTGGACGGCCGGGCTGCTGTCGGGGGTCTTCGTCGGTACGGCGGCCTGGGCCTCGGTACCGGTCAGGAACGTACCGCCGGCGACGGCGCCGATGGTGACCGCGCCACCGCGCATCATCGAGCGGCGGGAGAATCGTGCGCGCAGGTACTCGTGCTGCTCGGCCATGCTCATGCGCTCGGCGAGCTCGTCGGGTACGCCCATGCGAGGAGTGTCCATGAGGTCTGAAAATCGTCGCCTTGGGCGACGGCGCGCAAGACACCAAATGGACGGGGTGCGAACAGGCGCTCATAACACATTCAACGCTTCCCCAAGGCTCCTTAACAGGCGCTTGCCCGAAATCGGGCAGATTTCTTGCGAAAGCCGCCACCGTCCCCCAGGATCTACCGGGTGCACGACGAACTTGTTGATCATCTGACGCGGTCCACGCCCCTCCAGCGGGGCGAGGCACTGCGGGTGATCCAGGACGTGCTCGCCTACTTCGACGAGACGACCGAGGACTACGTCCGTCGCCGCCACCGCGAGCTGCAGGCCCAGGGCCTGGTCAACGCGGAGATCTTCGAACGGGTCGCGGCGGACCTGAAGTACCGGGCGGTCGCACCGCCGGAGCTCTCGCTCCGGCAGCTGCGTCGCATCGTCTACGGGTGAGTCCACCCAGCCAGGACCGAGGGATACCTATATATGTGCGGAATCGTCGGATACATCGGGAAGCGTGACGTCGCCCCCCTGCTGCTGGAGGGCCTGCAGCGGCTGGAGTACCGCGGGTACGACTCCGCAGGCATAGTCGTCACCTCCCCGAGGACCGCCGGTCTGAAGATGGTCAAGGCCAAGGGCCGGGTCCGGGACCTGGAGGCCAAGGTCCCGGCGCGCTTCAAGGGCACCACCGGTATCGCCCACACCCGCTGGGCCACCCACGGCGCCCCCTCCGACGTGAACGCCCACCCGCACATGTCGGCCGACCTCAAGGTCGCCGTCGTCCACAACGGCATCATCGACAACGCCTCCGACCTGCGCCGCAAGCTGGAGGCGGACGGCGTCGAGTTCCTGTCCGAGACCGACACCGAGGTCCTCACCCACCTGATCGCCCGCTCCCAGGCGGAGACCCTGGAGGAGAAGGTCCGCCAGGCCCTCCGGGTCGTCGAGGGCACCTACGGCATCGCCGTCATGCACGCCGACTTCCCGGACCGTATCGTCGTCGCCCGCAACGGCTCGCCGGTCGTCCTCGGCATCGGCGAGAAGGAGATGTTCGTCGCCTCGGACATCGCCGCGCTGGTCGCCCACACCCGCCAGATAGTCACGCTCGACGACGGCGAGATGGCCACCCTCAAGGCCGACGACTTCCGCACCTACACCACCGAGGGCACCCGCACCACGGCCGAGCCCACCACCGTGGAGTGGGAGGCCGCCTCCTACGACATGGGCGGCCACGACACCTACATGCACAAGGAGATCCACGAGCAGGCCGACGCCGTGGACCGCGTGCTGCGCGGCCGGATCGACGACCGCTTCTCCACCGTGCACCTCGGCGGCCTGAACCTGGACGCCCGCGAGGCCCGCAAGATCCGCCGGGTGAAGATCCTCGGCTGCGGCACCTCCTACCACGCGGGCATGATCGGCGCCCAGATGATCGAGGAGCTGGCCCGCATCCCGGCAGACGCCGAGCCGGCCTCCGAGTTCCGCTACCGCAACGCCGTCGTCGACCCCGACACCCTCTACATCGCCGTCTCCCAGTCCGGTGAGACGTACGACGTCCTCGCCGCCGTCCAGGAGCTCAAGCGCAAGGGCGCGCGGGTGCTGGGCGTGGTGAACGTGGTCGGTTCGGCGATCGCCCGCGAGGCGGACGGCGGCATCTACGTGCACGCCGGCCCCGAGGTGTGCGTCGTCTCGACGAAGTGCTTCACCAACACCACGGTCGCCTTCGCGCTGCTCGCCCTGCACCTCGGCCGCACCCGCGACCTCTCGGTCCGCGACGGCAGGCGGATCATCGAGGGGCTGCGCAAGCTGCCCGGCCAGATCGCGGAGATCCTCGATCAGGAGGCGGAGATCGAGAAGCTGGCGGAGCAGTTCGCCGAGGCCCGCTCGATGCTCTTCATCGGGCGCGTCCGCGGCTACCCGGTCGCCCGCGAGGCCTCCCTGAAGCTCAAGGAGGTCTCCTACATCCACGCCGAGGCCTACCCGGCGTCCGAGCTGAAGCACGGCCCGCTGGCCCTCATCGAGCCGGCCCTCCCCACGGTCGCGATCGTCCCCGACGACGATCTGCTGGAGAAGAACCGCGCGGCCCTGGAGGAGATCAAGGCCCGCAGCGGCAGGATCCTCGCGGTGGCCCACGAGTGCCAGGAGAAGGCCGACCAGACGATCGTCGTCCCGAAGAACGAGGACGAACTCGACCCGATCCTGATGGGCATCCCCCTGCAACTCCTCGCCTACTACACGGCGAAGGCCCTCGGCCGGGACATCGACAAGCCGAGGAACCTGGCGAAGTCGGTCACGGTCGAGTAGCCCCGGACAGCCCTACGACCGGACGCGGCACCGCTGCGACCCCCTCTTCACCCCGTGAGGCCGGCCCCGCGGGGTGAAGAGCAGGTTCCGCGTCCGGACGCCGACAGGGGGATGCCCCGCGCAGGGAGCCGGAGAGCGAGCGTCAGGGGATGACGATGACCGGCCGCTTGGCTCGCTTGGCGAGCCGCCCGGCGACCGAGCCGAAGATCCGGCCCACGATGCCGTGGGTGGAGCCGACGACGATCGCGTCGGCCTCGTACTCCCGGCCCACCTCTTCGAGTTCGTGGCAGATGTCACCGCCGCGCTCGACCAGGATCCACGGCACCTCGGCGAGGTAGTCCGCGCAGGCCAGTTCCAGCCCGAGGACCTCGGTGCGGTGGTCCGGCACGTCGACGAAGACCGGCGGCTCGCAGCCCGCCCACACGGTCGTGGGCAGCCGGTTGGCGACATGGACGATGATCAGGCCCGAGCCGGAGCGATGGGCCATGCCGATGGCGTACGCGAGGGCGCGCTCACTGGAGGTGGAGCCGTCGAAACCGACGACCACGCCGTGCTTGAAGGCAGGATCGCAGGTGGGGCGTGCTTCTTCCGCCGCCAGAGGCTCGGCCGCCGTGGGGTCGGCGACGGGCCGCTTGCGGTCCGCTGGTTCGAAGAATTCGTGACCGGCCATGGCTGTCTCGGCGAATCGATCCTTATGTGGGTTGGACGGCAGTGAGCGGCGGAGCTGTGTCCGGGAATTGTCTTCCCAACCCCATACCCCCAAGGGTACGGCGCCACGCCTCCAACGCCCAGATCCCGAGCACCCTCGGTGGGGGTTCCAGGGAGCATGCACGAGGGGGCGCCCGTAACGCAATGGTTGCTGCCCCGTACAGGCGGTTTGCACAGGATTCACTTATCCCCCGCCGACAGCGACCACGATCACAGTGACCGACGGCTCGAACAAGCGTTGAACCCATGGACCACGCCACAGCGCGGCAGTCACCACGGTCCGGTGACCGCCGCCCGACCCCGCCCGCCACCGCCCCGTCTGGTACGACCGCCCCCAGGGAGGAGCCCGAACCATGCCCGTGCCCCGCACGCCCGCCTCCTCCCGCCCCGCTCCCTCCCGGCCTGCTTCCTCCCGGCCCGCCTCCTCCCGCCCCGCCCGCTCCCGCTCCACCGCCGCCCGCCGCGGCGACGAGCGGTCGACCGACCTGATCCGCTGGGCGGCCTTCTCCTGCGCGCTCGTCCCGGTGGTCCTCCTCTGGCACGGCAGCTCCCTGGCCGGCGCGACCGGCACCGCCCTCGGACTGGGCGCCGTCACGGCCGTCTGCCGGCTGCTGCTGCGCCGGTCCGAGCGCGGCACGGCCCGGCTGCTCGGCGAGGAGGCGGGAGACGCGGGCAGATCCGGGAACGCCGGGGAAGTCCGGGAATCCCGGGTACACGTACCCAGGGCGTACCACCGGGGGCGCCATCAGCGCACAGGAACGGGGGCGCACCGTGGCGGTCGTCACACCGGGGGAAACTCACCGGTCAGTTGACCGGTTTTCACGCACGAGACCGTTGGTTTTCAGCCAACTTCCCACTCCCGTCCACCCCTTGCCGTAACCACCCCCAACCCCCGGTGCGACCTGCGCGAATAAGCCCTCGGAAGGCCTGCGCACCCTACGGGGATTGGCCACCGCGACAAGGCGCACTTCCCTGCACCCTCCCCGAGTGCAACGCTTCGTGATCGAATGCTTCACGCCAAGTTGCCAAGTCGACAATCTGCCGGGTGCTGAACTGGCCACGCCGGCATCACGCGACACAGTAGATTCGATCTTGACTGTCTACGGCGGGGGACTCGTGCAGGACCGAGGGGAAACGTGCAGGAGCGACACAACCGAGGAGCCGCGACCACCGAGGGGGGCTTAGCAGGATGAGCCACGACTCCACTGCCGCGCCGGAAGCCGCGGCCCGGAAGCTTTCCGGGCGACGCCGCAAGGAGATCGTCGCGGTGCTGCTGTTCAGCGGCGGTCCCATCTTCGAGAGTTCCATTCCGCTGTCGGTGTTCGGGATCGACCGCCAGGACGCCGGCGTGCCGCGCTACCGCCTGTTGGTGTGCGGCGGCGAGGAAGGCCCGCTGCGGACCACAGGGGGCCTGGAACTCACCGCGCCGCATGGCTTGGAAGCGATCTCGCGAGCGGGCACGGTCGTCGTGCCGGCCTGGCGTTCGATCACTTCTCCGCCACCGGAGGAGGCGCTCGACGCACTGCGTCGCGCGCACGAAGAGGGTGCCCGCATCGTGGGCCTGTGCACCGGCGCGTTCGTGCTGGCCGCCGCGGGTCTGCTGGACGGCCGCCCGGCCACCACCCACTGGATGTACGCGCCGACGCTGGCCAAGCGCTACCCGTCGGTCCACGTGGATCCGCGGGAACTCTTCGTCGACGACGGCGACGTCCTGACGTCGGCGGGCACCGCCGCCGGAATCGATCTCTGTCTCCACATCGTGCGGACGGACCACGGCAACGAGGCGGCGGGCGCGCTGGCCCGGCGTCTCGTCGTCCCCCCGCGCCGGTCGGGCGGCCAGGAGCGCTATCTCGACAGGTCTTTACCAGAGGAGATCGGCGCCGACCCGCTGGCCGAGGTCGTCGCCTGGGCGCTGGAACACCTCCACGAGCAGTTCGACGTGGAGACGCTCGCCGCGCGTGCGTACATGAGCCGCCGCACCTTCGACCGCCGCTTCCGGTCACTGACCGGCAGCGCGCCACTGCAGTGGCTGATCACCCAGCGCGTGCTGCAGGCGCAGCGCCTGCTGGAGACGTCGGACTACTCGGTGGACGAGGTCGCGGGCCGCTGCGGCTTCCGCTCGCCGGTGGCCCTGCGCGGCCACTTCCGCCGCCAACTGGGTTCGTCCCCGGCGGCGTACCGGGCGGCGTACCGGGCCCGCAGGCCGCAGGGCGAACGCCCGCTGGAGGCCGAACCGTCGTCGCCACCACCGGCGCCGGCGGGCCCGCCTCCGGCGCTGCACACGGAGGGACCGGGCCCGGTCCCTCCGCAGATCAGGCGCACGGCGGCGACGGCGGGCGCGATGGGCTCACCGGGCGGCCACTCGGCCGAGCAGCACGCGCGTGAAGCGTACGCGGCATCACGGGCGAGCCTGCCGGGGCAGCGCAGCGGGATGTGACCTTGAACGCCGGGCGGGCGACGCGCGACTCCAGCCCGTCCGGCGTTCGGGGACGAGGCCCCTTCAGGGCCGAAAGGGGTCCGGGGCGCAGCCCCCGGTCGCAGCACCGCCCCCGTACCAGCACGGGGGCACCCCAAACCCGGACGTCAGCTTTAGGGTGGTCGCATGAACGATCGCATGGTGTGGATCGACTGCGAGATGACCGGCCTCTCGCTGTCGGACGACGCGCTCATCGAGGTTGCCGCCCTCGTCACCGACTCCGAGCTGAACATCCTCGGCGAGGGGGTCGACATCGTCATCCGGCCGCCGGCAAAGGCGCTGGAGACGATGCCGGAGGTGGTGCGCCAGATGCACACCGCGTCCGGTCTGCTCGAGGAGCTGGCCGGCGGCACGACGCTCGCCGAGGCCGAGGCGCAGGTGCTGGCGTATGTGCGCGAGCACGTGAAGGAACCCGGCAAGGCTCCGCTGTGCGGCAACTCCGTCGGCACGGACCGCGGCTTCCTCGGCCGCGACATGCCGACCCTCGAGGGCTATCTCCACTACCGCATCGTCGACGTCTCGTCGATCAAGGAGCTCGCCCGCCGCTGGTACCCGCGGGCGTACTTCAACAGCCCCGAGAAGAACGGCAATCACCGCGCCCTCGCCGACATCCGCGAGTCCATCGCGGAACTGCGCTACTACCGCGAGTCCGTCTTCGTGCCCCAGCCCGGCCCGGACTCGGACACCGCGAAGACGATCGCCGCGAAGCACGTCGTGCCTGCTCAATAGGGCCGCACGGGTCCACGGCGAAAGCCGTGCGCGAGCACCCCTTCAGACCCTGTACACTTTTTCTCGGCCGGTCGGGGACGACACAAAAGTCCAACCACCGGTCGTGGTGGGTGTAGCTCAGCTGGTAGAGCACCTGGTTGTGGTCCAGGATGTCGCGGGTTCGAGTCCCGTCACTCACCCTTACATGAAAGGCCCCCGACCCGCGGAAACGCAGGTCGGGGGCCTTTTCGTTCACCCGGTTCGGCCACACAGTGGTGCCCAGCGCCACGGCGGGCAAGTCTCGTCCCTGACCGCTCAGCGCTACTGCTCGGGTCACCGGCAAAACCCGCGGACGCCTCAATTCCCGCCCGCATCATGCGGGTTGTGATTCCGCCTGCCCAGATCCCGCCGCCTGGTGGCCGCGGTCTTCGCCCTGGCCGTCGGCCTCGGCTCGACCACCCTCACGGCCGCGGCCTCCGCCAAGCCGGCATCGCCGGCCGGTGAGCGGATACCCGCCGGCTTCAGCGAACACAGGACCCGGGTGGCCGGGACCGGCATCGACTACGTGATCGGCGGCCACGGCCCGACCCTGGTCCTGATCCACGGCTACCCCCAGACCTGGTACGAGTGGCTCGGCATCATGCCCGCGCTCGCCGAGCACTACACCGTCATCGCGCCGGGCCTGCCCGGCGCGGGCCGGAGTGACGCCCCGGCGTCCGGATACGACAAGAAGACCATGGCCGCCACGCTGCACGCGCTCCTGGCGTCGCTCGGCAAGGACCAGGACGTGAATGTCGTAGGCCATGACATCGGCAGCGTTCCACCGACCGGCGCGCCGGCCGTCGTCGCCAGGTCCGAGACCGCGCGACGCGCCCTGACCCGGTTCGGGGCCGGCCGGCGACCAGGACGACGTCAGCACGTGCCGCCAGGCCGGCCGGGGCGGCGTCGTCCCCTCCGACCCGCGCAGGAGGACGCCCCGCAAGGTCACCGGATCGGCCGTGCGGGTCCCGTCACCCACCCTGAGCAATCAGCGGGTGACTTCCTCGAGAAGTCACCCGCTGACGCGTTTCCCGGGAGTCTCACCGGCCGCCGAGAGGCCGCACCTCACCGACGCCGGGCGGCGACGTTCCGGGATGGCGGGCCGGGCATGCTCCACTGCCCGGCCGAGTCAGGACGAGGTCCGCCCCACCAGTTCCGTGGCCAGCACCACCTGTCGTCTCTCCAGCCCCCGGGACACCGCCGGCCGGCGGTCGGCGATCTCCGTGAGGAGGAGGTCCAGCATCCGGCGCCCCATCTCCTCGATCGGCTGGCGGACGCTCGTCAGGGGCGGGTCCATGTGGCGGGCGATGGCCGAGTCGTCGTAGCCGACGAGGGCGACGTCCTCGGGGATACGGCGGCCCGCCTCGCGCAGGGCCTGGCGGGCGCCGGCCGCCATCACGTCGGAGCCCGCGAAGACCGCGTCGAGGGCGGGGCTGCGGGCGAGCAGCGCCCGCATGGCGCGGTGGCCGCCCTCCTCCGTGAAGTCGCCGGGCTCGATGAGTCCCTCGTCCACCTCGTACCCCGCGTCGCGCAGGGCGTCGCGGTAGCCGTCGACGCGGCGCTGGGCGCCGTACACGTCGAGGCGGCCGGTGATGTGGGCGACGCGGGTGCGGCCCCGGGCGAGGAGGTGCTCGACCGCCGAGCGGCCGCCGCCGTAGTTGTCGGAGTCCACCGACGGGAGGGTCTCCCCGGCGGACCGCGGGCCGCTGATCACCGCCGGGATCTCCAGCTGGGCCAGCAGGTCGGGGAGGGGGTCGTCCGCGTGGACCGAGACCAGCAGGACGCCGTCGACCCGGTGCGCCGCCAGGTACTGCGCGAGGCGCTGGCGCTCGCGGTCGCTGCCCGCGAAGATCAGCAGCAACTGCATCTCGGTGTCGGCGAGTTCGGCCCCGACACCGCGCAGCATGTCCGAGAAGTACGGCTCCGCGAAGAAGCGGGTCTCCGGCTCGGGGACGACGAGGGCGATCGCGTCCGTGCGGTTGGCCGCGAGGGCGCGGGCGGCGGTGTTCGGGACGTAGCCGAGTTCCGCGACCGCCGCCTCCACCGCCGCGCGGGTCGCGTCGCTGACCCGGGGGGAGCCGTTGATCACCCGCGAGACCGTGCCCCGGCCTACGCCGGCGCGGGCGGCCACCTCTTCGAGGGTGGGCCGACCGCCGCTGCGGCCCCGCGCTCCGTGGGTTGCCATGGGCCCCGCCTTCCCGCCGTCGTCATCACGCTGGCCTGGAATGTAACAGTCCCGTCCGTGGGCAGGACCGACCGCCGACCGCCGCCGCGCCCGGCCGGAAAACGCCGCCCGTGGGAGTTAGCTAACAGCCGGATAACTGAACGCGTCTCTCCGTGCCCCCGCCCTTGACACCCCCGTCCGAACCGACGACTCTTCAACACATCACCTGTGGGAGCGCTCCCACGGTACCTGACACATACACATCCCGCACGTTCCCCGCCCGAGCCGCAGCGAGTAACTAACGGGCCCAACAATGCAGTTGGCCGGGGGGTCGGCACGTCAGGGCAACAGGAGGACGTAATGCGAGCACGTACCCGAACCACCCGCCGGGTGGTGGTCCTCGCGGCCGTCGCGTCGCTGGGCGCCGGGCTGCTGGCCGGCTGTGCCGACGACGGAGGCGACGCATCCGACGGTTCGTCGTCCGGCAGCGGCAAGGGAAAGACCACGATCACGCTGGGTCTTTTCGGTACGCAGGGCTTCAAGGAAGCCGGTCTCTACAAGGAGTACGAGAAGCTCAACCCGAACATCAAGATCCAGGAGACCGTGGTCGAGCAGAACGCCAACTACTACCCGGCGCTCGTCAACCACCTCACCACCAACAGCGGTCTGCAGGACGTCCAGGCCGTCGAGGTCGGCAACATCGCCGAGGTGACGGACAAGTTCGCGGACAAGCTCGTCGACTTCTCCAAGGTGTCGGGCGTCGACAAGAGTCAGTGGCTGGACTGGAAGTGGCAGCAGGCCACCACCAGCGGCGGCCAGACCATCGGCCTGGGCACCGACATCGGCCCGATGGCGATCTGCTACCGCAAGGACCTCTTCGAGCAGGCCGGCCTGCCCACCGACCGGGACGAGGTCGGCAAGCTGTGGGCCGGTGACTGGAACAAGCTGGTCACGGCCGGTGAGAACTACAAGAAGAAGGCCCCGAAGGGCACCTACTTCATGGACTCGCCCGGCGGTCTGCTCAACGCGGTCATCAGCAGTGAGAAGACCAAGTTCTTCGATGCCTCCGGCAAGGTCATCTACAAGACCAACCCGGCGATCAAGGACGCCTTCGACCTGACCGCGAAGGCCGCCGAGGAGGGCCTGGTCCAGCCGCAGACCCAGTTCCAGCCCGCCTGGAACTCGACGATCGCCAACAACAAGTTCGCCGCGATCGCCTGCCCGCCGTGGATGCTCGGCTACCTCAAGGGCCAGTCGAAGCCCGAGGCCACCGGCAAGTGGGACGTGGCCGCCGCGCCGAAGGCCGGCAACTGGGGCGGTACCTTCCTGACCGTGCCGAAGAGCGGCAAGAACGTGACGGAGGCGGAGAAGCTGGCCGCCTGGCTGACCGCGCCCGAGCAGCTCGCCAAGCTCTTCAGCGTCCAGGGCAGCTTCCCGAGCACTCCCGGCTCGTACACCCAGCCGCTGGTGACGGACGCCAAGAACGCCATGACGGCCGACGCGCCCATCGGCAAGATCTTCGCCGATGCCGCCAAGTCCATCCCGACGCAGGTCATCGGCCCGAAGGACCAGGTCGTCCAGGACGGTCTGACCAACAACGGCGTCATCCTGGTGACCAAGGGCAAGTCCGCCGCGGAGGCATGGGAGACGGCCACCAAGACCATCGACAACAACCTGGAGCAGTGACCGGTATGGCCACCCGGCACGACACCGCCGCGCCCCCCGCTAAGGAGGGGGGCGCGGCCCCGGCCCGCCCTTCCGCCGCCCTCGGCGAGGCGGAGCAGCGGCGCCGCGCCCGTCTCTCCCGCCGCTGGCAGCGGGACCTGAAGTGGAGTCCGTACGGGTTCATCTCCCCGTTCTTCGTCCTCTTCCTCGCCTTCGGCCTCTTCCCGCTGATCTACACCGGCTGGGCCTCGCTGCACACGGTCGAGCTGACCGCGCCCAACGACATGAAGTGGGCCGGCCTGTACAACTACACCCGGATCTTCGACGACGAGTTCTTCTGGAACGCGGCGAAGAACACCCTCACCATCGGCATCATCTCGACGGTCCCGCAGCTGCTGATGGCGATGGGCCTGGCCCACATCCTCAACTACAAGCTGCGCGGCTCGATCTTCTACCGCGTGGTGGTCCTCGCGCCGTACGCCACCTCGATCGCCGCGGCCGCGCTCGTCTTCGTCCTGCTCTTCGGCCGTGACTACGGCATGATCAACTGGGCGCTGCACTTCGTCGGCGTCGACGCGATCGACTGGCAGAACGACAAGTGGCCGTCCCAGATAGCGGTGTCGACGATCATCATCTGGCGCTGGACCGGCTACAACGCGCTGATCTACCTGGCCGCGATGCAGGCGATCCCCAGCGATCTGTACGAGTCGGCGGCGCTGGACGGGGCCAACCGCTGGCGGCAGTTCATCCATGTCACGCTGCCGCAGCTGCGCCCGACGATCCTGTTCACCGTGGTCGTCTCGACGATCGGCGCGAGCCAGGTGTTCGGCGAGCCGCTGATCTTCGACGCCAACCGGGGCGCGTCGGGAGGTTCGGAGCACCAGTTCCAGACGCTCGGCCTGTATCTGTACGAGCAGGGCTGGGTGAACATGCACCTCGGCCGCGCCTCCGCGATCGCCTGGACCATGTTCCTGATCCTGATCGTGGTCGGGCTGGTCAACTACGTCATCTCGCGCCGACTGCGCGCCAGCAGTTAGGAGTGGTACGGCCGTGACGACGACCCTGACCAAGCCCGCGGACGCCACGCCGCCCAAGGAGTCCCGCCGCACCCGCCGTTCGAAGGCGGCACGCGCCGGCGGCACCCTGCATGCGGGCCCGATCGCCTACACGATCCTCGTCCTGTTCTCGATCGGCTCGCTGTTCCCGCTGGTGTGGACGGCGATCGCCGCGTCCCGCACCAACAACCGGCTGGCCGAGACGCCCCCGCCGTTCTGGTTCGGCGGCAATCTCTTCCACAACCTCGACGTGGCGTGGAACGAGGCGAACCTCGGCAAGGCCTTCCTCAACACGACCATCGTGGCCGGGACTTCGGCGATCACGATTGTGATCCTGTCGACGATCGCCGGCTTCGCCTTCGCCAAGCTGCGCTTCCGGGGCCGCAACATCCTGATGCTGATGGTGATCGGCACGATGATGGTGCCGCCGCAGCTGAGCATCATCCCGCTGTACATGATGGTCGCGAAGCTGAACTGGGCGGACCAGCTGCAGGCGGTCATCCTCCCGTCGCTGGTGAGCGCGTTCGGCGTGTTCTTCATGCGTCAGTACCTGATCCAGGCGCTGCCGGACGAGCTGATCGAGGCGGCGCGCGTCGACGGCGCGAGCAGCTGGCGCGTGGTGTGGCACATCGTGTTCCCGGCCGCGCGCCCCGCGATGGCGGTACTGGGCATGCTGACGTTCGTCCAGTCCTGGAACGACTTCCTGTGGCCGTTCCTGGTCCTGACGCAGAACGGCCACCCGACCGTGCAGGTCGCCCTCACGGGTCTGGGCCGCGGCTACACCCCCGACCAGTCCCTGATCATGGGAGGCGCCCTGCTGGGCACGCTGCCGCTGCTGCTGGTCTTCGCGATCTTCGGCAAGCAGATCGTGGGCGGCATCATGCAGGGCGCGGTGAAGGGCTGATGCCTTCGCCCGAAGGGCCGAGGCCCGCGCCCGAAAGGCCGAGGCCCGCGCCCGAAGGGCCGAGGCCCGCGATCTGAGGGGCCGGGTCAGCGCCGCTCCGGCCCCCTCCGCCCGACTTCCCCCAACCTCCTCGTCGGTCTCGACGACCACTCATGGGAGCGCTTCCATGTCTGAGCCCATTACCCCGGTGTCCTTTCCTCCCACCTTCCTCTGGGGTGCCGCGACGTCCGCGTACCAGATCGAGGGGGCCGTGCGGGAGGACGGCCGTACGCCGTCGATCTGGGACACCTTCAGCCATACGCCGGGCAAGACGTCCGGTGGCGAGACCGGTGACATCGCTGTCGACCACTACCACCGCTACCGCGACGACGTGGCGCTGATGGCGGAGCTGGGTCTCACGGCGTACCGCTTCTCCATCTCCTGGTCCCGGGTCCAGCCGACCGGCCGCGGCCCCGCGGTCCAGGTGGGCCTGGACTTCTACCGCCGCCTGGTCGACGAGCTGCTGTCGAAGGGCATCAAGCCGGCCGTCACCCTCTACCACTGGGACCTCCCTCAGGAGCTGGAGGACGCGGGCGGCTGGCCGGAGCGGGACACGGCGCTGCGGTTCGCCGAGTACGCGCAGATCGTCGGGGAGGCGCTGGGCGACCGCGTGGAGAACTGGATCACGCTGAACGAGCCGTGGTGCAGCGCGTTCCTGGGTTACGCGTCCGGTGTGCACGCACCCGGCCGCACCGACCCGGCGGCCTCCCTGCGCGCCGCCCACCACCTCAACCTGGCCCACGGCCTGGGCACTTCGGCGCTGCGCGCGGCGATGCCGGCCCGCAACACGGTGGCGATCAGCCTCAACTCCTCGGTCGTACGGCCGCTTTCGCTGGACGACCCCGCGGACCTGGTGGCCGTACGCAAGATCGACGACCTGGCGAACGGCGTCTTCCACGGCCCGATCCTGCACGGCGCGTACCCCGAGACGCTGCTGTCGGCGACCTCGTCCCTGACGGACTGGAGTCACGTCCTCGACGGCGACCTGGCCGCGATCAACCAGCCGTTGGACGCGCTGGGCCTGAACTACTACACGCCGACGCTGGTCTCGGCCGCGGACACCGAGGTGCGGGGCCCCCGCTCGGACGGCCACGGCGCGAGCGACCACTCCCCCTGGCCGGCCGCGGACGACGTCGCCTTCCACCAGACCCCCGGCGACCGCACGGAGATGGGCTGGACGATCGACCCGACCGGCCTGCACGACCTGATCATGCGCTACACGAGGGAGGCCCCCGGCCTGCCCCTCTACATCACGGAGAACGGCGCGGCCTACGACGACAAGCCCGACCCGGACGGCCGCGTCCACGACCCCGAGCGGATCGCGTACCTGCACGGCCACCTCTCGGCGGTGCGGCGCGCGATCGCCGACGGCGCGGACGTACGCGGGTACTACCTCTGGTCCCTCCTCGACAACTTCGAGTGGGCGTACGGCTACGAGAAGCGGTTCGGGGCGGTGTACGTGGACTACGCGACGCTGACCCGCACCCCGAAGTCGAGCGCCCACTGGTACGGCGAGGCCGCCCGCACGGGAACCCTGCCGGCACCGGCGACCCAGACCACCTGACCCGGGGGCAGGGGAGGGGCGCGGCACGCCGTGGGGGCGTGCCGCGCCCTGGTGTTTCCCGGGGGCCAGGACTCGTACGCCCTGCGGGTGCCCTGAAGAGCGACCCCCTCGAAACGGGGCCTGGATCTCCGTCCCGCTCCGGCCGCCCCTTCAGATCTCGCCGTCGACCTCGTCACCCGTGATCAGCGCCGTCCGGCCGACGCCCCCGCCCGGTGGTACGACCTTGGGAGTGAGGGTGAGGGTGATGCGCTGGGTCTCGGCCTGGCCGTACCTGCCGTTCGCGCCGGCGTCGACGACCCACAGCCGTACCTTCGCGTCGGCGCCCCCTTCCCGGGTGACGGCGACGGACGCCTCGATTTCCACGGGCCCCAGTTCGAAACGCAGCATCCGGTTGTCGCCCTCCGCCAGTGCGGTCGTCAGCTGTTCCCGCAACTCCCGGATCATGTCGGCCAGTTCGATCACGATGTCCCCCTCATGACGTGCGGTGTGGAGATGGTACGAGTCAGCGCAGCAGCGTCAGAGCCACCACGGTCACCAGGGCGATGACGGTGAGCACCGCCCAGGCGAGGGCGGTGAGGCGTTCCTTGCTGGGGCGGCGGCACACCACGATGTCGTCGGGGCCGGGGTAGGCGTAGTAGACGCGGTCGGGGTCGGTGCGCACCGCGATCCTGGCGAGCGGCAGGTAGCGGATGGTGACGCGGCGCCGGATCTCGCCGTCCCTGGCGATGAGGAGGCGGGTGGCAAGTTTGTGGTGCTCGTCCTCGAGGAAGCCGGGGAGTTCGGCGTCGACGGTGTTCAGGGTGCGGTCGTGCCACTTGTCGGTCCGGATCCTGAGGAAGGGCGGGGCGGACACCTTGGTCTCCTCCGTGTGCGGCGTGCGGGTGATCACGCCCTCGGTCCAGACCGTGAAGCGTCCGGTGCCGCCGCACGCCTCGTCCCGGACCCGTTTCGCGCCCTTGCAGGCGGTGCAGGGCGCCGTGCCGGAACCCGTGCAGACCGGACAGCGGGTCTGACGTTCGCCCAGGCAGTTCGGGCAGGCCACGTCCGGGCGCCGGCACCGCCGGCAGGCGGCCCGTTCGGGTTCCTCCGCGCCCTGCGGGCGGACGGCGGTCTTCCGGCCGCGGCGGCTGCGCGGATGGCCGGTGCCGTCGCACTCCCAGCAGGCGTCGGGGCCGCCGTGGCAGACCTCGCACTCCACATGGCGGGGGCAGTCCTGTCCGCCGCGCCCGGCGCACACGTCGCAGTCCTTGCGGCCGCCCTCGCAGTCCTCGCAGACCAGCTCGTCGAGCGTGCCCTCCCGGACGAGCACGAACCGCTGGGTGCGGGCCGGGTCGCCGGGCGGCGGGACCGGGTGAGTGTCGAGATCGGTGTACGTCGCCCGTTTCGCCGGGGCGCTCTGGCGGCCCTTCTCCCTCCGGTGCGTCTCCTCCCGGCGCTCCACACTGCGCACGATCCGGCATTCGAACACCGACTGCCAGGAGAAGTCGGCCGCACCGGCGGAAGTGAGGGCGACGCCGGCACCGCGCCGCGAGACGTGCCGTTCGACAGCCTGGAGGATCTCTTCCCTGGACGGTGTCGTGGCCAACGCCGCTCCCCCTCGCCTCTCGCCCCGCCGACGGACGACGCATGCGGAAGAGCAGGTTAGGAGGCCCTCAGGCCGGCGACAAGAGGGCCTCCCGCACCGGCCTCACACGGAGTGCGGCTCGCGTACGACCGCCACCCCGCCGGGCGGGACGGAGACCGAGCCGTCGGCCACGGGCTTGCCGCCGAGGAGTTCCACCGCGTCGGCGGCGACGGCGACCCGGGCGCCCCGTCCGGTGTGGTCGATCAGGAAGAGGTAGTCGGCGTCGGCGCCGCGCCGCACCACCGCCTCCACGCCCCGGGGGATCCCGGCGCGCACCGGTGCCACCCCCGCCTCCCCGGCCACCCGCTCCAGCAGGGCGGCCAGGGTGTCCGCGTCCGGCAGGGTCGCCACATACCAGGTGGTGCCGACGCCGTAGCCGTGGCGGGTGATCGCGGGGGCGTCCGCCAGGGGGCCGTCCGTGTAGGAGAACACCGTCTGCGCCCCGGCCGTGCGCACCCGCTCCGACCACAGCGAGCCCCGGCCGCCGCCCTCCAGCCCGACCGTCTCGCCCGGCAGGAGCGGGAAGAGCTCGTCGGTGCGGACGCCGAGCGCCTCACGGAACGCCCCCGGGTAACCGCCCAGCCGGACATGGCAGTTCTCGTCCACCGCGCCGCTGTGGAAGCCCACCGCCAGGGTGCCGCCGCGCTCGGCGAAACCGGTGAGGTTCGCCGCTCCCGCGTCGTCCACCAGGTACAGCGCCGGGGCCAGGACCAGGCGGTACGCCGACAGGTCCGCGTCCGGGCGGACGAAGTCCACGGCGACGCCCGCCCGCCACAGCGGCTCGTACCAGGCGCGTACCAGCTCCGACTGGCGTACCAGCTCGCTGGGTTGAGAGGGCTGCTCCAGCGCCCACTTCGCGTCCCAGTCCCAGACGATCGCCGTCTCGGCGGTCCCGGCGGCGCCCCGCACTTCCGCCAACGACCGCAGATCCGCGCCGAGTTGGACGACGTCCCGCCAGATCGCGCTGTCCGTGCCCGCGTGCGGCAGCATCGCCGAGTGCCACTGTTCGGCACCCGCCTTCGCCGCCCGCCACTGGAAGTAGGCGATGCCGTCGGCGCCGCGGGCGACATGCGCGAGCGCGTTGCGTCTCAACTCGCCTGCGGACTTGGCCCGGTTGACAGGCTGCCAGTTCACCGCGCCCGTGGAGTGCTCCATCAGCAGCCAGGGCCCGCCCGCGAGGGACCGTACGAGGTCGCCGCTCATCGCGATGTCGATCTCCGACTCGGGGTCGGTCGAGCGCAGGTAGTGGTCGTTGGAGACGATGTCCAGCTCCGGCGCCCAGCGCCAGTAGTCCAGCGCGTCGAAGTTGTACATCACCATGAAGTTGGTCGTGGCGGGGATCCCCGGGGCCGCCCCGCGCAGCACCTCCCGCTCCGCCGTGCACAGCGACAGCAGCTCGTCGCTGCAGAAGCGGCGCCAGTCCAGCCGATGGGTCGGGTTGGGGACGGCGCCCGTAGCCCGGGGCGGGATGATCTCGTCCCAGTCGTAGTACCACTGGCTCCAGAAGGTGGTGCCCCAGGCGTCGTTGAGCGCGGCCAGATCCCGGTAGCGGCGTCGCAGCCACCCCCGGAACGCCCGCGCGCTCGTGTCGCAGAAGCACTCCGCGTTGTGGCAGCCGTACTCGTTGTGGATGTGCCACATGACCACGGCCGGGTGGTCCGCGTACCGCTCGCCGAGCGCGCGGGCGATCCGCAGCGCCGCCGTCCGGTACGCCGGGCTGCTCGGGCAGAACGTCTGGCGGCTGCCGTACGACAGTGTCCGGCCGTCGGCGTCCACGGGCAGCGCCTCGGGGTGGGCCTTGAAGAACCAGGCCGGCGGGGCCGCCGTCGGGGTGGCCAGGTCGGCGGCGATGCCGTGGACGTACAGCAGGTCCAGGAGGCGGTCGAGGCGGGAGAAGTCGTACTCGCCCTCGGCGGGTTCCAGCAGCGCCCACGAGAAGATGTTGACGCTGACCATGTTCACCCCGGCCTCGGCCATGAGGCGCATGTCCTCGCCCCACACCTCCTCGGGCCACTGCTCGGGGTTGTAGTCCCCGCCGTACGCGATGCCGGGAACACCGGGAACACCGGGAATGCTGCTTATGCTCATCGGTCGGCTCCTCAGCCCTTGTTGGCGCCCAGGGTCAGGCCGCTGACGAACTGCCGCTGGAGCGCGAAGTACACGATCAGCGTGGGGATCGCGGTGAGCAGGGCGCCGGCGGCGACCAGGTTGGGGTCGGTGAAGTACTGGCCGGAGAGGTTGTTCAGGGCCGAGGTGATCGGCATGTTCTCGCC